>PLLH01000118.1 GCA_003140895.1 Elusimicrobiota bacterium
AGATGATTTTCCCGTAGAATTTTTGGACAGGAGCGGCGGGCGTCGTGGCGGCGGTCAGGGCGGCGGCGGACAACATCAGCCATCCCATGGCAAGGCAAGTAACTCGTTTCATACATGTCTCCTTATTTTGTGGGAGAGAGGGCGCTCCTCATGATTGAGGGACGCGACAATGGTAGGTTTTTCGTCGGGAAAAGCGCGTCAGCGGAGTGTAAAAAAATCGTAAAAATTAAGGGGGCTTGGTCGCCCGTCTTTTGGCGACAGGGTGTTACGGGGAATTCGCTAATCTACGTCGAAGGAAAGGACTTCGATTCTTGAGCCGAGGAAAAAAGTGATCTCAATTTCGGCCTTTTCCAGAATAGTTCCTTTGGCCAAAACGTGAAAAGTCTCCTTAAATGAATCTCCCTGAATTCCCATAAATTGGCCGATCTTAAGCCGCACTTTTGAAACCGACTTGGCGCCTTCCTTTTGAGCGTGTTCGGATATTCCCTTTATGAGGGGTTCGATTAAGTGCGATTCATGCATGAAGGGAGGCCTCCTTTAGGTTCCCGGCCAGTTCAGTGATGGCATCTTTAACCGGCTCCGACATCTCCGCGCCAAACGAAATATCCGTTGGTTGAACACCCAAAAGATAGATGGCGGCGCGGGTCTGTTGTTCAAGATATTCAATAAACAAATTGGGAGACATGTCGTGTGTTGAAAATCCGCTTTTCAGTATTTCCTCTTTTTTTAAGAGAGAGAACTCGCCGGGCTTCTTATTCAAATGCACCGCGTCCACAAGAAGAATGGTGTCAGGGGTTTCCCTGGCAATTTTTCCGGTGTAACTTTCCGGAGCGCTCCCCGCGTCAATGCAAACCGCCTCAATTTTCCCCCGCACTTCTTCAACAAGGCGCGGGCCGAAACCGTCATCGCCGCGGAGGGGATTGCCGATTCCAACAATGACCAGCTTGCCCTTGAGAATATGGGTCCAGGATTCGCTCATGATTTGGAATTAAGGAGCAAGGGGCGCTCGTTATTTGGTCGTGAGAGTTGTTTCGCGCCGGCAGGGGGCGCAAAGGATTTTGATCCGATCGGCCCGGCCCTTATCTTTTAAAACGGACTGTAAATTCTCGTCGATCACACCCAAGTTTTGGAGGCGAGCCTGATAGAGCGTGGGACTGGAGTAGGTCAGTTCCCCTATTTTTTCCGCAATCCACTTTAAGTGATCCTTGCAGCCGATGGTGACCCCGCAAATTTCGCAAAGCTGCAGTTCCTTCTTGATGGTTTCAAAGGACTCTTTTTTCCGGTCGAAAAAAGAGAGCTCCCATTCAAGCGAGGTCTTAATCCCCTGGTGATCCGCGATGCAGGCGGCCTCGCAAGTGCCGCAGAAAATGCAGGTGTCGGAATAATGAAGCATGGTCCGGGTTCCCCGGCTGCCCTCCACCACATCCTTATGGGCGATGGCGTGGGCGGGACAGACTTCCTCGCAGGCCAGGCAGCCCACGCATTTCTCCTCGTTAAATTTATACTGCCCGCGGAAGTTGGGATGGGGAGTGAAAGGTTTTTTAGGGAATGCGGAGGTATACGGCCCCACCAAAATCGCTTTAACCGCTTCTTTGAGTTCTCTTAACTTGGGGTATTTCATTTCTTTTCGCCTTGATCTTCAGCGTAGTGATCCACAATCGTGCCTTCCCACATTTTGACCCCGGCCTTGTGGGCGCTCCGGGCGATGGCGTGGGCGGACACCGCGTTGGTGAGAACAATAAAGAACATGCAAAGCAGCGCCTTAATCCCCCCGGCGGAAAAACCCATGATGAGAAAGGTTCCGAATAGAATTCCGCAGGTTCCCAGGGTGACGCATTTCGTTCCGGCTTGAAGCCGAAGATAAACGTCCGGAAGCCGTACCATGCCGATGCATCCAAACACGTCAAAAGCGAGGCCTAACCCGATGAAAATGAGGCCGATGGTTTCAAGCATCGAGATTTCTCCCTTCGAGAAATTTACTGAAGGCCATAACCGTGATAAAACTCTGGAGCGCCCAGGCAATTCCAATATCCATATACCAACTGCGCTGGGTGGTGATGGTCAAAACGCCGCAGAGACCAATAATCATAATACCCATAAGGTCAATGGCCACGAGCCGGTCGGCGCTGGAGGGTCCCTTCACCACCCGGTAGAGGCACAATAGACAGGCCAGAATGAGAATGTAAAGCGCCCGTCCGTAAAAATCAAGATGGGGAAGCTTGGGGTAAAACAGAAACGGCAGCGGCCGAAAAATAATCAACGCCACAATCGCCGCCAAGACAACGGCTCCAACCAACCACCTAAATAATTTCACTATTGAAATTCTCCCTATTATTCAAAAATTTTCACTAAAATTTTTTCAAATCGTTGGACTCTTCTTTTGGCCACGCCATCAACGTCAGTTGGGGAAACATACATGCAATGCACATAAAGAATTCCTTTCTCGTGATCCAGGTCAACCGACGTTGTTCCAGGGACGAGCGACACGGAATTGGCCAACAAGGTTAACCCTATGTCCGTTTTTAATTCCGTTTTGACCCTGACAACCGCTGGGCGAATGGGAAGCCTGGGATGAAGCACGCGGTAAGCCACTTCCACATTGGCTTTGAAATGTTCCCACCAAAAAATGGGCATGTAGTGAAAAATAAATCGAAGATGTCTGCCGGGCTGGAAATGGAGCGCGGATACCTTCCCGTAGGGAATGTTTTCCGTGAGATATACCACCAGAGCGGCCACGGGCAGGCCAATAATAAGAGCCTGCAAACCCGGCACCCAGTTGAAAAAGCACCAAGTCAGGTAACACCCGGTCATGACAGCCATCCGTTTCATATTCAAGACTTAAAATCCTCCCCAAATTTTTGAATACATTCTTCCGTCAATGAGGACTTTAGCCGCCTGATTTAAAAACAAGTCTTTGAGTTGGGGTATAAGTAAAAGGCCCCCGGTCAGGCAAACGAAAGCCAGGATGAGCATGGCCAAGCGCATTCGCATCGGAACTTCTCGAACGGCCTGCCATCGCTCCGCCAGCGCCCCGCGAAAGGCCTGCTTCATCGCTTTCATCAAATACACCAGCGTGAGTACGCCGGTTCCCACCGCCCAGATGGCGTAGCCAATGTGTCCGGCCTGAACCGCCGCGAAGATAATGATCAATTTGCTGAAAAATCCCCCGAAGGGAGGAATTCCGCCAATGGACATCGCGCCGGCCAGACTTGAAGTTCCGGTGACGGGCATTTTGTTTGATAATCCCCCCATTTCGTTCAATTTCCGAGTCCCCGTGGCGTATTCCACTGATCCCGCCGTTAAAAATAAAAGGGATTTTCCAACGGAGTGATTAAACAGATGGAAAAGGCCGCCCAGAATTCCCAGCGGAGTTCCAAGGGCCAGCCCGAACACGATATAACCCACCTGGCTCAAACTTGAATACGCGAGGAGTCGCTTGAAATCTGTTTGCCCCATCGCCATAATGGCTCCCGTGGCCATGGAAAGAGCGCCCATGAAAAGGAAAATGGATGAAAGAAGCGGCGTCATGCCCAAGACGCAAATAAAAATTCGAAACAGCGCGTAAATTCCCAAACTTTTGATGATGAGTCCGGAAAGAATGGCGGAAATGGGCGCCGGGGCGGAAGGATGGGCGTCAGGGAGCCAGGCGTGAAAGGGCACCAGGGCGGCTTTTAAGCCGAATCCAACCAGGAAAAAAACTCCCGCCATGGTGACAATTTTGCTCCCAGGCCCCTTGGCGGCGATGATGTTGGCCATATCCGCCATGTTGAGTTCCGAGGTGTACCCATAAAGCAATGCGATCCCCAAAAGAATGAAAAGAGCCCCCATGGTGTTCATGACGCCGTATTTAAACGCCGCCTCCAATTCGTGGCGCTCGGTTCCAAAGGCGACCAACGTGCACGCCGCCAGGGAGGCGATTTCCATGAACACAAACAGATTGAAGAAGTCGCACGTCGTTAGAACGCCGTTCATGCCCGCGAGGATAATGAGGAAGAGCACATAGAAAATCCAGGGCGAGGTGTATTTCTTGATGTAATCGGTGGCGTATAAAGCCACGCAGGCCGCGACGAAGTGAACAATGACCAGCATGAAGGCGGTGAGGCCGTCGGCGCCAATCAAAATTCCAACCGGAGGGCTCCATCCGCCCAAGTGATGAACGACGATCCCATGCTTGGTGGTGGCCCAAAGCGTCACCAGCGAATAAATAAAGAGTCCCGCTGGAATTAATGTCCCGATCCATTCGGGCAGCCCTCTTTTTTTCCAGCCCAATAGCGAGATGAGAAAGGCCCCGCCCAAAGGAATGGCCACGAACAGGGGAAGGTATTTTTCGACCAGCATCATCCTTTCAGCTCCTCAATCTTGGTAATGTCAAAGGTGCCATATTTTTCATAAAGCCGGATAGCCAGGGTCACCAAAACAATAGTGGTGGCCAGGCCGATAACAATCGTTGTCAGCACCACCGCCTGGGGAAGTGGATCCACCATGTTCTCGATGACCGTGCCGTGAGCCAGGATGGGCGCCCGGCCGCCCATTCGGTAACCAATTAAAATAAACAAGAGATTGGCGGCGTATTCGCAAATAATAATTCCGGTGATGATTTTAATGATGTTTCTTTTGCGCATCACGCCGTATAATCCGATGCAAAAAAGAACGAAACAGGACATATAGAGGATCACTGTTTCTCCTCCTCTTCCGAGTGAAAGTGAGTCAGGGCTGCGAAAATACCATAGAGGCTTCCCAGCACCACCAATCCAATGGCGATATTCAAGAAGGGAATAACCCCCGCGCTCCAAAATTCGAACGGCCACCCCTGCCCCAAGAAGTTTGCGAAAAAATGCCCCCGCCAATATCCGGTGAAAGCGATGGCGACAAGGAGTATCAGTCCAATGCCTGCCGTGGTGAGAGCCCCGGTTCGGGAAAATGTTCGGAGGGCCCCCTCCTTCCCATAGGCCAGCATAATAAGAATGAAGACCAGGGCCATAACGACCCCGCCCGCGAACCCCCCGCCATGCGTCACTTGCCCGTGAAGCACAACGTAAAATCCGAAAAGGAGCATGACTCGCGCCACCAAGCGGGCCACGGTCTTAACGATAACCGACATCCCCGGCTCTTTAATTTTTTTCATATTAAATCCTTCTTGCTTTCGGCCGCGGATACCCGGCCTTCGCGGCGCAAAATGGCCAAAACGCCGATGAAAGACACGAACAACACCGCCACCTCCCCCAATCGGTCATAGGCCCTGTAATCCTGGAGGATGGCGGCCACGAGGTTGGTGGCCCCCGTTTGGGCGAAACCGTCACGTAAATAAATCTCGCCGACTTTCATCAACGGATGGCCGAATTCCGGCAGTTCCATGAGGGCCAATGAGACAGCGCCAAGAAAAACGACGATGAAGAAAATTGTAATCGTGGTGTTTAATATCCAGCGTCCCGAAGTTGAAAAGGGCAAATCTTTTTTTATGGTGGCGCGGATAAGAATAATCAGGCACAAGATCTCGACGATCAATTGGGTGAAGGCCATATCCGGGGCTTTTAAAACGAGGAAGGCCATGGAGAGCCCCAGCCCTACCGCGCTCACGCTGATCACAGAGGAAAGGAGATCCTCCATCTCGATGGCGGCAATGGCCCCGATTATCATCAACCCAAACAAGATATAAAGTTCATTCATTCCATCACACCATCAGAACCAACATCAAAATAGCCGCTCCCAAAAGAACCCAAGCCAGGTAAGTTGGCAGGATCCCGTTATGGAGGATCTTCATCACGTTGGTGAGCCTCGAAACTTCCCGAATCCCGACTTCATAAGGGTCAAATTGCTTTTTTTCGGCGAGATTGTAAATGCCCTTCAAACCGCGCATATCCTGGATCGTGTGGTAGAAATCGGTTCCCGAAACTCTCATCTCCGGATGATCTTGAAGCCTCTCTCCGCCGACAAACGCTTCCGTTCGGCGTGTTTTCATTATTGTTCCCATAAGAAAAATAAGAAACCCGATGAAAACAGCTCCGACCAAAAGAAGCGTGGCGATACTTGAATTCCACACACCCGGGAAAGCCGCTTCATAACCCATGCTGGGGAAAATAAATTTATCCAAGGGAATGGCTTTGGCAAAAAGCCCAAACAGGAGGCAAAGAAACGCCAAGACCACCATGGGGATCCACATGAGGGGTTTGGTTTCCCGTTTTATGCCGACACGGCGCTCTTCTTCCTGGGAGGCTTGCCCTAGAAAAACCGCGTGGACAACCTTCATGAAACTGGCCAGGGTGAAAGCGCTTCCTATCATCGCGGCCAACAACCACAGAACCCACAGATGGCCGCCCCGATGAGCGGTTTCGATGACCCCTTGAAAAATCATCCATTTGGAAGCGAATCCGTTTAAGGGAGGGACGCCGGAAATGGCAAGCGCGGCCACCAAAAATGAAATGAATGTAATGGGCATGGTTTTTGCCAAGCCGCCCAACTTGTCCAGATTGGTTGTTCCGGTTTCTTTTTCAACGGCCCCCGCGCAGAAAAATAAGCAGGACTTGTAGATGGCGTGGTTCAGCATATGGAAGAGTCCTCCGGCGATTCCCACCGGAATTCCTGTCCCGATTCCAAGAACCATGTATCCCACTTGGCTCACCGCGTGGTATCCGAGGAGTCTTTTGAGATCATGTTGAATGAGGGCCATCATGACGGCCGCCACGATGGTAATGCTCCCCACCATCATCAGCACAGTTTGAAGACCCGGAGTTAATTTGAAAACGGTGAGGGTTAAGCGGGCCAGAAAATAGATACCCAATAATTTGTCCAGCGAAGCAGGGAGATAAGCGGTGACGGGAATGGGGGCGTCCTGCGCTGTGTCCGGGATCCAGGAATGAAACGGCATCGACCCCGCCTTGGCCAAAGCCCCGCAAGCGAGACAAATAAAGGCCAGCAGGGCCAATTTATTATCGGTTCCCAGATGAATCTCATTAATGTTGAGGGAGCCGGAGAGATGATAGATGAGGGCCAACCCCAAAATCATGAGGGCGTCTGATCCCCCAATAATGATCATGGCCTTTTGGGCGGTGGCGGGAACGCGTTCATTTTGTCCAAAGCTGATGAGGAGGTAAAGGAGAAGCCCTAAAAATCCCCAGAAAACCAGGAAAACAATCAAATGGTTGGCGAAGATGGCGCCCCAGGAACTAATGAGGGTTAAAAAGAGATACGCATTATAGCGGGTGATCCCTGGACGGCCGCGCATAAAGGAAAGAGAGTAAACCCGGGTCAACAAATAAAAGAAGAGGGCAAACCCGCCGATAAAGAGCGAGAAAGCGTCGACTTTGAAATATGACATCAATTGATTCGTTAATTGATTCATTTAACTCCCATTTCTTTTCTTAACCGCTCCGTTTTGGCTTGAGAGAGCCGAACCAGATCTTCCCCGCCATACAATTTGGTTCCCTTGGTATCCAGAACCGAGATCCTTTCGGTGCAGCAGTAACACGGATCAATGGCCGCAAGGATAATGGTGACATCGGAAATGGTCTGATTTATCACGGTGGATTTGTAGGTGGGCAGGTTCATGAAAGTAGGCGCCCGAATTTTGTGGCGAACCGGCCGGTTGGTCCCGTCGCTTTTAACATAGTGAAAGCACTCTCCCCGGGGGGCTTCGTGCTGTCCAATCCCTTCTCCGGGGGGAATGGTTTTAAGGTTGGCGTCAATTTCACCCGGAGGCAAAGTCAGCAGACATTCCTTCATTATCTTGACTGATTCGAAGGTTTCCAGAACCCGTAAAACCAACTTGTCAAAAACGTCCCCGTTTTGAGTCACGATCATGTCCCACTGTACCCGGTCATAGGCGGCGTAAGGACTGTCTTTTCTCACATCGCGTTTGATTCCGGAGGCTCTGGCCGTGGGTCCCAGGGCGCTATAGTTAATGGCGGCCTCTTTGGTCAGAATTCCCACCCCTTTGGTTCGGGCTTGAAGGACGGGGTCATCCAACACCGCTTTTTTCAGCATATCCAGCGTGGGAAGAATGGAATCAATTTTCTTTAAGACCATCGGAATGTCTTCGGCTTTGATGTCGCGCCGAACGCCCCCGGGCTTAAACATGCCGTAATTGTTTCTGTTCCCGGAAAGAATTTCCATCACATCCAGAATCTCTTCCCTTAATTTCCAGGCCCACATGAAAACCGTGTTGTAACCCAGGAAATGCCCCGCCAACCCCAGCCACAAAAGATGGGAATGAATTCGTTCGCCTTCCCCAATAATAGTGCGGATATATTTCGCCCTCTCCGGCACCTCGATTTGCGCGATATCCTCAACGGCTTGAACAAAGGCGAAAGGGTGACTCGTGGAACAGATGCCGCAAATCCTCTCCACCACAAAAGTGGATTGATCGTAGGTTTTCATTTCCGAAAGTTTTTCAATGCCGCGGTGGTTGTAGCCGACCTGGACATCCACCGAAACAATTTTCTCCCCTTCGACGGTCAGCGTGAAAAATTCCGGCTCTTCCTGGAGGGGATGATAAGGACCGATGGGAACAATAGTTTTCATGATACCCCCCGGTCCCGAATGGCCGTGGGGTCCCATTCTTTGTAATCACGTCGCAAAGGATATACGCCCTGGGGCCAGTTTTCCGGAAGAAGAAGGCGTCTTAAGTCGGGATGGCCTATAAAATTAATCCCCAGCATTTCGTTTATTTCTCTTTCGATCCAGTTGACCGCCTCAATAGTGGGGGCCAGCGATTCAATTTCCAGATTCGGCTTTTTCAATTTGACTCGGAGGGAAACCAACAAATTAATTTCCTCCAGAATAAAGTGGTAGAGAATTTCCATGTGATCCCGGTCGTCCATTCCCGAAGCGATATTAAATCTCGCTCCCAAATCCTTGAAAATGAAAAGGACTACTTTCTTTAGAGATTCAGGCTTGATCTCAACGTAGACTCTTTTCGCGGATCTATCGACGACCTCAATAATGTCGTCTTTGAACCGGTTTTTCAAATCTTTTAAAATTTCATCGCGTGTCATTCAGTCTCCTTCTTTTGTCTTAAGCCTTGCTTTTCACCTTTTCGATCAATTTGGCGATTCCGGCGATAATGGCCTCGGGGCGCGGAGGGCAGCCGGGAATATAAACATCAACCGGAATCACTTTGTCGATGGGAAGCGGGCAATTGTAGCTGTCTATAAAAATTCCGCGGGAAAGCGCGCATTCTCCGATGGCCACCACCAGGCATGGTTTTGGCACTTGTTCGTAGAGACGTTTCACTCTCTCCATGGACTGCCGGTTCCCGGAGCCAGTGACCAAAAGGATGTCGGCATGTTTAATGCTTCCGGCCAATAAAATCCCCAGCCTCTCCACGTCGAAGCGGGGAGTTAAGCAATCCAAAATTTCAATATCGCAGTTGTTGCAGCTTCCCGTGGCCATGTGAAACACCCACGGAGATTTAAGCAACGCTTTTAATTTAACGCCCATTTATTTCCCCAAAAAAGCCAACACCACCGCGATCAGTGCGAAAGCGGTGACCGGTCCCCAAAAGAATCGGACCGCCTGGTCAATGCGAACGCGCGGATTGGTGTTGCGAATCACGGTAATGACGACCAAAAGACCCACGTATTTGAGAACGCTCCAAAGAAGACCCCACCCCGCCACCTTAAAACCTCCCATGAAAACGATAATGAGGAAGAAAGGAAGCACGAAAAGAAGCATGTTTTTCATAAGCCGAAAAAGCGCCAACGGCGCTCCGGAGTATTCAATAAGGGGCCCGCCCACAATTTCCGTTTCAGCTTCAGAAATGTCGAAAGGGACAAGACCCAATTTGGCCTGGACGCAAAGAAGCGCCACTCCGAGAGCGATGAATCCGGAAAGATTTCCCGCCACCGCGCCATTTTGGGCTTGAAAATTAATTAATTCTCCCAACCGAATGAGGAATCCCGCCTTAATGACCGGAACCAACACGGCCAAACTGAACGGAATCTCATAGCTCAAAATAAGTTTCATTTCCCGGGAGGCTCCGACGCTGGCCAGCGGATTTTTTGAGGCAAAACCGCCCATCATGAGGCTGATGGCTGGGATCACGAGCAAATAAAGTACCACGATTAAGTCGCCGCCAAGCGTCTGGGCGGGGGTTAAGTTGTTTTTCCACAAGAGAGTCGCCACCAAAACCACGCTGGCAAATCCAACCAGGGGAGCCCCAAGAAAAGCGAGCTTCGAAGCGCCGGACGGAATTAAATTTTCTTTCCCCAGAAGCTTGATGATATCAATGAACGGCTGCCACAGGGGCGGACCCACCCGGTACTGGACCCGGGCCGTCACCTTCCGGTCGATTCCGCTCGCCACCAAACCCAGAATAGAGGTGAGGGCAAATCCAAAAATAATAAGGAAGATTAAAGCGCTCATGCTTTCTCCCACTGCCAGTGAGTTGAATGGACAATTATATTGTCGCCAACCAAAAACGTGTTTTCTCCCAGGTCTCCCTCGGCGCTTTTCAAACTGAGGGCGCCATGAGGACAGGTGGAAACGCAAAGAGGTTCTTTCTTTTGATCCCTCCTATCCAGGCAGAAATCACAGTTATGGACCAACAAGGGAACATTGTCCGGATAAATGGTTCCGTAGGGGCAGGCATGAGAACAGGACCTGCAGCTCACGCAGCGGAGGGGGTGGCGCATGAGCAGTTTCCCTTTTTCTTTCTGCTGCTCCAGAGCGTCCTTGGGGCAGGCGTTAACGCAATGCGGCTCCTCGCAACGCCGGCAGACCAGGGCGTAGGTGGCCAGCTCCGCGACTGAAACGATGCCGTTGTTGCCAGGTCCCTGCTGGTGGTGATAGTAGCTGCATTGAATCACGCAATCCTTGCATTGTCCTTTGGCGCACACATCCAGGTCCACAAAAAGCCGTTGGTCCTGCCCTTTTTGGGGCTGGGGGTTCAATTGGCCCTGGTGCAGCTCTTCGGCGCTCGTCTTCATTAATTCATTCCTTTAATCCCAGATCTCCGACAAATTTTTTATCTGGTCGTATCTGAACACCGGACCGTCCTTACAGCAGTAATAGGTTCCCAGCCGGCAGTGTCCGCATTTCCCAATTCCGCAAGACATGTTCTTCTCCATGGAAAGAAAGAGATTCTTTTCCTGGAAGCCCATTTCCATAATCTTTTTGGCGCCGAATTTCATCATGATCGGCGGGCCGCAAAGAATGGCAATCCCATTTTTATAATCCATCTGCGCGCTGTCCAGGATGGTGGTCACAAGTCCCACGTGGCCTTTCCAGGATTCGTCTCCCTTGTCGACGGTTAGCTCCAGATTTAGATCCGGCCTTTTGGCCCAGCCTTCGATTTCCTTGCGATAGAGAAATTCGCTGGGCGCTTTGCAGCCTCCCCGGAAACAAAGCTTTTTAAATTGGCCGCTGAGTTCAAATAGAGAATACATGAGACTCCGGAGCGGCGCGAATCCGCAGCCGCCGCCCACCACAAGAACCTCTTTTCCTTTAAATTCGTCGAGCGGATAGCCGTTTCCAAAAGGTCCGCGAACTCCGATCTCATCCCCTTTTTTAAGTTGATGGACTTTTTCCGTCACCTTCCCGACTTTCATCACGCTCACTTCCAAAACATCGTTGATGGATGGTTTGGAGGACGGCGTAAAAGGGGATTCCCCGACGCCCGGAATGGTCAGCTCAATAAATTGTCCGGTGCGGAAGGGGACCGGCTGCTCCGGTTTAAACCGAATGGTTTTAATGGTCGGAGTCTCGGCGGTGACTTCCAACACCTCCGCTTTCAGAATCCGATAGGGATTTTTCTCAAGCATTGGCAACCAGCCTCTTCAAAACTTTTCGGATATCAATTTTGGCGGGGCAGGCGCTGATGCAGCGGCCGCAACCGGTGCAGGCATACACCTTGAGCACTTTGGGGAAGAAGTCAAACTTCTTTTCAAAACGGTTCCGAAGCCGCATCCATAATCTTTTCCGGGGGTTCGCTCCGCCGGCCACCCGAGCGTAATCTTTAATCATGCAGGAATCCCATACGCGAAGGCGGGCCATCTTTTTATCATCTTTCTGATCGTAGAGAAAGAAACAGTGGCAGGTGGGACAAATATTGGTGCAGGCTCCGCACTCAACACAGGTCTTGGCTTCTTCTTCCCAAATTTTGGAGGCAAAGTTCCGTTCGATGATTCCTTGAAACTTATCCTCGGTGGGAACCTGAAATTTTTTGAGGTTCTCTTCAACGGCCCGGGTGGTTTTGGCGCGCTGCTCTTCCTTGGCCCGCAACTCGCTTTCGGCGGCATTTTTAAATAAGGAAGGATATTTTTCTAAAAGCGCTTTCCCTTTCTCCGACCCTTCTTCGACCACGTAACCTCCGGGAACGGTGGAGAGGTTCAAGTCAAAATCCCGATGGGGATAGGGTTTAATTCCAAGGGCGATGCAAAAGCAGGTGTCGATGGCGCAGGTGCAATCGGCGCCAATAATTAGATTTTTCTCCCGGTTGTGGATATAAAAAGGATCTTCGAGACCGTTATTTTTAAAAACGAAATCCTGAATTTGAAACCCTTTCAGGTCGCAGGCCTTAACCCCCACGATGGCGTACGGTTTGTGATTTATTTTGGGCGGTTCGGCGGAAAAATTCTCGGCCACGAATTCTCTGGCGCGAGAGAAAAAAGCTTTGAGCGGTTCGAAGGGCCGGACTTCTCCGACGACAGGGTGGTCATTGGCATTAACGAATTTTTTGAAGAACCGCTGAGAACCGTTTTTAACGGGGAAGAAAACGTCGAAGTCAAAGGACAACTTGTCCAGAAAGCCGGTGAAATCGGCATCCTTAAGAATAAAACTTTTTCCCACCCTGATTCTCCTTTAGGCGGTCAACTATTTAATTTAGGATTTGACGCTGGATTGTTTAGGAATGCACGATGTTTATACAAATTTTCGCAATAGCGTCAAAAGTTTTCCATCTTTTGGAAAAAGGAAAGGTTAAGCGGCTTTTAACGTTTGACTGGTTTCGTCGACGGAGCGTTGAACGTCCGGAGCCCAACGGGCCGAGAGAGCTTTGAGGAGTTCGTCGATCAAGAGATAAATCGTTTCTTTTTGGAGGAAGATTGAATTGGAGTCGAGGCCGTTCCAATTAAAGGCGGGCGCGTTTTGAGATGAAACGATATTCATGGATCCATGCGCCTGAATGATTCGCGCGACGATCGGGAATTGAACCGCGTTTTCTCCGAAATACGTTTCCAATGTTTTGAGGCGCCATTCCCCCCCTTGCAAGGCGCCTGTTTGGTCCCCGTCCACAACGGAAACAAATGCCGGATTCACCAGCCCCCTTAACCGTTCCGCCAAAGCGTTTGTTTGAGCGACCAGCGTTGTTGGCGTATGCGGGTCGAGGCTTTTCACGAGTTCTTCGAGGTGGGCTTCCAGGCTTGGATCGACGAAAATGAGAGTTCCACTGTTTTTCCTGAGCGGATCGGTTCGAAGAGTTTCCCCCAACCCCAGGTTGATCGGCGTCCCTTTCAGCAAGGACTCAAGCACAATTTGAGTGGGTGACATCGGAACCTTGCGGTTTGAGTTGTTAACCGCGCCGATTCTGTTCATGCAGGATAGTAGTGGTTTCACCAACAGGAATGATCCTACAGGCGTGAGGATGCCCCAAACTATATTGATCCCACTGAGCAATTTGGAATAAAGAATAGACAGAGAGCGTGCCAGCGGGTTGTAAACCCAATAGAGAGCGCGAGAAACGGAGGGTCGCGTTTCCACGCGGACCAATGGGATCTCCGGCAGGGAACTCGAGGCGTTCCAGTCAGGATCGAACAGCTTGTCATAGCTTGAATGCCAGTGGTGGTTGTGTCGCGCCCATTCAATAATTAAGTTGTCAATTTCTGAATAGTTGAGGTGAGGGCCGCCCTTTTGCGCCAAAAGGTCTCCTATGGCTCGCATATCATCCATGGAAAATGGGCTCATCCCCGGAAGAGGCTTGCCGGTTAATAAGTCTCGCCCATCCATTAGTCTGCCCGTGAGCAAGAGCACGTGATTGGAAAGATTTACGTGGTCTATAATCACCGCACCTAAGCAAGCAAAGATGATTGCGCGCGTGAGGAGAGCTGGTTTGTCCTCGATCCCTTTTCCACTAAGCGCGGCAGATTGAGCCAGATGGATTGGGTTGTTGTAGTCTTTTGGCAACTGATCGGCATACGCGGCGACGCGATAGCCGTGGTCTCTCAATCCCTCTAATTCAAAAATGTGAGCACCTCCACGGACAACGACCAACGCTCCAGAAGGATGTTCCCGCTTGTAGTCATCAATTTGATTCATCAATGCCTGGGCCCGTAATTCCAACATCTTGGCTTGGTCCCTTGAAAAAGATGCATATTCGTCCATGGCTTGATTTAAATGCCCTTGCCGGAAATGGTCAATGGCCAAGAAGTAATGAATTTCCGACAGGAAGTTGAATCGGACTGTATCTCCTGTTGGTATTTCTTCCAATGTTTGAATGTCACTTATGTTTTTTAAATGTTCATTCATTCGGGATATAAGCGGATTCTTCGGCTCGGCGGAATTCGGAGTGCGATTATACCAATCGACATATGCGCTCATTCCGGAGGCATTATTGCTGTCCTCAAGCAGGGCGATAAGATCTGGAAATTCAGCGTGGTCCTTCCATCTCTCGGCAAAATTAAGAAGGGCGTTAATTTCCGTATCCGTCAGCCCTGACTGACTTTGTTCCGCGCGAAACGACTCTCGATTATTTCGATATCTCGTTCCAAGAACATTCATATCGCGGTCAAAATCGTTGTAAGGACCTCCCCCACTCTCCTGCAAAACAGCGACTGACAGAGCCCCTCGTTTGCGGGCGTCTTTAATTGCTTCTTCAACGGAAGAGCTCATATGGTCATAGTCACCCTTTCTCCCGTGAGGTCCCAGTACGTAATAAATAAAGTCATGCTGTGGGTTCTGAATGAAGTAAGTGAGCGATTTCAGGAGAATAGCGATCACGATTGAAAAAATAACTGAACCCGCAATCCAAAAGCCGAGGGTTGGGTTAAGAAATGTAATGACGGGCCATGACAGAAGGGCGATGGCGGTTGTTAATTCGAAAACCGTGAACCCGTCGCGGGGGCCGGGCTTTTTGTGTGGCGCTTTCTGAATGAAGTTATCCACTTCGTCTGTCAGTTTTTGTTGCCGGTTGTGGCGCTTGCGTTTTTCTTTCACGTCTTTCCCACCCATCCGAAGACTGACAATTGAATAGATGAGAACGAGGCCGAGCAGAATTCCCATGGTAACAACGGCCACAAGGGAGGCGTAAAAATTCGAAGCCAAACTGACGGGGGACCATCCCTGCTTAAAGTAATTGGTCAACCCGGCGGAGGCAACGATACTCAAGATAACAATCGTTTTGACGGGCCACGAAAGACTGTAGTCTGCTTTGGCGAACCGGTAGAGGAAATAAAAGAAAACAAAGGTCACAAACCACAGAATGTTGGTGGCGATGTTGATGGGTCCCATCATCCAGGAATTGGAGAGGGTCCCCACCATCAGAAACGTGGCTAGATAACCAATGAGGAGCAAGGTGGCGGAGAAGGAGAACGAATCTTTTTTCTGGTAGATGCGATCCAAGGACTTGCCGTGGCTATAGCGGCTGATCACCACTCCTAAGAGCAAATAGCCCAGGATACACAACGGGATGGAGATGATGAGCGTCAATAGGAAAGCCGGTAAGAGATCATTTCCTGCGACTCCAACGCCCCGGCCCAAATTGAGACTCCTCTCAATCTCCCTCATGCTCCGGCCTTGCGCCCATAAATTCTGCCCTTGCGCCAAAATCCCAGTGATGGTTGCCCATAGTAGAAGAAGTTTTGTCGTTTGTCCGCCCAAGTGGGCGCCATCGGCGGGCGAATCGGCGGTTTCGGAAGGACGAGTGAAAACGACCAGGGTGTCAGCGTCTATTTGTTTATCGCGATCAGCGTAGCCGCTAAAGCCTGGGAGAAAGCCACCGAATTTCCCCATGTGCCCAAAGGACAAAGCCCAGCGACCCTCTTTGCCGGCGAGTTCAGTTTGAAGCAGGGCCACCATGCGTTTGTCCTCCTCTAGGTTAAAGGAGGCGAGGAGTTCAGCCAATTCAATCCGCGCGGGTTTGCTTCTGGCCCCCTGGCCCTGATCGGACACGACGATTCGCCCCCCCGGTTTCATCAGCGCGGTCAAAACCCCGACGTCCGCCGGAGTCAACCCGATCGGATTCAATTTGCTCCTTGTTTCAAGATGAAGGGTCCCGACGCTCCCCGGTTGAATCAGCGTTGGAAGCTGCGCTATGGGGCCAAAGTGAACCTTGACCTTGTCTTCAACGTCAATGACCAGGGCCGCTTTTTTAAGAAACCGCGCCCATTCCGGTTTGGTGGTAACAAAAACGACTTTGCGGGAACCCTTTTTGATTTCAGGCAAAGTGAAGAGGCCATGGAAGTTTGAACCGATGTCCAGATAAAGAGAGGCGGAGTTCCCCGGATTTTCGGCGTCATGAAGAAAAGGAGGAGTCTCCGCGGCATCCCACAATTTGTTCATATCTCGCCGGAGAAGGAGCGCGTCGCTCGTGGCGCGGTAATCCAACAGTTTGTTGGCGAAGGCCGGGTCGCTTTCGGCCCTGGAAAGAATGGCGGGAAAAACGCTCGGAATTTTGATATCGGGAGTGGATACCTTCGACACCCTTCCCTTCGTGGCCGCTTTTGCGGCGGCCCGAATTCGCGCCTGAAAAACGGTCTTGGCGTACTTTTCAGAGAGCTCCGGTATCGATTCGAGAAGAGAAACGAAGAGATCTGAATAATTATGATCGGGGAAACGCAAGCTGAGATAATAATATTGGCTGGCCACATCGGCGAAAGAATATCTCGTGCCAGAAGAGATCCCGCGGAGATCTTCTTCCGGGTCGGAGCGCCTTTCCATGAATTGCCTTTGTACTGATTTCCCCATCATTGCCAGTTCGTGCTTGAAGTAGGCGTCTCTTTCTTGGGGGTCGGTGGGAATAGTGGAGGCCAACTCGTCCCATCCCTCCGGCTTTTCCAGGCAATCAAGAAAGACGTTGTATCGCCCGGCCAGAAACAGAACCAAATTCACCAAGGACTGAATGGTTTCCTTGTCCCTTTTCTTTGGAAAAAGAATGACAGTTTGCACCCAATCCAACGCGTCATCCTCGAGAATGATTTTTTCCTCTTGAAGGAGTTTTCCTATTTCGTTCCCGATGTTTTCTGCCCATTGGGGCGGATTTCCTTTGATCTTTTTTGAAATTTCTTTGAGTTGATTCTTAAACTGAGGGAAATCGCCTTGGGCGCCGTCAATTTGGCGTTTGAATTCTTTAAGTGATAAAGAATTTTTCTCCGCGGAGTTGCTGTCGCTCAACCCCGGCAAGGCAACAGTCGCCCCCAGCATCAAAATTGACCCAATCCACAGACCCAGAAGCGGACTCATCCAGGTGATTCCGGCCCACGAAAAGAGGCCCATGGCCACGGTGAGTTCGTTCAACGCAAATCCGTTCCGTGAGCCGGGCTTGTTGGGTCGTTCCGATCTCATTGCCTTCGATTTATTAGCGTTAGCAAGATCGATACGCGACACCATGGGATAGACGCTCGTCTCAACCCCATCAATCGTTTTCTTTTTCGCATGGGGAGGCTGAGAAGCGTGCTGGAAACCTTCAGAGAGAAAGAACGGGAGATTTTCAATGGATCTCTCCGGGACGGCAAGGATGATTTTTTCATTATTTACATACCGGGCGGAGTTCTTAACGTTCTCCATCAGGCGGTGGCCCACGCCCAAGCGTCGGTAGTCCGGGTGAACGCCAATTTCCGCTATGGATTCTTTCCCCTCTCCATATCTAAACGCCACGGCCCCGATGATGTGTCCGGCAATCGTAGCGACCCGGGTCTCGATCTGGGCGTCATGAGCGGGGGAAAAGACGTCTCTTCCGTTGAACCAGGGACGATCGCTGCTGAACTCATCCCAGAGTATATCGGCCATATCTGATCCATTTGTTTCCATCATCGGTCTTATATGTAAAAAATCCTGGATCAATTTTTTACGAAAAGCGGGGTAATCGACAATTTGGGATTGTGTTAACTCAAGCGTCTTGTCGAGCAGGATTTTAGAGATTGAGTCGGTGATAAGCTCTGCTCGTCTCGGGAGCGCGTCAACGACTTCATAAGCAAGGTCTTCAATCGGAAGACGGGCAATCCGCGCGCGATCCGAGGTTGCGTTAAAGAAGGAGCGGCGTTCATACTCATTCGGTTTGGGTCCCCAAAGGGAGGAGCGCTCTTTTCTGATGCCTTGTTCGTCATAGGACCAGTTGGGATGTTCTTTGAAAAATACCAGGCGCTCCAGAATTTGCCTTAACGAATGCGGGTCGAGATCAGGCCGAAGCGCGAATTTCGTCAATAACGTGAGAGAATTGGGGGTATTTGAACGCGCCAACACGTCTTCAAAGATTTTCCTTTTCCCTTCCTTGTCGGCGGATCTGAAACGCGTCATTTCCGGCGGTTCGGAGTGCTTTGTTATAGGGGTTCTGTCGCTATAATTCATGTTGGAAGCGTCAAATATCAGATGAGAGATGAGTGCCCAATAAGGCGAAGCGCCGAGGTAGGGAAGAACGGGATAGAGAGCAAAAATAAAAAGGCGAACAAGATTGATCCAGCGAAGCGGCGGCCCGCGGATGTCGGAGTTGGGGTGAACCCACTCAAAAACGATGTGAGCGGCAAAGAGCGGAATGAGCCACGCGAGCGCGGCAAAGATTCCATAATTGTTTGTGAGCCACGCCGCCAATGCCCCTTCCCCCGCCGCCCAGATCAGCGAAGCGGCTGAGATGAGCGTATGGGTTGTTTCCTCGCTGAACTTGGCTGAGATCCAGTCGTGAATCGCCGGAAGCGTGAGGATGAAGTAGATGAAAGATAAAGGGACTGTCCCTTGAGAACCGGACCCATTGACACGGCCAAGCGTTCGTGTTTGGACGATGGTGATGGTCCAATGGCCAGGCTGCTGCGGGTCGGCTGTTATGACGACTTCGATGTCCCGGGGATTTTTTGCTTGAGCCTCCGTTTGCTGGCCGATCTCGCAGAGGGACCGGATCAAGCGATTCGCGTCGGGAAGTTTTAAAAATTCCTTCGTAACGGGAATGGTTTTTGTGCCGCCGGTTTTGGAGAGAACCGAGCAGCGTTTTTTATTTCCCGGAGATTTTTCGACAATCCTGTTGCGCGTCTTATCCCAGATGATCTGGGTTGGAGATCCGGCAAATCGGTTGTCATCTCCAACCAGCGATTCCCCCAAGCCCTGAACGGCCTCGATCACCAGATGGCTGGGTTCATTCAGGGCCACATCCGAAGTATGGATGACACATGAAAAATCCGCCGGTAAAGACGGAACAAGCCAGGCCGCCGGGAAAACGGTCGTTTCATTAATCTGATACTTTCGTCTATTCTCGAAGGCCTCGTCGGTCCAAACCGAGGCCATCACCTTTTTAATGGCGGGCCAGAAGGCGCGCTTTCCAACAATGTGCGGGATGGTGAGATAAATCCCCGCTCCAACACCCGGATATTTTTCAAGATCCTGGGCGTTTGTTGAATCTCGGACAAAAGTCCCTTTTTCCCATTGGGGGTGTCCTTCCGCCTGTTCTAGCGTGGTCCAAAACCGAGGGGCCAGGGCGTTTGTGTTTAATCCCATTATAAGACGTCTTATTTTTTTAAGTGTTTGAGCAGCCTGGAGTCCTTCGGCTCCGGTGAGTGATTGAATCAGTTTTTTGAAATCAGCATAAACTCCGTTTTTCTTTAGAAGGTGGATAAAGGTTCTATAGGGGATTCCCACTCCTTTGGCGAACTCCGGGTGAATACGGGGATCGGACAAGCGAGGGGAGTGGAGGGAGAGACGATTGACTTGAGCCGGTTTGTTGCCGACGACATTGGGCCGGACCATCTCGGGATCATTTGGGGCGAGGAAATAGTTGTCGCCTTCCAGCGTGACGGAGGGCAGTTGAACTTTGATGCGCCGGGGTTTTGAAATCCGGGGAAGATCGGATTTCGTCGCTTTTCGAATGGAGGCGGACCGGTTTGTCACAGTGAGCACAACCATCTGGCCGTCGAGAGACCTTAGTAATTCCGGCCCGGGCCAAACGGCGAGAGGAATATTGTCGGCCAGAGCGCGCGCCCGGGCGTGTGAGGTTTTTCCCTCATTGATAAAAGTGACGATGCCGTTAAAACGGCCTTCGATATCGACGTAAGACTTTGGCAGAAACTTCATGGCCACGATAGAGTTGCTTGGAACCCTCTTCAGGGCGGAAAGGGAAGGCTCTTCCCCCTTTATAATTTGAAGCTTCCCAACTCCTGTACCGGCGAATTCGGGGGTTGGTTTTTTAACCCGCTGGGGAGCGTAAGAGGTCGGTTGAGCGAATATTTGTGAAGCCTGTTTCCCCTCTGGTTGGAGTTTTTTTGAGAGGGTATTGATCTCCTCCATTGTTTCCCGCAATTTTTCTGCATAATCATTTGGGCAGTAGCGTTTCTGTAAAAAATCAGCTATTTGTTCGCCGAGTTTCGTTAAGAGAGTTTCATCGTCTATGGCCGAAAGAATTATTTTGCTGTTGTTTGGGTTAAGATAGCCGAATAAACCGGCAATCCCGCTTAAATTGTACTGAACCAGGTAGGTGTCTCCCTTAAATGTCATGGGCGCGTTTCTATTTTTGAGAGCCAATCCGCGTTTCACAATTGCGCCGAACAAGTCCATCTCCATCTTCCCGGACTGAACTGTCGATTCCCATCGTTCGTGATTTCCCTTGACGCAGGCGAGGATCGTCGCCGCCAGATCCGGGTACCAGTAATATATGGCCCGCAAGGTGTTGGCGGCCGAGTCAAAAACGGGGTGATTGAGAATAAAAATATCGCCGATGCCCTGGATACTGTTTCCTTCTTTTGAGAATGGGAGAGTAGACTCGAAAATGTGCTCAACTAATTCTTTCTCGTAGTCCGGCTTTGGCCATTTTGGATTCCAATGTTTCGGGCCGGTTTTTTTCGGATTTGAAAGGGAAAGCTCCGTGCGGCCAAGATTGGCGAGCAATAGAATTTGGAAGAACTTCCTTAGCGTTTGGAGAACAGCGGGCGGCGCGCGGCCTGGGTAGTTTTCCCCCCACTGAACCAGCCCGTCGTTGGTGTAGTGGGCGAGAACAAGAAGGACGCTGGCGATCGAAAGTGGAAGCCATGGGTTCCAATCAATGGCGAGGCCGAGAACGCTCAAAATCCCGAAGGAGATGAAAAACACCTTTCGGAGCTGGTTGACGGCCGCGGCGCGGTTCTGAGAAATTAACTTTAATTCCTCAGCACTTAGCGTTTCCCGCTCCCCTCGCGTCACGGTATGAAGCCAGACGAAAAATGATTTATTGACCCACAAGCCGAGGATGAACAGAGAAGTTGACGCGACGGCGACAAGAACAGATGACAGTAACGATAGAGACGTGGGGCCATAAACGCCGAGTGACCAAAGTAACCCCGTAAGAGGAAGGCCCAGTGGGATCACGCCGAAGACAAGGGACTCCAGGCCCGCCAGATAGTGGCGGTAGGGCCCCCATTTGAACAGGCTGAGTTCGCTCTCCGGCATCGACGTTGCCGATAGTTGGGCCATGACCGCGGCATGCTTAGCCTTAGTGATGGCCTGCTGGCGGTCGGCGAAATTGTCGAGCAGCGCTTGTTCTCCCATGAGTGTTGGGTGGGCCGCCACTTCTTCAAGAAGGGTATCAATCGACTCTGGGATGGCCGTCTCCCTTAAAATCTCAAGGATGGATTCGCCCATGCTTTTGTCATCAATCATCTCAGCCATAAAGCCTATACCCTGTACACCAGCCGTATTCCCAATATGGTGATCGACAAGAGGAGGCCTTTCAAAGACGACTTTCCCTGCTCTCACTCGTTCTGTGGCGTAGGACATCATTGCATTGAGATCGTCGGTGATTGCTTTGGCTCTGGGAAAAACCCGCTTTACGCCAGCCAAATCCCCTTTGATGGCGGATAAGCGTGTTTCCTTAATTATCTCGCGCAGTTCTCTCAAATAGGGAATCATCAAAGAGAAGAATTCGGCAGAATCTGCGATTACCTCATCTGGAACCACTCGTTTTTGAGGAGTCTCATCTTCCTGGTTCCCCCAATGAGGAAAGATGGGTTGGTAAGCGTGGAATCGTTGGGTTTTAAGAAGACGGTTCAGAACCCGCGACGTGTTCATCCACAGCAGCCAGCGGTGAATAGATCCAAGCCCTTTATCTTTCTCTTCAATCTTATTCCAATCAATAAGAACGTCGAGCAGGGGAATGTTTTGGCCTCCGATCTCGATTTGAGCGTCCTTATGAATATCCTCCAAAAGCTTGCTTAGGATTTCGATCAGTTTTGTGTTGGGATCGACACCCGGGTCGCGGACATATCTGTTGTAGAGGGCTCGTCTTTCTGAGGGCGTCCACTGCGTCCAACCACTCTTGAAGTTCTGCCTTCGGTTTGGTGGGAAGAACAGAAGAAGGATGAAGTCGTTTATGATTTCTCGGATCCTAACCGTTATTGGATCGGCGGGATGATCCCCCTCAAGGACGTGTATGGTTTCTTCCAGGAGTGACTTGTGCCAGTACTTGTAGTGGGGATCGACGATGACGATCCTTTTCGCATCGGGATCAATACCGAGCGCCTCAAGAACTTGCCGTGGGGAAACATCCAATCTTTGCGCGATCACTTGAAGGTGGTCGTTGGTCAAATGGGTTCCCCACGCGTGGGTCTTTCTCTTCCAGCCCTCATTTTCAATCGGGGAGTGCGTCCCGCCCCCGACGAATTTGCCGATGTAGAAAAGTTGATCCTCGGATCCCCAAGGCATCAATAATCCGTAGGCTGGATCGCCGACCTGAGGAAAAAGAACGGCCACCCCTTCGTTTTGCAGAATCCGGTGGAGGTCCTCGGCTGGGGGTAATCCCGGGATGGGAGAGCTTAAGGAGATTTCCCTTTGTTGTCGCCGGCTTTTCTCATTTTTCTTGTCCAACAAAGTGTCCCCTTTAGAATCGGTACGGGTGCCTTTCACAACGTATGCGGGATCCTTGACGAGCACGGTCGCGATGGCCTGCTCAAACCCTGTTCTCCGGGCCAGTACCCCCCCGATTTCATAGGCTTTCTTGTGTTTTTCAGGATCCCTATTTAATAACTCTAAAACCACGTTTGCTAAATACTCACCGTATTCATAACTAAAACCGGGTTCCAATTTAAACCGCCCGGTGAACCTCGAAAACCAGCTTTCGTGCCGCTTGGCCAACTTTCGAAACCCCTTCTCCCAGGAGGAAGGCGGAAATTCAGCGATGATTTCACGGACGGTCTTAGCACTTGATCCGCCATAGTGGCTGGTTGATATCCCCAATTCAGCGGCTCGTATGGTTCGAAAATAACTGGCCGCAAAAGCGTTCGAGCGGTCTCCCATGGCTAGGATTGGAAATACAACGTGGGTGAGCTCATGGAAAATATTCGCACGCAAGGAGGACTCATCAGGGAACCGCCACTTGAAAACCAATACTTTTTTACTGAAGTTCAGCTTGACTCCGTTGGCGCCCCGAAGGGTTTGAACCGTCGCTTTAGCTCCAAACAACAAAGACCAAAAACCAATCATCTTCAAAATCGGGATGAAATCCCAGCCGATCAAAGAAAACGGCAGAAAAACGATGGCGAGCGGAACAAACCAGAATAGAAACTGAGGCACAATTAATCTTCGAAAGGCTTGCCACGGACTTGAAGCGACTTCAACTGTCCTTCTTAACGGTTTTTCTAATCTCCTCCCTTTTGAACTTTCGGCATCCCCAGGAAAACCCGTCACCTCAATAAAGTGGCCCACTTCCTCCCGGACTATTCTTTCGTCGGCGGAAATTTGGGACGCCGGGTTCCTTGCGGCCATAACGTGAGCGTCAAATGGCATGTGGAAAGGAAGAGCAAAGTAGGGTGAGAATCCGAAACGAGGGAAAGCAATATAGAGAGCAAAAATAAAAAGGCGAACGAGATTGATCCATCGGAGCGGCGGCCCGCGGATGTCGGAGTTGGGGTGAACCCACTCAAAAACGATATGAGCGGCAAAGAGCGGCATGAGCCACGCGAGCGCGGCAAAGATTCCATAATTGTTTGTGAGCCACGCCGCCAATGCCCCTTCCCCCGCCGCCCAGATCAGCGAAGCGGTTGAGATGAGCGTATGGGTTGTTTCCTCGCTGAATTTGGCTGAGATCCAGTCGTGAATCGACGGAAGCGTGAGGATAAGGTAGATGAAAGACAAGGGAGTTGTCCCTTGAGAACCTGACCCATTTATAGACTTGATACGTCTTTCGACTCGCTCCTTGGTTCCCAGCTTTGTCACGATACCCTTGGATTGTTGATTAATCGTGTTTTCAGGAGGGTGTGAAATATTCTGGCGGAAGGAATTAATTTCCAATATGCGGCTCCGAATGCGTCTAAACAATTCATCTTTCGAATCGCTTGAAGATAAGGTTTGATGAAGATCGGATCTTAACCGTTCCAGAGCCGGGCCATATTCGTCCTTGCGCAGTCCGCCACGGGCAATATACCTGGCTCTCATATCATGGAATCGGTTCATCTCCCCCATGAGTCTTTCGATAAAGAGATACCTTTCTACGGGCTTGACATAGGGTCGTCTAAAGAATTCCAGCATAGACTCCACTTTATCTTGGACTGTTTCATGGACAAGTTTATGGAACGAGATTAAGATTTCTCTTCCAGATGCGGGATGGATAAGCAGAGGTTTTCTGGTTTGGATAAGTGTTCTTTCTTGAACCGTAATCTGAAGATCATTCGTTGCGCTTATTAACTTCTGCTTCAGCCTTTCTATGAACTGAAGTTCCAAATCACTGTCCAGAAAATGCGAAAATTGAATATCCAAGTCATCCACCGCTGAGAATGGGACGTAACCCTCTTCATCCTGGAGGTAAAATGCGCTCCCATAGGCTTGCGCCAAAACCCGTTGGCCATCGGGAGCCACCATCTCATCGGCGGTTTCCTGAATCATTTTCCGAAGAAACCCGAAATTGATTTCGTAATTTTTGAATCCCTTCTGTCTCGCAAAAACGGGATTCTTTATCTCAGCCAAGGAAAACCCCGAGAAACTATCGTTATAGAATAGTGACGCGGAGGTCTCTCTCCCCGATATCCGGCCCGAGCCGGGTCCGACATCGGGTTGGGAAGAATCCCTCATCATCGCCATCCCCACCACAAACGGCGCCATTGAAAGGAACGCGACTATTTCCTTTGCGTGGATCTTCATCCAATCCCAACCGAGGGCCATCCATTCGGGGTAAAGCAGGCTGACGAGGGCGCTTGTTGTGAGGAGGGCTGAGAGAGTGAGAGGGGTGCGGATGCTCTTCATCCCCCATTTTTCATCAATGGCAATCGTTAAAGATTTGGATGTGCGATTTGAGAGGGCCGTGATGTGGATAAGACCCGCTTTGGCGAGGTGGATTGTTGCGCGGGAGGCGATCCTCATTCTTCTTAAAACTTTCTCAACGTATTGTTGCGCGAACGGAATGCCGATGACTTGTTTCATGACGCCTCGAGCGGCGAAGAAAAGGCCGGCTTTGGCGAACGCTGGGTTGGACACGGGCTCTTGGGCCAGGAAGAGTTTTTCCCCTTCGAAGAGCTTTTCAAGCGGGGTTTTCTCCTGAGTGAAGACGCTCAGATAGGTTGCCCCCGTTGATGAGTCCACTTTGGTCACTTTGGGAACAACGGTGATGGTGGTGAATCCGGCGTCCTGAGCCAGACGGTTGATCCCGCTTGAGTGATAGCCGCCGGTTACAAGAACCGCCACGTTGGTTTTATTCTCCCCCATGGTCCTTAAAAGGTTATTCGCCATCAAGGTGTCGCGCGCGTCGGCTTCGGAGTAAAATTTTTCAAACGGCGAAAAATTTGGTTGATGGTCTATGGACTGATACTCTTTCCACTCTTCTTTCGTGAGTCCAAAGTCGAGAAGTTTTCCAACAAGATACAGCCGCCGAGACTCTGCGACATCTTTTTTCTCGTCGTCCGTTCGGATCAACGACGCGTAGGTCGCGTCTTCTAAGTTGCTGATTTCTTGATGTAGCTTCTCCGCATCAATGGAGTCGGAGAGAAGGACATACTGGAGGTAATCGAACATCGCTTTGTAATACGAAAGGTTGACGCCTTGTTTCTCGCACATGGTTTTTAAGGCTTGGTAGAAATCAGCGTGGTTGAGTTGGCCGAGACGGAACGCCAACGTCAAATTAACGAGGGGTTGCGTTTGGTCGGCCGGCAGCTTCCTGAGGAGTTCCTCCAAAAGTAGAGAACGCTCCCGTTCAACGCGCGCGAAATCCAGCGACTTTTCAAGTTGGAGGGCGCGAAGGAAGTTGTTGAAATTGTGCCCGGGCACTTTTTTGTTATTGAACGAATTCAATAACTGCGCGTAGTCACCAAGTGAGAGGGTCCCCCTTTGGTACGCCTGGACGTTTCGGTCAAACGCTTTTAAATCGGGATTAAACCGGGTTTCTTTTTCTGCCGCCAGCGTTTGTTCAAGTTTTGCCAGTTTTTCTTTTTGGGTGGCGGTCTGCGGCGCGGATTCGCGGACGGCGTTGACGTTCGCTCCGTAGCGCGCGGCATCATCAATCCCGACGTACGGTGGCGGGGTGAGTTCGGAGACGAGAGCCGTATGAATCGGGCCTGAAATGGCGTTTTCGGCAAGCAGATGATCGGCTACCTCGCGGATGGTTTCTTTGTGAGGAAATTCTCTGAGGAGCGAAAGATCGAGCGGGGCGAAGGCTCCTTCGAGAGCCACCAGGTCCACCCGTTGTTTATTGATGAGCGTTTGGATTACGGCGGCGATGTTTTTCTGGGCTTCCCCATTCATGTGGATGTCTTGAACATGAATGATGATTTTCTGCTGAGAGCGGGACGCGGGCCTTGAAACAGAACGGATGCTCCCAAATTGAAGCGGGATGGCGCTTAATACATTTTTCAGGGAGAGGTCTTGCACATCTTTTGCCCATTTGTTGAAGTGGACATTCGCGGATAACGTGTCGGCAAAATTTGTTGGGAGCGAGGAATGGGTGAATCCCGCCACGGCGGGTAAACTCGCCAATTGGACGGATTTTTTTCGTTCCGTCCAGAAATCGGTTTCTGCTTTGTAGGCGAAGAGACAATTGGTGGAGAGAAGGGCCATGGCCAAGGCCATTGTGAGGCATCTTGAAAAGAAAGACGTATGCTTCAAAATGATTTCTCCCGAAGGAAGGAATAAGCGAAACGATGAATTCGGCTCTTATTAAGGAGAGATTTTACTCGAGGGGTGGTTAAGATCGTCTTAAGAACCTGTAAACAACTAGTAAATTATATTCCCCTCTTGAAATAACCGCGTTTTTTGTTAGATTTAAGTGTAAGTTCAGCAGAGGAGTCATTCATGTTTCAATTCATTAAAAAAGTAGTGAATTGGTTCAAAGGGGACGCGGTTCCGCCAGTCCAGGCTGCCGCCGAGACGTCTCGTAAGGTTGCCGAGGCAGCCGCTCAAAAAAGAACCCCGGCTCTCTCGCCAACGGAAGATGTGTATAGGAAAATTATTGAAGACGCTCGCGTGGGCGATTTTTTGAAAGAACTTCAGTCCATCCCCCCCGCTACAAAGGAATTTGAAAAGTCCAAAGAAAACATGGTTCAAGAATTAAAGAAACTGAAATCTCCGAAACCCCCTCAATAAATGGCTTCCTCCGACCGCAGAGAATCAAACCGGTTTCAAACCTCCTTGCCCGTCGAGATTCGTTTCTCCCCGGACGGCGTTCCGATGCAGGGAAAAAGCCTCGACATCGGTCCGAACGGAATGAGGTTGTTGACGCTTCAGCCGCTGGTGGAAGCCACTCTGATTCACATTTCTTTTCAGAACGCTTCCAACAACACCCACTGCGAAGGGCGCGTGGTGTGGACGCAACGGTCGGAAGACAACACGGAATTTGAAAGCGGGGTTGATATTCAGCGGTGGGGTGGCGGTGTTCCCGGTTCCGACGTCATCCACGAGATCCCGGATCTAAAACAGAAGAAAGACCGCCGCAACAAGTCTCGTTAAGACAGCCTTCCTCCCATATTACGTGTTCGGCAGTTCTCCCAATTCCTTGAGCGCTTCTTTCAGGTCGGCGTCGTGTTTGTGGCTTTCAAACCGGGCGAGAAGACTATAGACGCACGGAACGACGAGAAGAGTGAGAAGGGTTGAAACCAGAACGCCTCCAATAACCACGAGGGCCATGGGGACGCGCGTTTCGCCTCCCGGCCCCATCCCAATCACCGGCGGAATGGCCGCCGCGATGGTCGAAACGGACGTCATGAGAATGGGTCTCAAACGAATCGGACAGGCTTCCATGAGGGCTTCCCGCAAGGGCTGACCTTTCTTGCGCCGTTCGTTTGTGAAATCCACCAGCATGATGGAATTTTTCTTAACGATACCCATGAGCAGAATCATGCCGATAAAACTGTAGAGGTTGATGGATTTATGCCCCAGCCAGAGGGCGATAAAAGCGCCCGTAATGCTGAACGGAAGCGCCAAAAGAACCGTGAAGGGATGCGTGAAGCTGTTGAATTGCGATCCCAAGACCATATAGGCCACGAGGATTCCCAGCGCGAGGGCCAAGAAAAGGCTCGTGAAGGAGTCTTTAAAGGTTTGCGCGCTTCCGGAAATAACCAGCCGGTACCCTTCGGGGAGGATTTCTTTTCCCATTTTTTGAACGGCGTCGATGGCTTCCGCCTGGGATTTTCCCTGAGCCACGTTGGCGAAAACGCCGATGGCCCTCTCGCGGTTGCGACGAGAAATCGAGAGAAGCGTCGGTTTCTCCGAGATGCCGACCACCTCCGATAGCCGGATCACTTCGCCGCGGTTATTCCGAACCCAAATCTTATTGATGTCGCTGGACTTTTGGCGGAACTGTTCGGCAAAACGGACGCGGATGTCATAGCGCTTACCGCCTCTCGTGAATTTCCCCACGCGAATGCCTCCGATGGACGCGTTGATCGCGTTGGCGATGGCCTGAATGCTCACGCCCCGTTCCGCCGCTTTCTGCCGGTTTGGGACCACTTTGACCTCCGGCATGCCCAATTGGTAATCCGTATCCACGTCCACCATGAGGCCGGAAGCGTTCATCTTGTCCATGATTTGCTGGCTGAAACCGGCCATCTTGTCCCAGTCGCTTCCGCGAATCGTGAATTCAATCGGGAATCCGCGTTGAGAGGTAAACCCGGCCAGAGACAAATCTTGAGTCACAGCCCGGAAGAGGCCCGGGATTTGTTTCAGGTCTTTCCGCGCTTGATTCATGAAATCCTGCTGGCTGAATCTCTTTTTAGCGCCGGGGCGAAGAGGCCGGTCTCCGGGTTCTTTGAGAGTCACGAAAACAAAACCTTGGTTAACGACGGCGCCTCCCATCCCCCCCACCGATCCAAAATAACGCATCACTTCCGGCTGCGCGGTGAGGTAAGCCTCCACCTTCTTAAAAACATCGTCGGTGAATTCAATGGAGGAACCCACGGGCGTTTGAATTCGCAACATCAGAATGCTTTGGTCTTGCGACGGGACAAATTCTTTTTTGAGAGGGATCCAAAGCGATAGGGAAGCGATGAACATCAAAACGGAGATTCCGATCACTTTCCACCGGTTGTCCAAGCATAGGTTCAAAATGCGGCGATACGTATTCGCCAGCCCCTTCATCCAGTGGTCCATTTGTTTCCCGATCCAGGTGGTATGGCCTGTCTCAAGGAATTGCGAGGTTCGCATGGGCGTCAGTGTGAGCGCTTCAAAAAGGGAGAGCATCACAGCGACGGAAATCGTCACTCCGTATTGAAAGAAGTATTTTCCGACAATCCCGCTCATGAACACGACGGGGATAAAAACAGCCAGGATGGCGATGGACGCCGCCATCGCGGCGAAGGTGATTTCTCTCGCACCCACCAGCGCCGCGTGAACCCGGCGCGCGCCTTCTTCTTTGTGCCGCACGATGTTTTCCAACACCATAATGGCGTCGTCCACGACGATTCCGATCACGAGCGTCAGCCCCAAAAGCGTGAAGGTGTTGAGAGTGAATCCGAGAAAATAGAGAACGATAAAGGTTCCCAGAATGGACGTGGGAATGGCCAGAATAATATTGAAGGCGGAACTAAAGGACCCCAGGAAAAGCCAACAGACGATCGACGTGAGGATGGCCGAGAGAATCAAATTGAAATTAAGTTCATGCGTGGAATCTTTGATGAATTTGGTGCTGTCGAAATTGACGTCCAGATGAATACCGTTTGGGAGATTCTTCTGAATTTGGGCGAGGCGCTCTTTGACGCGATTGGCGACGTCCACCGCGTTGGACCCGCGTTGTTTTTTGATGCCGATCCCGACGCCGGGAAGGCCGTTGGTCCGGGAAAACCGCCGGGCGTCCTCCAGCCCGTCTTCCACCTGCGCCACGTCTCCGATGTGAAATTTTTTCCAAATGGGTGAACCGCTCCGGCGCGGAATCACGAGAGTTCGGAATTCTTCGACGCTCGCGGCTTCGCCCATGACGCGGACGTTCAGTTCATTTCTCCCGGTATCGATCGTGCCGGCCGGGAGTTCCGCGTGTTCGGTGGAAATGGCCGATGTGACATCATCCACCGTGAGTTCATTTTTCTCCATCTTGTCGGCGTCCAACCAGACGCGCAAGTTGGGTTCCAAATAGCCGCCCAGCGTGACTTCTCCCACGCCGGAGACGGTCGTGAACTGGTCTTTGACCACGTCTTTTGTGTACTGCATGAGGTATTTCAAATCGCGGTTTCCGGAGAGGCCGAGCCACAGGATCGGTTGGTCTTCGGGGTTTGTCTTCGTCACAATCGGAGGATCGATGTCTTTGGGGAGGTTGCGCTGGGCCTGGGCGATTTTGGTTTGAATTTCCTGAAGCGCCGCGTCAATATCCCGGCTCAGTTCAAATTCAACGGAAATGGAGGTTTGCCCCTGGCGTGAGATCGATGAAATTTCTTTGACGCCCTGGACCTGGATCACGGCGTCTTCAATGGTGTCCGTCACTTCGGTTTCCATTACTTCCGGAGACGCCCCTTCCCATGTGACCTGAACCGAGATGACGGGAAAGTCCACGTCGGGGAGCTGGCTGATGCCGAGGCGCGTAAAGCTCAACCAGCCGAAAAACATGAGCCCGAACATGAGCATCCAGGCGAAAACGGGATTTTTTATGGAGACGTCAGAGAGTGTCACGGGATATCTTCCACTGTGATGCGCAGATTAATTTCATTGAGTTTAGTTCCCACCTGGATCCCGTCCCACTGTTGTTTGGTTTGCTCCATCGTGTTTAAGGCAGACAAGACTTCCAGATTGTTCACGAGTCCAAGGCGGTATTCTTTAACCTGGATCTCATAACTTTTCTTCGCTTTCAAATAGGCGTCGTGAAGAAAATCCGATTGCCGGAGTGAGGATTCGAGCGTGAGATGGACGCTCTTGACATCTGATTTGATTTGCCGCGTTAGCCGTTCCACATCCAACCGGGCCTGTTCATAAATGGAACGGGCTTCTTTGACGTTCGCGTTCACCAATCCCCCTGAAAAAAGAGGAAGGTTGATATTAAAGAGAAGATCCCATTTGATGGGTTCTAACGATCCGTCTCTCGTTGTGTAATAATTTCCAATGACGTCGGCGGCCGGCCAATGATCGCTTTGCGCGATGCGAATGGCGTACCTTTGCGCGTCCATTTCTTCTTTTACGGCCATCAAATCAGATCTCTCCAACGCTTTTTTGACGGCGTCGTCGAGAGAGAGAAGGGAGGTGGGGCTGTCCAAATCAGATTGGAGCGGCGTGTCGCCGATTTCTTTCCCCGTCAAAAAGGAGAGGAGATTTCGGGCGATCGCGATGGCGCTTAAATCGCTTTCCCTATTGGAAAGAAGAGAGGAAAGTTGTGAATCGGCGCTGAGCAATTCGCTTTCACGGGATTTTCCCAGATTGATCCGCTGTTTCAATTCCGCAATTCGTTCCTGGGTGAGTTGAATAAAGGATTCCACGTCTTTGAGATCGATTTCCAATCGAACAATGAGGAAATACGTTTGCGCTACATCCTGATAAAGGAGAAGAGAGGCTCGTTTATAAAGTTGTTTTGATTTTTCCGTTTCGAATTTGGAGCCTTTCATCGCGGCAAATTCTTTGAACCCTCGAAAGAGAGGTTGGCTTGCCGTGAACTTGGATAAGGTCGTTTCTCGCCGGGCGTTGGCGGGGTTGTTGTGTGTGTCGACGTCCTGGATCAGGCTCGATACGTTGAATTTCAGATTGGGAAGAATGGTGCTGAGGGCTTGGTTGTACCGTGTTTCGGCTTGAAGAATGTTTTGAGCGCTACTTTTTAGAGTTTCGCTCTGCGCCAACGCCAGTTCGTAACACGCCTTCAGCGTGAACGCTTTCAGCGTGAGCGCTTTAAGCGTGAGCGGGGCGGCAGGCGAATTCTGAGACGGTTGGGAGGCGTCTCCGGTGGAGTCGGTTGGAAGAAGAGCGACGAGGCTCAAGACGGCCATAAACAAGAGCGGCCGACCCCATTTGTGTTTCACTATGATTTCCTTAAGGGTGACACGTTCTTAGACGTCGTGGTCTTCGAATTTGTGTTACCAGAATCCGATGAATCCAGAAGCCGGTAGTAATCCTGAAGAGAACGAATGGTCCACGCCGTTTTCTGCAGGGAATCAATGGCGGTCGTGGCGGCTTCGGCGGCGGCCAGCGTTGTGATAATGGGGAGCCCCGCGGCCAAAGCGGCGTTACGAATGGCAAATCCATCCGACCTTGAATGCGCGGCGGAGGGCGTGTTGATCACGAGGGTCACTTCGCGGTTTGTGATGATGTCCACGACATTGGGCCGGCCTTCGGCGATTTTCCGTACGGTTTCAACCGGGATATTGGCTTCTTTGAAAGCGGCGGCGGTCCCTTCGGTGGCAATGAGCGTGAACCCGAGTTTGGTCAGGCGTTCGGCGATCCCGATGGCTTTGTGCCGCGTCGATTTTTCGAGGCTGATCAATACTTTCCCCTTGGTGGGAAGCGGAGACCCCGCGGCCGCTTGAGATTTGGCGTACGCCGATGGAAAACTATCCGCGATGCCCATCACTTCTCCGGTGGACCTCATTTCAGGTCCGAGGACGGCATCGACGCCGGGGAACCTTGTCCAAGGAAGAACCGCTTCCTTGATGGACGTCCATTGAGGCTTAAATCCTTTTTTGCGGACGTGCGCCGGGAGAACCTCGGACAGTTTTTTGCCCAACATCAGCTTCGCGGCCAGTTTCGCCAACGGGACTCCGGTCGCTTTCGAAACAAACGGGACCGTGCGGCTCGCGCGCGGGTTCACTTCCAAAATATAAATGACGTTGTCTTTGATGGCCAACTGCATGTTCATGAGCCCTTTCACTTTGAGGGCTTTGGCCAGGGTTTTGGTGTAGTGCTCGATGGTGTCCATGGTTTCTTTGGAGAACCGCCGGGAGGGAAGAACGCAGGCGGAGTCGCCGGAATGAATTCCGGCGGCTTCGATGTGCTCCATGACGCCGCCGATGTAGGTTTCCGTTCCGTCGGACAAAGCGTCGACGTCCACTTCCATGGCGTTATCAAGAAATTTGTCGATCAAGACCGGATGATCCGGCGAAACTGTTGTGGCGCGGTTGATGTAGGACTCCAGCATGTTTTCGTCGTAGGCCACCTCCATGGCGCGCCCCCCCAACACATACGAGGGGCGGAGCATGACGGGGTAGCCGATTTTATTGGCGACGTTGCGCGCTTCTTCAAAGGAACGGGCCACGCCGTGGGGCGGTTGGGGAATGCCCAGTTTGCTGAGGAGCTGGCCAAAACGGCCCCGGTCTTCGGCCAGGTCGATGGAATCGGGAGAGGTTCCGAGAATGTTGACGCCCGCCGCTTCGAGGGGAAGCGCCAGGTTCAGCGGCGTTTGCCCGCCGAATTGAACGATGACCCCTTTCGGCCTTTCCTTTTCAATGACGTTCAACACGTCTTCCAGCGTGAGAGGCTCGAAATAGAGGTGGTCGGCGGTGTCGTAGTCCGTCGAGACGGTTTCCGGGTTGCAATTGACCATGATGGTTTCGTATCCGTCTTCCCGAAGCGCCAGGACGGCGTGCACGCAGCAGTAGTCAAATTCAATTCCTTGTCCGATGCGGTTGGGCCCCCCTCCCAGAATCATGACCTTCGTTTTTTTCGACGGGCGGGTTTCGTCTTCTTCGCTGTAGGTGGAATAATAATACGGCGTGTAGGCTTCGAATTCGGCGGCGCAGGTGTCCACCAGATTGTACACCGGCAGAATTTTGAGTTTTTTCCGGAGGGCCCGCATACTCTTTTCCGTCTGGCCCAGAAGATACGCCAGCTGGATGTCGGAGTACCCGAGTTTTTTGGCCTCCAACAGAAGCTCCCCGCTGATGACGCCGGCCCCTTCCTTTTTGTTTTTGACGCTCTCAAGGAGAGATTCTTCAAAACGGGCGAGCTCGTTGATCTGAGCGATGAACCAGGGGTCTATTTTCGACAAATTGAAAATTTCCTCTTCGGAGACTCCCAACTGAAGAGCCCCCTTCACGGCGAAGAGCCGGTCTGAATTCGGGATTCGGATTTTTTCCCGGAGCGTGGTCAGGAGGCCGGAGTATTTTTGGCTCCAGGCTTCCTGGCTCAATTTCAGTTTTTCTTTCAGGGCCTGATCGAATAAAGGATTGATGGCTTTCCCGTCGGAGCCGAGCCCGGCTCGTCCAATTTCCAACCCTCGGAAGGCTTTCTGGAGAGCTTCTTTAAAGTTTCGTCCGAGCGCCATCACTTCGCCGACCGATTTCATTTGAGTCCCGAGTTGCTGGCTGCTGGCGGAGAATTTTTCAAAAGCGAACCGAGGCACTTTGACCACGGTGTAATCGATGGTCGGTTCAAAACAGGCCGGGGTTTTCTTCGTGATGTCGTTTGAAATCTCATCTAACCGGTAACCAATGGCCAGGAGCGCCGCCATTTTGGCGATGGGAAACCCGGTGGCTTTGGACGCCAGCGCGCTGGACCTCGAAACCCGTGGATTCATTTCGATGATCACCATGCGGCCGTTTTTGGGATTGACGGCGAATTGAACGTTGGACCCGCCCGTCTCGACGCCGATCGCGCGAATGCAGGTAAAGGCGGCGTCCCTCATCCGTTGATATTCGCGGTCTGTCAGCGTCATGGCCGGCGCCACGGTGATGGAATCGCCGGTGTGAACCCCCATGGGGTCGACGTTTTCAATGGAGCAGATCACGATGCATTGGTCGGCGTGATCGCGCATGACTTCCAACTCAAATTCTTTCCATCCTTCGAGGGATTCCTCAATCAACACTTCGCTGATGGGGCTGAGCTGGAGCCCCCGTGAGGCGGCGCTCAAAAACTCATCCCGCGTATAAACCAGCGACGAACCGGACCCCCCCAACGTGAACGACGGGCGAATGATGAGAGGGAATCCGATCATCTGCGATATTTCTTCGGCTTCCGTCAGATTTTTGGCGAAACCGCTGCGAGGCAAATCCAAGCCGGCTTCTTCCATGGTTTTCTTAAACAGGCGCCGGTCTTCGGCTTTGTGGATGGCGTCCAATTTGGCGCCGATCATTTCCACGTTGTATTTTTCGAGGGTGCCTCGTTTGGCCACTTCCACTGAGAGATTGAGCGCCGTTTGCCCCCCGAGCGTGGGGAGAAGCGCGTCCGGGCGTTCCTTTTCAATAATGGATTCAAGAACTTGAGGCGTGAGAGGCTCGATGTAGGTGCCGTCCGCCAGTTCCGGATCGGTCATGATCGTGGCCGGATTGGAGTTGATCAGAATCACGTTGTACCCTTCTTTCTTGAGGGCTTTCACGGCCTGGGTTCCGGAATAGTCGAATTCACAGGCTTGGCCGATCACAATCGGGCCAGAGCCGATAATCAACACTTTTTTGATGTCAGTTCGTTTGGGCATAGGAGTTAAAAAGGTTTCCTTTTAGTTTGTTTTCGAGTCCATGAGTTTTAAAAATCGATCGAACAGATGCCGTGCGTCGTGCGGGCCGGCGGAGGCTTCGGGATGATACTGAACGGAAAAGAGAGGCAAGTCCCGGTGCCGGAGTCCCGCGATGGAAAAGTCGTTTAGATTGACGTGCGTGCAAATGATTTCTTTGTTTCCTTTGAGCGCCCACGTGTCGTCCTTTTGTTTTTCTCCTTCGACGGCGAATCCGTGGTTCTGGGTCGTGATGTCCACGCGTCCGGTTTCCACGTCTTTGATGGGATGGTTGGCCCCGTGGTGGCCGAATTTGAGTTTGAAGGTTTTGCCGCCCAGCGCCAAGCCCAACATCTGATGGCCGAGGCAGATTCCAAAAATCGCGAACCCTTTTTCCCCCTTCTTTTGACGGGTGAGGTTGTAGTCGATCAAATCTTTGATGGTGCCGATGCCGGTCGTGACGGCGGCGGGATCGCCCGGGCCGTTTGAAATCATGATGCCGTCGGGTTTCAAATTCAAAATCTCGGAGGCCGGTGTGTTTGCCGGAACGACCGTGACGTCGCAGTTCCGATCCACGAGACAACGGAGGATGTTTTGTTTCACGCCGAAATCCATCACCACGACTTTCCGGCGGGAATATTTCGTTGGCGTCGTATTTTTGCCGGAGTCGATCTTCTCCCTCCACTCTCCCGACCCGTGAGTCCATTCGTACGGCTTATCCGCCGTCACAACGTGAGTCAAATCCTGGCCTTCCAGGCTTGGAATGGCCTTTGCCTTTTTGATGAGGGTTTTCACATCTGTTCCGTCCGTTGAAATAAGACCGTTCACGGAGCCTAATTCTCGTAGGTGCTTCGTCAGGGCGCGCACGTCAACGCCGGTCATCCCCGCCACGCCCGCCTTGGATAAATAGGCGTCCAGCGTTTCGTTGGCCCTCCAATTAGAGGAGATGTTGCTCAGTTCTTGAACAACGAACCCGGAGAGAAAAATCCGGCGCGATTCCATGTCTTCAGGGTTGATTCCGTAATTTCCGATATGAGAGGCCGTCATGGCGACGATCTGCCCTTGATACGACGGATCCGTCAAAATTTCCTGATACCCGCTTAGCGAGGTGTTAAAAACCACTTCACCGGTTGCAGGCCGACTGTCTTTCTTTCCGCCAGGAATGGCACCGCCGGGAATGGCGCCGCCGGGAATGGCGCCGAAGCTCCATCCGGTGAAGACGCGTCCGGTGGCTAAGACGAGAACCGCTTTGGCGCGTTTTACTGAAGCCACGGGAAGTCCTTATCAAGGATGAGGGTTTCTTCGCGGCTTTTTCCCATGGAAACCAAGGCGCATTTGGCGTCGACGGCTTTTTCGATTTCTTTCACGAATCGCCGGGCTTCCAACGGGAAGGCTGAGAAATCCTTCAGCTCTCGCAGATTGCCTTTGAATCCGCGGAAGTTTTTGTAAATCGGAACGCTATTCGCTTGCAGCGTCCGGCTGACGGGGAAGTTGCTCAGCGTTTTGCTCCCCACTTTATAACCGACGCAGATGCGGATGGGATCGAGCCCTTCCAAAACGTCCAATTTTGTCAGCGCGAAGCGTTTAATCCCATTGATTCGGAAGGCGTGTTTGACGACCAATGCGTCAAACCAGCCGCACCGCCGACGCCGGCCGGTTGTGGCGCCGAACTCCTGTCCTTTGGATTGAAGATAGTTGCCTTCGGCGCTGTTCAACTCCGTCGGGAACGGGCCGTCTCCCACGCGCGTCGTGTAAGCTTTGATGACGCCCAAAACCTCATCGATGTAGCGGGGGCCCACTCCGGCGCCGGAACACGCTCCTCCCGCGATCGGGTTAGACGATGTGACGTACGGGTAGGTCCCGAAGTCCACATCCAACATCGTTCCCTGCGCGCTTTCGAAGAGCATGCGTTGATCTTTCTTGATGGCGTTACTGAGAAGAATTGTGGTGTCGGTGGCGAATTGCTCCATGAAATCCCGGAGTTCCCGGTAGTCCTTCATGATCTCCTGCCGAATTTGCTTGATGGGTTTCACTTGCGAGAGAAGCGGTTCTTTCTCCTTCAGATTTTGATCGAGCAGGGTTTGGAAGAGCTCCGGTTCCAGATAATCCGCGACGCGGATGCCGGTTCGTCCCACTTTGTCGGAATAGGCGGGGCCGATTCCTTTGCGGGTTGTTCCGATGGCGCCGGATTTGGAGGCGGTTTCCCGGAGCGTATCCAAGTATTTGTGATAGGGAAGGATCACATGGGCGGCCAGGGACACGTAGAGGCGTCCGCGCACCTTGATTTTTCGATTTTCAAAAAATTCCACCTCTTCTTTGAAGGCGGCCGGATCGATGACCAGGCCGTTTCCCAGGACGCATTTTTTCCCGGGTTCTAAAATACCGGACGGAAGTAAGTGAAGCACGAAGTGCTTTCCGTCGAAAACAACCGTATGGCCGGCGTTGTTTCCGCCCTGATATCGAACGATGTAATCCGAATTTTTTCCGATGAGATGAACGATTTTCCCTTTTCCTTCATCTCCCCATTGCGCTCCGATGACGACTAAAGATGGCATTAGTTCATAACCCCCAATTTTTTTAAATCCTGCACGAGTTGTACATAATTTTGATAGTGAATTCCGTTCATCCCCACGGCATTGGCCGAATCGATGTTGGCGGAAAGATCGTCAATAAAAACCGTCTCGGACGGCTCGACTCCGAATTTCGAAATTGCCATTTTATAAATCGCGGGGTCTGGTTTTCGGACCCCCACCTCATTCGAGAGCCACAGATGGTCGAAGACCTGCATGATCGGATAGGTTTTGAGAAGATGCGCGACGTGAATCGCGTTGGTGTTGGAAATAAGGCCCAGTTTGCAGGTCTTTTTGATTTGAGTCACGAGAGTGGAAACGCGTTTGTCTTCGTCAAAAATGTCATTAAAAATGGGGACAAATTCATCCAACGTTAGGTTCGTGATATCGCATGATGTTTTGATGTGCGCGAAGAAATCCGCGGGGCTCACTTTTCCCATCTCGAAGTTCTCAATAATGTGGTGGTTCCAGAACGATTCTAAAATACGATCCGGAGTTTGCTTGCAATATCGGGTGAGGACATTGGCCATACGAAACCCATCCACCGGCAAGATGACGTTGCCGAGGTCGAAATAAACCGCTTTTATCATGTTGATTGTGTTCGGAGAACTCCTTTGTTGTGCTGCCCAAAACGATATTCTTCAGGCGGGAGAGAAGCCTAGCAAACGCTCTTTAGGGCGTCAATTGGGTCTCGTTTTTCAGAGGAGGTGTCGAAGGCGGCCGCGATCAAGGACGAAAACAAAATGGTGTTTCTCGTCGTGAATTTTGTTATAGTTCTTTCTATGGGGAGGAAATCCTATCTATCAAGCGGGTGTATCTCTGTTCTTTTGCCGCTTCTCTTTATCCTGCCTTCTTTCTCCCTCGTCAAGGTTGAACCCGAATTAACGTCCGAAACGATTGAGTCTCTTCAGAACCTCCCTCACGGTATCGGCAACCAGTCTTCCCTATTAATAAGGACCAAACATGTGGATTCTGTTGGTTTTTCAGGGGGAGGGGCCTTTAGCCAATACGGTTACACGCATGTTGAAGGGGTGGCTCAGACCGGGTTATGGCTTCGCCTCATCAACAAAGGGTCGTCTTGGTCCAGTGGAAGCATCAGTTTCCGGAAGGCCTTTGATCTTTCCAGGTACAATTCCGCGGTGATTTGGGCCCGGTCCCTCCAGCCAGGGCAAAAAATCATGTTGATTCTTCAGGATTCCAACTGGGTTCAAGGCGATACGCCTCAAGCGATCTCAGCCCCCTTCCCATCTCAAGGTTTTCCCAAAAATCAAATCGTCCAATTGGTTATTCCCTTTAGCTCGATTAAGGCCAATAAAGGCATCGATTATTCTTCCATTCAACGGGTGGGGTTTGAGTTCGGTCACAAGACGGCGGGGAACGCGTTGACGAATGAAATTGAAATTATTGGTGTGTCCTTTGTCTCTCAGACGGAAGAGTTAAGCGGGCCCGTGTTGGTAGGATTGAAAGGAACGGATTCTCAGAAAACGGTTCAAGCGGACGCGCCGCCTCCGGTGGTGGCGGCGCGAAAGGCGCCGGAAGCAAAACCTGTCATTAAGAAGGCGGAAGAGAACGTTAAAGTCATTCAGCTGGCAGCTCAAAAAAAAGAGCCGTCCGCGCCTCTTCCCCCCCCCGCTCACGAGAAGAACGTGGTTCGGACCATTCAGGCCCCGCTCCTTCAGAAACCCGTCGCGGCCAAAGCGCCGGTGGTTCAACAGACCGGGACAGTCAGCGGGATTAAACCGGTTGTGGCTCCTGCCGCCCCGGCGATTGCCGCCCCGGCGGGGGCCGCCCCGGCCATGAACGTCCTCCCGAAAAGCTTAAGGGTTGATGCTTTCACACCGGTTTTATTAGGCCTTAAAGACGATGTTGAAAAAATCCGGACCGCGGTTTCGTCCGCTGTGATGCAAATGGTCAACCGCATTCATTGGCGGTTGGTGGGGATCGTTGCGGCCCTTCTCGCGGCGTTGTTAGGTCTTGTTTTCCTGGCGAGATTCCTTAAAACCTCTTTCTCTTCAGAGTGGACCTTGGAAAAAGTGATTCATGAAATTCGCTGGCCGCACACGTTGGACGGCGAGTCAAGCCACGCCCGGGAACAGAAAAAGTTTTGGAGGGAGTTGAGCCTGATGGGCGTGAAACAAGGGTGGCTTTCCCCGTTCCAAGCGTCGTTTGATAAGCCCAGCTCCACCGCGGAGCCCTCCTCCGGATCCTTATCAACCGGTTCCGCCGAGCCGTCCCAAAAAGAATCATCGCTTGAGGAGTATCGAGGCGAGATGTTCCTTTATCGCCAACGTGGTTTTGCCGAGCAGGCTGGCGTTGAAATGATTCCGAGCTTCTGCTTTGTTCGAACGCTGTTTCATTACGAAACGTTTTTGGCGAACCCCAAACTTTACCTGATTAAACACGTGCCGGTGTCCGATCGGCATTTTAGCGACGAAGAGTTGCGAATCAAAAACATCGGATTTTTCCCCGTGTGGATCCCCCCCTTCTGGCAGAAGCAACATGAGCTGCCGGAGCGAGTCCTGGTTCCGTATGGAAAGCTCCCGGGCGTCATGGTGTCGAACGACAGCATTCAATTTAACTTGGCCACGCCGGAGCTGCGGACGTTCGCTATTTCTGTTTTGGAACGATGCGCCGCCCGGGCTGACGCGGTCCGCATTGAAGGAGCGGCGGCGATGCTCAATTCCTTTATCCGCCGTTACTGGCGCGGGTCGATTCCGAGTATCCGCGCCGTTCAACGGACCGAGTTTTGGACGGACGTCATCGGCGCCGTGAAGGAAAAATTCCCCAAATTCGTGATGATCGCCGACGGGGCCGGTTCTGAAGGGCAAAAGCTTCTTGAACTGGGATTTGACCGGTTTGAGAACAATCACCTTCGGGATATCATCGTGAATCAGATCCGCCTGGAGTCCGTCGGTAATTTGGTCAACGCCCTGCAGGGAGAGGCGGTCCCCTTCCTGGATAAATCCATTTATAATTTGACGCCGCTCACATCCTCGGAACAATTCGTCGTCGAGATGTCCCGTAAACAAAATCTTCTTTGCTGTTACGTGTTGGCGCTCCTTCCCGGGAATATTTCAATCGACAACCGGATTCCTCATGACCTCGATGAGTTTTTGAAGATTGTCTCAAAATTGCCTGTCATCAAGCGGGGCCGTTTTTCACTCCTGCAAACATCCTCAACGTCTGTGATGGGGATCGCTCGGTGGGACCAACAGGTCCTCTCCGTTGCCGTCGTGAATTTCTCGATGACGCAGCAAGATCTCTCGGTTCGTTTTGACCCGGTCCAGAGCGGGTTTAGCGATAAAAAATTATATTTGTTCAGCGATATGCTTCATGGCACTCCTTTTCGCCGGAACCTCCCCGCGAGTTCCTCCGACAAGCCGGCCATCACCGTTTTGGGGGAGGACTTGCGCGAATCAGGACTCACCTTGACCTTGCCCCCCCTCGGTATCAAAATGGTCTCCGTCCCTATGTCCAGTCCCATTCACGATGAACCTTCTTCAGAACTACGCCAAGTTCATAAAGCTTGAACACACGCTGTTTTCGATTCCGCTGATCCTCTCTGGGGCTCTTTTAGCGGAGCGAGGGTGGCCTTCTCCGATGTCTCTCCTGTTGATTTTCCTCGCGGCGGGCGGAGCGCGGACGTTCGCTTTGTGCCTGAACCGGATTATCGACCGGAACATCGATCGACAGAATCCACGAACGAAAGACCGCCCGTTGGCCAACGGGTCCATGTCGCTCCTTGAAGCGTGGCTCTTGGCCGCTGTTTCCATCATTATCTATTTGGCGGCGGCGAAATCATTGTCGGGATTTTGCTTAAAATATTCATGGATTCCGCTTGTGGCGTTTACGATTTATCCCTATTTCAAACGGTTCACCAAGTGGAGCCATATCGGCCTTGGATTGGTTTGGTCTTTAATTCCGCTGTCGGGATTTTTTGCGGTTAAGCCGGCGTTTGATGGATTGGGCGCGGTTTTGATGCTGGCGCTCTTTAGCCTCTTTTGGCTGGCGGGATTCGATATTATCTATTCCACGTTGGATGAGGATTTTGATCGGGAAGCCGGGCTCCATTCTCTCCCCTGCGCGTGGGGAAGCGAGCGGGCGCTTAAATTGTCGGGCACGTTTCATCTCATTTCGTTTATGGTTTTGGTGGTGCTTTATGGCGTGTGGTTGGGGGGTCCCGTGACGGTGATGTTCTTAGGTATCATCGGTATTCTTCTTTATCTTGAACAGCAATTCGCCAATTACGTCGATTTGTCCTTCTTTAAAATGAACGTGGCCATCGGCTTCGCCGTTTTCTTTTTTATCTGGTCGGGGCTTAAAGGGGTATGACATGAGAACAGTGGTTGGGTTAACGGGAGCCTCGGGCGCGGCGGTGGCCGTCGATTTTTTGAAACGTTGCCCCGGCGAGAAGTATCTGATTTTGTCCCGCTGGGGGAAGTCCGTTCTCTTTCAGGAAACAGGGCTCACGCCGGAAAATCTGGCTCCTTATGTGGATCACATTTTTTCGAATGACGATATGAACGCGCCTTTCGCGTCCGGTTCCGTTTCATTCGATCAATATGTGATTCTCCCGTGTTCGCTCACAACTCTCGCTCGGTTGGCGGGCGGCATTGGAGAGAATTTGATTTCCCGCGTCGGAGAGGTGGCTCTTAAAGAGAACCGCCGAATGCTCTTGGGCCTTCGGGAATCCCCTCTCTCCGCGATCGCTCTTGAAAACGCTCTCAAGTTGTCCCGCCTCGGCGTCACGATCATGCCGTTGTCGCCCGCTTTTTACTTGCAACCCAAATCCGTCGATCAAATGGTGTCTGATTTTGTAGATCATATTTTTTCCGCGCTTCATCTGCCGTCGAAACAAGGGTGGCGAGAAGAATTGATTTAAGAAGGATCGCCATGTCATTTTCCCATCTGCGCTCGTTTGTCGATTTTCTTGAAGGAAAAGGAGACCTTTGCCGCGTTAAGGCGGAGGTGGATTCTGAATTGGAAGTCACGGAAATAGCCACCCGGGTTTTTCGAGAAAAAGGACCGGCGCTCCTCTTTGAAAACGTCAAAGGATCGGCCTTCCCTCTTTTGATCAATGTTCTCGGAACGCCCAGCCGCATTGAGGCGGCGTTGGGGCGAGCTCCGGCGGAGGTGGGAGAGGCGCTCACGAAAGCCGCTGAGAGTTTTCTGCCTCCCACGCCTCGGAAAATTTGGGACGAGCGTTTCACTCTGTCTCGTTTTCTCTCCATGCGCCTTAAACCCAAACGAGCGGCCCCTGTTATGGCCCACCGGATTTCTCCGGCCGATTTAAGCCGCCTTCCTATTCTCAAATGCTGGCCCTTCGATGCAGGCCGGTTTATCACGTTTCCTCTGGTCGTCACAAAAAGTCCGGTCGACGGGCGCCAGAACCTGGGCGTGTATCGAATGCAGGCGTTCAACGCGCGGGAAACAGGCATGCATTGGCAGATTTCTCGCGGGGGCGGCGCTCATTATCAAGAAGCGGAACGCCGGAATGAACCGCTTCCCTTGGCAGCGGTTGTGGGAGCGGATCCGATTCTCCTCCTGGCGGGGGTGCTTCCTTTGCCGGAAGGCCTGGATGAGATGGCCTTCGCCGGATTTCTTCGAGGTCGCCAGACGGAAACCGTTTCCTGCTGCGGCGGTCGCCTGGCGGTTCCGGCCGAAGCCGAGTTTTTGTTAGAGGGAGTTGTTCCCCCGAATGAACGCCGGACCGAAGGGCCGTTCGGCGATCACTTCGGACATTACTCGCAGGAGGCGCTGTTTCCCGTGTTTCACATCGAGCGGATTTATCACCGGGACAATCCCATATTCCCTGTCGCCGTGGTCGGCAAGCCGCCGCAGGAAGATCAGGTGATCGGAGACGCCATTCAAGAGATGTTGGTTCCCTTATTAAAACTCATGCACCCGGAGTTGGTGGATTTGTGGGCGTATCAGGAAGCGGGGTTCCATAATCTTCTGGTCGCCAGCGTGAACGAGCGGTTTGAAAAGGAAGCGCTTAAAACCGCCCTTTGGATTTTGGGAGAGGGTCAGCTGGCGATGACCAAATGCGTGGTGTTGGTGGGGCCCAAGGTCAATGTCCGCCGGTTTGACGAGGTGCTGCGGGCCCTTCGGGATCATTTTGATCCCAGCGAGGATTTCATCCTTCTTCCCGGGACGTCTCAGGACACCTTGGATTTCACGAGTTTCAAGATGAATCTCGGAAGTAAAATGATTTTGGACGCCACGGTGCGCTCGCCAAAGCCCGCGCCGCGCCGGGAGGTTGATATCGACAAAATAAAACGGCTCGATTCCCGGATTTTGGGCGCTCGTTTGGTGGAAAACTCTCTTTTGGCCCTTCAGGTCAAGTCGGACGGCCGCTCTGTTTTAGAAGGCGTGTTGGCTTCCTCGCTCCTGGGGCCGGTGCCGATCGTGGCGGCGGTGAGCGCCGACATCCCCTTGAACGACCCCGTCCTTCTTATTTGGGGCCTTTTTACGCGATTTGACTGTGAACGAGACACGTTTTTTTCTCAGGCTTCTCTTCAAAAGGGGCATCCTGTCTATGGCGGGACGTTGGCCATCGATGCCACGTGGAAAGAGGGATATCCCGCGCCTCTGTCTATGTCGGAAGAGGTGGTCAAAAAAGTTGATCAGAGATGGAAGGAGTATCAAATTAAGTGATAGTCTATATCCAACGCACTCCTACGGAGGTGCTCCCATTCTGATCAAAGATTCCTCCCTATTCCCCCTCTGGAAAAAAGTCCAGGACGGCCAGCGCCTCACCTTTGAGGAGGGGCTGGTTCTTTTCTCCACCGATGATATTTTGGGTCTCGGTCACATGGCCAATTGGGTGAAGGAAAAAAAGACCGGAAACCACGGCTTCTTTGTCGTCAACCGCCAGATCAATCCGACCAATATCTGCGTTTTATCCTGCCGTTTTTGCGATTTCGCCAAGAAAAAGACCGATCCGGCCGCCACCGTTATGAGTGACGACGCCATTGTGGCCGCGTGCAGCCCCGAATTGACGGAAGTCCATATCGTGAGCGGTCTCTATAGCGGATGGCGGTTTGACCAGTATCTGAACGTCATTCACCTTATTAAAGCCAACTATCCCCATATTCAGGTCAAAGCGTACACGGCGGTGGAGATTGAGTTTTTTGCCCGCATCGAAAAGATTTCCATCAAAGAGGTGTTGGAAAAAATGAAAGCGGCCGGAGTCGTGTGTATTCCGGGAGGTGGGGCGGAGGTGTTTAGCGAACGGGTTCGGAAAGCCTTGTTTCCCTTTAAGATTGGAGCCCGAACCTGGCTTGACGTGCATCGGACCGCTCACTCCATCGGCCTTAAATCGAACGCCACGCTGCTTTACGGGCATATGGAGACCGTTGAGGAGCGGGTGACTCATATGTTGAAACTCCGAGAACTGCAGGATGAGACGCACGGGTTTCTCTCATTTATTCCGTTGGCGTATCAACCGGGCACCACGAAGGTGGTGGAACGGCCGGCGTCGGCGCTGGACGATTTGAAAACAACGGCGGTCTCACGGCTCCTCTTGGATAATTTTGTTCACATCAAAGCGTATTGGGTGACGATGGGCGAGCAGATGGCCTCCGTCGCCCTTCATTTCGGCGCCGATGACATCGACGGGACGATTGGCGAGGAAAAAATCATGCATGCGGCCCGGGCGTCGTCCCCGGTCGCGATGGCGCGCGAGAGGATGGTGAGTCTCATTCGGGAAGCCGGGCGCCACCCCATTGAGAGGGACGCCCTCTACAACGTTGTGGCCTCTTATGACGAAGCGGACCGCGTCGCGGTGATTCCATGACGATTCCGATGAACGTGGGACGCATTATCTACACGAATACAGAGCCTTTTTTCGCGAAGTGGCCCTATCATCTTTTTCCCGTCATGTCGGGGTTCCCCAGGCAGCTGGCTCAGGCCGCCAGAGACGGAGAGATTGTGGCGGGGGCGCTCCCCATCGTCGAATGTTGGAATTTAGAGAGAGAGTTTGATCCTCTTGGATCCTTTGGAATCGCCGCCAAAGGAGCCTGCCAGAGCGTTTTGCTCCTTTCAAAGCGGCCGATGTCGGATTTAAGACGCGTGACGGTGGGGTTAACGCGTGAGTCCTCCACATCCGTGATGCTGCTCGATGTCTTAATGAAATACCGATACCAACAGATCGATATCACCTACAAGCGCGGTCTTCAGCCGAATGATGACGCCTGGCTCATGATCGGCGACCAAGCCCTCCGGGTCTGGGACAAGGGCGGACTCCCTCAGTGGCCGTATGTGACGGATCTGGCGGTGGAGTGGTGGAAATGGCAGCAGCTCCCCTTCGTTTTTGCCCTGTGGGTGTGCCTGCGCCGGATAGAATTCCAAATGAAAGAGAGGCTTCATCAAACATTGGCCAGTTCGTTGGAAGCGGGTCTGGCCTCTTTGCCGGAGATTGCCGCCCGGCAATGGCCCACTCTCCTGATTCCTTCCGAAAAAATCGTGCGCTACCTCCAAGGGTTTACTTACATGTTGGGAGAAGAGGAAATGGAATCCGCGCGGATATTTCGGCAGTTGGCTCACGGGCGGGTGAGTGAGCTGGCGTCGTCTCCGGTTTAATTATGGGATCTCCTCTTTCCAATATCATCGAGAAGAAGATCCTGCGCCAGGAGCGCCTCTCTGTGGAGGAAGGCCTTTTCCTTCTTGACGACGCGCCCCTCCTGTGGCTGGGTCGTTTGGCATCGGAGGAACGGTTTCGGCGTTTCCCTCAAAAAGAAGTGACCTTTGTTTTGGATACCAATCCGAATTACACCAATGTGTGCGAAACGGCCTGCCAGTTTTGCGCTTTTTACCGCCATTCGGAAGACCCGGACGCGTACACGCTGAGCGTCGACGAGGTGATGGAAAAAATTGACAAGGCTGTTCAAAACGGCGTCACGACGGTCCTTCTTCAAGGAGGGCACAACGACGCCTTGCCGTTGGATTATTATCTCTCCTTGGTGCGTGAAACGAAGAAACGCTTTCCCACGGTCACGCCTCATTTCTTTTCCGCGTCTGAAATTCAAATGATGTCGCGCGTGTCCGGATTGTCTGTCATCGATGTTCTTCGAAAACTTAAAGAAGCGGGGCAGACGTCCCTCCCCGGGGGCGGGGCTGAAATCTTATCCGACCGCGTCAGAGACAAAATCTCCCCCCAAAAAGGCGGCCCCTCGGAGTGGTTGTCTGTTCACAGCGCGGCGCATGAACTGGGTTTCCTGTCGACGGCCACGATGATGTACGGCCACGTGGAAGAATCGGAAGATGTGGCGGAGCATTGGGAAGCGGTTCGCCAATTGCAGGATGAGTCGAAAGCAAAAAAAATGGGCGGTCACTTCACCGCGTTTGTTCCGTGGAGCTTTAAACCGGAAAACACGGCCCTCGAGCGGCGTTTCCCCCGCCGGGCCGGGACGATCCCTTATTTAAGAATGATCGCGGCCTCCCGCCTCTATTTGGACAATATCGACCATATTCAGGCGTCCTGGTTTTCAGAAGGCAAGAAAGTGGGGCAGACGGCGCTTCAATTCGGGGCGGACGATTTTGGCGGGACTCTCTTTGAAGAGAACGTGCATGCCGAGGCGGGGTTCGTCAATACAACCACTCCCTCCGAAGTGATCACTCTTATTCATGAAGCCGGATTTGACGCGGTACAGCGAACCACGGACTATCAGAGGATTAAAACAAACCAGCGCTCGGATTCCGGAAGTTCCATTGGGCCTTTGACGGGCGCCGGCGACATGCCCATTCGGAAAAACACGGCCACCCCCATCGATTTCGTGTCGATGTAAAAGAGAGGATTTTTACCTCTCTTTTTTCGCTTTGGTTTTATGCAGCCGTTTGAGCGCCTTCATTTTTTTGACATCCACCAAAATTGAATCATAAAGAATTTCTTTTTCCGGTGATTTTTCATAAATGTTGACTTGAAAACGGTTTTTGGGAGAGCGTGTTTCAGGGACATTCACCCGGACGCCCAGGGCCCCCCCCCGTTTTTTGACCTCCGACGTGAATTGCTGGATATCAGGCAGTTCGCTGACGATCTGAATGGCTTTGTCGATATCTTCCGGCGGGATGGGTCTGGCAAGGCCGATGGATTTCTTGATGCGTTTTATTTTGATCGTCCAGGGACGAAGGTCAAATCGACGTGTGCCTTTATTCCAGTAGAAATCCTGACCCTCGCCGCAGTTCGCGCAGAATGAAATAGAAAATGCTTGGTCTCCCGGGTCGCCTTGTCCCGTTGTACCGGGGGCATGAATGTAAACCGGTTCTTTGACTTCAATGAAATAGAGCTTTTGATAGCGGTGCGGATCTTTTAACTCGGTCGCAACCAACAGAAAATAGCGCGGTCCCCCGTCGGGAAGGTCGTAGAGGCCCGATATGGCGATATCATCTTGACCGTCTTTGTTGAAATCTCCCTGAGGCGCGAATAACGGTTGTGGATCCTCGGGCCGAAGCGATGGAATGTCGTCCGAGTTGAGAACGCGCGGCAATTTTTCATGATCGAGAAGAAGATCCAACACGTTGTTGGGTTCGATTCCATAGAGGATCGGAGGGAACAAGACCAGGCAGAGCGACAAGAGGAAACCGTTCAATTTCATTTGTTTATATTAAACGAAAAGGAGCCTTCATTCTAGTCGGATCGACCATTAATAAACGGTGTCAAAAAAGACGCCTGGTGTTGTAAAATCCCAAGTCGCCAAAGCCGGGGGTCGGGATTTCTCCTTAAGTCGCATCAAAGAAAATCGGCCCTCGCAAAAGGAGAGAGTCATGACGGCATTGAAAATAATTCTTGCTGTTGATGATGAGCCTGGGTATCTGGAAGTGATTAAGTTTGAGTATTCAGGGAAAGGGTTCACAATTTTCTCAGCGAGAAATGCCGACGATGCCCTCGCGGTTCTCAAGAGAGAAAGCATAGATCTTGTTATCACGGACATGAAGATGCCGGGCAAAGATGGGTTAGACCTGGTGATTCAGATTCGAAAAACCCTTCCGGATCTCCCCATTATTATCATGACGGGCTATGCGATGGAAGATCGCCTTAAACGGGTTCTTGAATTTAAACGAACCGTTCACATCCATAAACCATTCGACCTTGATAAGTTGGGGGCCACCGTATCTCAACTCCTGTCTGAAGAAAAACTCCTGTCCTAATCAATCCAACCATAGTGATAACGAAGGGATGAATTAGCGAATTTTCTTAAAGAAGGTCGGGCCGTTGATTCGGGGAACAACCTTGAAGATGAACGGGTGAGTGAGAGCCATTGTATTGAAGGAACCGGCGGCCGGCTCCTTTAGTTTGAAATAAACAATCCGCGCTGGTTTTCCCTCCCAGCTGGTTTCTTCCACCTTGGCGATTTGAAACGCGAAGCCTCCGCTGTTTTTAACACCTGCGAAAAGAGCGATCACTTGATTGTTTTTGAAATCAACGCGAGGACTCGTCGCCGGCGGGGTTTGAAATTCTGCATGATTTTTCCATATCTTTTCCCATGCGTCTTGTTTCGAAATGACGGTTTCAAGGGGCTCTATAACCCCGCTATTTTGGCCGCTTAATTCCTGGAAAGGCGGTTCTGCAGCGGCCGAATCCGCAACGGGTTGCGCTTTCATTTTTTCCTCTTGTTTTTCTATCCCGATCTTATCGCTTTGAGTTCCTTTCAAGAGCAACTGTTTTTCCGAGCGCGGGGCGACAGCGACAGACGCAGAGTTTAATGCGATCGCTTGTGGTTGAACCGATTTTTCGCCCAGGGCTGGCGGAACGCCGAGGGTCTTGGATTGAAGATTCATGGCCCATCCCTGATGCCCCTCTTTCTTCTGATCCAGCAGAGGCGTTGCCGGGAGGTTGGTGAGAGCGTCCGTTTGGGGTTCGCGAGCGATTTCTTTATGACGAGATTGGACGGGGACGGCTTGTTGACGGGTCGAAAAGGTCAGCGTGTCGTCCGGGATATTTCGAATGACCATCACAGCCAGAACCCCGGCCACGGCCCATCCCAACGTTTTATAAAAGGGAAAATGAAACGATCCATGAGAAGGCTCTGCTCGTTTTATTTTTTCCGGTTTTTGTTTTTCTTGAACCGAAGCGGGACTCAACCATTGGTTCAGTATTTTCTTTTCCAGCCCTGATGGGATCTCCACGGTCGGAACGGCTTTTAACAGGCGGATGTTGTGTTGAATCTCGTCCAGATGGCGGCGACACCCCAGGCAAAAAATCAAATGGGACCGGACCTTCTCCCTTTGCGGCGTGGAGAGGGTCTCGTCAACATAATCCGTTAATAAGTCAGTGATGTGGTTGTCGATCATGGATACCGTCCTCCCAGTCGCCGGTAGGTTTCTCGAAGCGCTTCTCGGGCCCGGAATAGACGTGATTTAACCGTTCCCATGTTCAAGTCCATCGTCTTGGCGATGTCCTCGTAAGATCTGTTTTCAATGTCTTTCAAGAGGATCACTATTTTGTCATCGGGATTTAATTTGTCCAGCGCTTTCATGATGAAGTGGTTGTTTTCCAATTCTTCAATTCGTTGATCGGGGCGCAGGGCCTTGTCGACCAGTTCGATCTCGGATTCGTTTTCCTCGGCATCCGTTGGCCCTTGAAGCGAAAAATGCATTCCAAAAAAGCGCCTTTTTTCATATCGAACCCGATTTTTCCAAGCGTTGATGGCGATTCGGTGCAGCCATGTCGAGAAGGCGGCGTCTCCTTTGAATTTTTTAACGGCTTGAAACGCCTTAACAAAAACCTCCTGGCACAAATCCTCGGCATCGGATTGATGAAGGCACAGTTTTAAACATAAGTTGTACACCCGAGGAAGCTCCGCTTTAACAAGCCGAGCCACCGCGTCGGGGTCCTCTTTTTGAATGAGGACCATCAATTCGTTTTGATCTGTTCGTGCCGCGTTTTCCATCAAGTTAGACACCCGTTTGAGAATAATGTTTCATGAAAATGATTTTCAAGAAGAAACGACAGGCGGTTGCGTGAGTTCTTTGGGAAGGGCAAAGATCACATTTTCTTCTCGTACGAAGATTTCCTCCGTTTCAGCTCCATAGTCGCTCTTGAGGCGGTTGACAACGGATTGGACGAGATATTCCGGCGCCGACGCTCCGGCTGTCAGTCCCACGACGGAATCGGAGGCAAGCCAGGAGGCATCGATTTCAGAGGCTTTATCGATCAAGTAGGCTTTCACGCCTTGTTCCCGCGCCACTTCACAAAGCCGTCTTGAATTGGAGCTGTTTTGCGAGCCGACGACAAGGAGAACGTCAATTCCCTTCTTTAACAGTTCCCGGATGGCGTCCTGGCGGTTCTGGGTGGCATAGCAGATGTCATCCTTCGGCGGGGTTTGGGCCGACGGAAATTTTTTTCGGATGGCGGCGATAATTCCTTTCGCTTCATCGATGCTCAACGTCGTTTGAGTGAGGATCATGACCTTTCCCGGATTCGGGACGGATAAGGATGGCACGTCGTTCACATTTTGGACGAGCTGAATTTTGTCCGGCGCTTCTCCGACGGTCCCGATGACCTCATCGTGGTCTTTGTGGCCGATCAACACGAGAGAATAGCCGTCTCGAATAAAACGGTGGACCTCGAAATGAACCTTGGTGACCAGGGGGCAGGTGGCGTCGATGGTTTTAAGGTCCCGCTCCTTGGCCTGCTCGCGGACATCCGGGGCGATGCCGTGCGCGCTGAAAATAACGCAGCTTCCACGAGGCGCTTCATCCAGCTCATCGATGAAAATAACGCCCCGCTCTTTAAAATCATCGACGACAGATTTATTGTGGACGATTTCCTTTCGGACGTAAATGGGCGAGTGGTGACGCTCCAGCGCCAAGTTGACGATCTCAATGGCTCTTCGCACGCCGGCGCAAAATCCCCTCGGGGCGACGGTGAGGACCTTCACCGTATCAACTGAAAGAATTCATCCTGGAATTGTTCGAACAGGCCGTATTCCTTCAGTTTCTTCCCAAGAACAGGGACGAGGGCCCGATCTGTCTTGGCCTTCTGAATCAGCTGTTGGATTTCGCGTTCTTGGCGTTTGGTGGCGACGTCCTCTTCGAAAAAACCGCGCTCGTGAAGTTCATTCACATTGGAGGTGAAAGACGAGAGCGTCTCTTCGACGATAAATTTCATGATCGATAGCTCCCACAGTTTGTCGGTTCCCTTGATGATGGCCGATCGTGTCTGGCTCTGACGGTCGAAATCCTTGGTGAGTTCCGCGATGAGAACCGAGGGTGGAACCAACTCAACCCGGACGTTCTGCGGTTCATTCCGAAAATGATATTCCAAGCCCTTCAGCGCTTCTCCGTATTGGGCGATGAGCGAGTCGGCGTATTCTTGCGCGACCTCGCCGAACCCTTCAAAACGTTCTTTGAGGATGCGCGGGGTGATGATCTGGGGTTTGGCCGCCGTGACGCGGCCCATGCGAACGCGCGAACGGTCGGGAAGCCCCGGAACGTCGGTCACCAGTTGGTAAAGGATGTCGGAGGTTCCAAACGTCGATAACCGGTGTTTGGGAGGCCGCACCACTTGGATTTGTTGCATGAGTTTTTTGAACTGCGTGAAACTCGCCATAGGCGCATTCTACTTAATTTTTCCCGGAGAGAACGTTCCGCGCGTGAGTCTTCTCCGCCCCATACATTGGGGTTGCAGAAAAGATAATATCAGGCCACGTTGACGCGATAAAAGGAGTTTTCACCAGATGGAGCGGTTTGTGAGCGGTTCTGTCGTTCGTTGGCGCTGGTTCCATGCGGCGGTGGTCTTGGCTGTTTCTTCTGCGGCGTTGGGCTTTTTTATGGGGCCAAAAGAGATGGCGGGGGCCTCTATGGGCGGGCTCCTCGTTGCCGGCCTTGGGTTGTATTTATGCTTTGTCCGATCCGATCAGTACCCTCCCCGATGGATCATGGCGGGGGCGGTCGTGATCCATATCGTTCTTCTGGGGGGCGCGGTGTTTCTTCAGAGGTTTTTCTTGAGCGCGTTGCCGTCCGGTTCCATGATTTTCCCCCCCTTGTCTCACACGTATCTTGATCCAGGGAAACGATTTCGCGTGCGAGGGCCGGAGCATTGGGATTACACGCCGATCGATTCATCCTTTGAACAGGGGGTCCTCATCAGCCCCGGTTCCCGTGGGGCGTATATGGGGGTTTCGGAGGTCCGTCTCTATTTGAAACAGTTGGATGAAGCGCCGGCCTCCAAAGAAGAGGCTCTTTCAAAAATGGCCGCTTGGGCTGATAACCCGCGCACCAAAGGAGACAAAGAGAAAAAAATTTCTTTTTCCGTCGATCCAGTGGATCTGTTGAATGGAGAAAAGGGCTTGTTCGCCGTGTTAGAGGCCAAGCGTTTTTGGGTTCCTGTTCGCCAGGTGACTCTTTTTGGCATCAAACGGGGCCGTACTCTTGTCACCGTCACGGCTGTTGGCCTCGCGTCCCACGCCGTGTTGGCCAAAGTGCTGTGTCTCGGCCTTTTCGAAAAAACGGTGCCCCTCGTCATCCCGTCGAATTAAATAAATAAAGCCCTTCAAATCGCATGGATTTCTGGTTACAATATTTAGGTGACTCCGATTGACGATCACACTCCTTTTTCTCTAAGCCGATATCGATGGCAAATCAAAGAAATTGCCATCGTCTTGTTTGTCCTCGGCTTCTTCGGCGTTTATTCGAAGGTTCCCTTTGTTTCCCATATCGTGGATGCGGTTGTCGAACCCAGCGTCCGCGGTTTGTCTCTCGCCTACAGCAAACTCTCAACGTCGCTCTATAGCGCCACCAACCTTGATGCGGGCTTGGTCAATCCTTCGTTGGATCCTGACTTTCTCTTCCGCGTTCAATTGGCCACTTATGTCAATGAGCGGCGGGCGGGCCCCCTCCTTGATTTGGCCGACAACAAGCTGATTCCCCTGAGCCGCCGTGAAGCGGCCTTGCAAGCGCTTCATAAATTCGATTCTTCTTCCGAGTGGATTCAACCGTTCCTCAACGAATTGCCCAAGGGAGGCATGTTGGGGCTCTATGACGAGAAGTCTCCGCTGATTGACGAGTTGATGCGAAACATTCGAGAGGAAGGCGGAATCCAGAAGAGTTTGGTTAAAGCCTACGCCGAAGTGGTTTTTGAATTCATGATGCAGGTTCCTGATCGCGTGGTTCGCATTCACGCGGTCAAGTGGCTTTCCGATATCTTGCCTGAGGAGTCGATTTTTTTGATTGTGCGCCGGTTGCCCTATGAAACAGACCCCGATGTCCGGAATGAAATCGTGAACGCTCTTTGGGATGTCAGAGCCATCTCGGACCCCTCCAAAGCGTTCAATTTGCTCATGCCGATTTCCCAGCAGCTTCCGTGGCCTGACCTCCGCCCGCCTCTCTCAGTGATTATGTATCGGTTAAGCCATTCCAAGACGAAAGGATATTTGGAATCAATGCTCAAATCGCCGACTCTGTCGGAAGATCAGAAGATCAGCATCAGCGTCGCGTTGGCGCAGACGTCGTATCCAACGGAATTGAAACGGACAACGGAACGGCAAAAGAAATTGGATGATCGCCGAAAGATGCGCGAATCGCAGTATCTTCTCGCGAAAAACAAACAGCAGAAGATTTTAAAGGAAGAACAATTGGCGAAACTCGCCATGATGGCGGGGACCGCCGCCGATTTGTCCGAAGAAGTCATTGCCCCTAAAAAGACGGCCCTTCCCGTTCAAAAGAAAATAGGAGCGGCGTCTTCTGCGGGTGCGATTTCCAAAGCGAAAACATCCAAGCCGAAAGAGGCGGTCGTTTCTCCGCCCTCAGTGAAACCGGTGGCCGTTGTCGAGACGCCGAAGGAATCAGTTGCGCCGGCGCCGGCACAGGTGGCTTTGGCCCCCCAGATCCCTGTGTCCCTCCCCGCGCTTCCCGAACCTCCCGTGGAAGAGGTTAAGCACGGGTCTAACATGCGGACGGTCGATATCATTTTTGAAACGAAAGACAAGGTTCCTCTCTATCAAAATCCCGGATACGATTCACCCACGGGCACCGCTTTGCCGTCGGGATCCAAAGGGAAGGCCAGCCTCGAATATGTGGATGGTGATGAGAAGTGGTATCAAGTGAAATCAAAGAAAGGAAGCGGCTGGGCGAATAGTCGACTGTTGACGATGTTTGATCTCGCTCCTCTGGCTCCCCCCATGGCCCCCCCGGTTGAAGAGGTTCAAATTCAACGTCAGGAAGACGACAAGACAGGAGAAGAGGAATCCCAGGAAAAAATTTATTTCGAAGCCAATATGGAAAATGCGCCTGCCTATGAAAAGACGTCTGATCAGTCAACCGTCGTTGGACATCTGACGGAAGGTCAAATCTATTCGGCCACGCGTTCGGACAAGGTTGGGAATGATCGGTGGTTCCTTTTGGAAATAAAGAAGGGAGAAAAAGGGTGGGTTCAAGGCTTTAATTTGCTGTTGGCGGACGCTCCGTCGGCGCCCGCGGCGTCAAAGCCGCTGGGTCGTCAGAACCAGTCCGCTTTTGCCGCTCGATGGATTGTGGCGGACGTCAAAGACGTGACGGTCTACGCCCGGCCTTCCATCGCCGGAAAATCGATGAAACAGATTTCCCCTCCCACGGTCTATGAGGTTTTGGAATCCAACGAGGGCGGCGGGGATGAGTGGTACAAGATAAAACTTCCCAACGGAGGAGAGGGTTGGGTCAAGGCGATGGATGTTAACTTGACGAAGCCGAAGTAAACCGGACTGTTTCAATCTCGTTTGTTTTGACCCATCCCTTCAGTCCTTGTTGAGGCACGCCGATTTGAATCCAATCCGGCCGTTGATTTAAAACGATCACTTTGCTTCCTTCCGGAACCGTGAATCCAACGGCGTAATCATTTCCCGGGCCGTTTCGCACTTCTCCCGGCGATTGTGTCACCACGGCCGCCGGCGTCTGTCCGAAGAAAAGGGAGAGGCCCAACCAAGAGGCGGTTAGAAGAAGAAAAAGCCCGGAGGTCCACAACGTCGCGGCCGGCCATAGTTCCCCTTCAATCCAACCCAATCTGAGCGCTCCGAACACACCGAAAAAAATCCAGAGAAGAAGGAGGAGTGTCGCGGCCAGCTCGTTTTCGGTGAACGTTGAAATGATGGATTGAATCAAGGGGTCTTTTTCATCTTTGAGATGAGAACGCGCCATGGCGAGATTAAATTGGACATCGCCGTCCCTTGGAGAGAGCATGCGGGCCCGCTCATACCATAAAATCGCTTTCCCCCGTTCTCCTTTCCGATACGCGATATTCCCCAGGTTGTAGGCGAGCGCCGTTCCGCCGAACCCTTTTCGAACGAGCGTGGCATATATCTCCTGGGCTTTGTCCAAATCACCTTTCTCCAGGAGGGCGTTGGCTTGATTGAATTGCTCTTGTTCGATGAGGGCCGCTTTTGGAACGGCCGGAAGAAAAAGGGCCAGGAGGGCGCCGAGAAGAAGGGTCCGAGATGATGTCATGGTAAGACCTCGTTTAACTGTTCCAATAATGTCTGGGTTTTTGCCAGACTGGCTTCGCGCGTTTCTTCCGAGAAGGTCGTTGTCCCGAATCGAACCATATCCGCCTCTTCCCAGATTTCCCGGAGGGATGTTCGCAGTTCAGCTGCGACTCCTTTTTCAGCCAGTTGCCGGTCCACTTCGTCCCACACCATTTCCGATGCGGGAATAGAGAGCTTGTCCGCGCAATATCCCTTCACGGCGGCATTAAGAACCCCGTAGAAATCCGTTGGGTCTTGCATGCGGAATAATTTTTTCGAATTTTTGAGTTTCTTCTTCGCTTTTCGGAGCGCTTCTCGGGAGCGGTAATGGGCGGCGTTGGTGATCCGTCTGTTCGTTCTCCATTCCGTTAAGACGGCGCCGAAAGCGAAAATAAGGGGCAGAAGAGCGGCGGTGATGAAAAGGCCGTCGGACAAAAGTCCGTCGGACAAGAACGGTTTTTTCCGGGAAGAAATTTTGCCGCTTTTCAGGAATCGAATGTCTTTCTCAACGACCTTAACCCCTTCGGTGGCTTGTCCCGCTCCTGGCGGCACAAAGGTTTCCGGAGCCCCTTGGGACGGCGCCCCGGGCTTGACGGTCAATGGAATCTCGTGGGTTGATTCAGTGACGTATTGGTTTTGTTCGGGATTGAAATAGGAAAAAGAAAGGGATGGAAGAGAAATTTGTCCTGAGACTTGCGGGATCAGGAGGATCTTAAAATCCTTCGAGCCGTGAATAAATTTTCCTTCATTGTTGATGTTGGATGAGGAGATGCCTTCATAGCGGCGAAACGATCCCATCTCAGGCAGGGCCGGCTCTTTGATGGATTTTATATTCCCCACCCCTTCGATCTTGACGATCAAATTCAACGGTTTCCCGACTTCCAATGGGCCTCCGCCGGCATCGACGCTCGCGGCCATTTTGTATCGCCCCACGGCGCCGGTGAAATGGGCCGGTTTGTTTTTTGGAAGGGCCCTGACTTGAATGGGAATGGCTCGCGTGTTCAGTTTCACCGTTTGACTGCGTCCGAAGAATCCCTGGAAGAAACCGTTGGGGTCGAACGGGTCGATTTGAGTGTGGACCGCCAAGTCAACATTGGCGCTTCCAATCACGAATTCTCCGTCGGAGGTCGGGAAGAGGGCGTACCGGAGTTCCGTCACCTGATATTGGACCCCTTGGATGGTTGTCGTGAATTCCTGTTGTTTCATCGGTTCGACGATAAAGCCCGTCATGTCGGGTTCTGAGTAGCGGGGTTGAGAGGCCAGGCGAATGTCCGGCCGCCGGATAAATTGGATGGATAAAAGAATTTGCTGTCCCACGTAGGCTTCTTTCACATCTGTGTTGGCCGTGAGAAAAACAGGCTTTAACCCTTCGGACGGGACGGAAATTGATTTTGCCCCCGTTGAGTCTTGTTGGTTGGATTGGTTGGAGCCCGATGGCGTCCCTGTGCTTGATCCCGGGCGGACCGTGATGTTGATGGGCTGGCTGCTGGCCGACTTTCCGTCGCTGTTCAAATTGATGGGAGGGATTTGAAAGGTTCCCGAATTGGTCGGAGTCAGAATATAGTTGAAGGCGATGAGAGAGGACGATTGCCCATTGACCCATTGATACGATTGCGTTTGTCCCGCTGATTGAATTTGAAATCCGGGGATGGATGGGCTTGGCGCGTTGCTGACATTGGAGACGCCGGAAATTTCAATGGTGAGCGTGATCGAATCGTTGAGTGAAATGTCCGTCGAACTGACTCGAGTGGCGATCTGCGGCTCCGCCCAAAGGCCCGCCGCCAGGAGAAGCCCGCTTCCAAGGAAGCCGATAAATTTAATCGTTTTCACCAATCTTCTTCCCCTTCGTTCTGCTTCTTCGGTTTTTTCGTGCCGATGGAAACCGGTTTTCCCTTCCTCATTTTATCGGCTTCTTGCTCTTGCATCATTTGGAGAACGCGTTCAGCGTCTTCTTTTTTTATTTCGCCGCTGTTCTTCGTTCGTTCGTCCTGTTTCTCATTTGATGGGGAGGAATCTCCCTTGCCTTTTTCCTGCTGACTTTTATTATCAGACGAGTCTTTGCTTTTTTGATCCTGGTTTTGCGGACGTTGTGGCGGAGGCGGCGGTTGCTTTCCCGCTTTGATGTATTCGATATTATACTTGGCATCCATGTCTTTTGGATTGAGTTTCAAGCACTCTTTGAATTCATTGATGGCTTCTTCCCGTTTTCCCATGGTGAAAAGAAGGTGGCCGAGGTTGTAGTGAATTTTTGATTTGAGATCGGGCCCGGTGGCGGCCGCTTTGGCTTTCTCATATGTTTTCTGAGCCTGTTCCAAATTCCCTTCCAAATAATACGTTCCGGCGATGTTGTACGGCAAAAAGGCCGCTTCGGGAGCGTCGATTTGGGCGGACTCGAATTCCGCTCTAGCTCCCGCATAGTCTCCTTTCTGAACCAAATGATTCCCTTCCCTCACCTGATCTTTCCAATGGGCCTGAACGGTTCCGGCGAGAAAGGTCAACATGAGAAGAAGGCCTGAGCTTCGCCCCACCCGTTTCATGAACCCCTGTTGCGATTGTATCCATTGAAGAATCCGTTTCCCTGCTCCCGGACATTCGGCAAAGAAAAATTCGAACAGGAGCAGAAGCAAACCGAGAAGGCCCGCGTATTGATAGCGCTCTTCAAACCGCTGGAAAATTTTGGACGACAATTCTTTCTTGTCAAAGCCGTTTAACATGTCCGCGATCTCGTCGATCTCTTTGTCCGTTGAGCTGGCGCGGTAGTAATGCCCTCCCGTGATCGTGGCGATTTTTGCGAGCAGGGCTTCGTCCAGACGGCTCAAGACCATTTCCCCTTTGAATTTGTGAAATTCAATCACTTTTCCCTGTTCATCGCGTTCTTTGATCACTTCGCCTTTGGCGGTCCCGATGCCGATGGGCAACAGGACGACGCCGTTGTCCTTGGCGAGATTGGCGGCCGCGATCGGATCGGAGCGGTGGTCTTCTCCATCGGTCAGGAGGACGATGGCTTTCCCGGTTTTGTCTTCCTTATTAAAGCTGTTGACCCCAAGACGGATGGCGTCGCCGATGGAGGTTCCTTGAGAGGGAACCGTTTTTTCATCGATGATATCGAGGAACATGCGCGCGGCTTCCGTATCCGTTGTGAGCGGGCACTGTAGGACGGGGTATTGGGCGAAGGCGATAATGCCGACTCGGTTCCCCTCCAATTTGCTGATGAGTAGTTCCAGCGATCGTTTGGCCCGCTCAAGACGGGACGGCGGGACGTCTTCGGCCAGCATGCTCCGGGAGGTGTCGATGGCGATAAACACGTCGACGCCTCTGTGCTTGACTTCGGCCAATTTCGAGCCGAATTGAGGCCCCACCGCGGCCAGGAGAATGAACAGGATCCCGATCAGAGTGAGAACATCTTTGGTTTGTCGCCGCTTCAAGGCGGCGACGGGAACCAAGTGTTGAATCAACCGCCAATCCCCCAATTTGAGAATATCGCGCCGCCTCCGAAACCGGGACCAAAACGTCAGGGCGATCGCCAAGGCGTATCCGAATAGAAAATTAAAATGGGAAGGGTAATGAAAATGCATTAGGGCACCGTCCGAAAAATTGTTTTTGCCAATCCGAATTCCAAGAGGAGAAGGATCAGGCAGGGAAGCAGGAAGTAAATATAGAGGTCTTCGTAATCCATGTAGGATTTCGTTTTGATGTCGGTCTTTTCCATCTTATCGATCTCAGAGAAAATGCTTTTAAGTCCGCCCGACGTTTTAGCCCGGAAATAGGCGCCGTTCGTTTCATTGGCGATTTTGAGCAGGGCGTTCTCGTCGAGATCGTTGCCGCTGGGCACGAGGCGTTGGCCGAAAATGGGATCGTCAATCGGCATGAGGCCTCCGTCGGGCGAGCCGGCGCCGATCGCGTAAATTTTGATGTTGAAGGCGGCGGCGGATTTGGCGGCGGTGATGGGGTCGATCGTCCCGGCGTTGTTGGAGCCGTCCGTGACCAGGATGATCACTTTGCTTTTGGCTTTGGAGTTTTTGAGGCGGTTCACGGCGGTGGCGATCCCAACGCCGATGGCGGTTTGATCCGGCGGAATCGACCCCACGTTTATTTTTTCGAGAATGGAGAGGAGGGCGGTTTTATCGAAGGTGAGCGGACATTGCGTGATGGCGTGCTCGGCGAAGAGAACCAGCCCGAGCCGGTCGCGCTCGCGGCCTTTGATGAATTCTCCGATCACGCTTTTGGCGACTTGAAAACGGTTTTCCGGTTTAAAATCGACGGAGAGCATGCTGCGCGAGGAGTCCAGACAGAGCATGATGTCGGTGGCTTTCGTGGTCATCTCTTCCGTTCTTAAGCCCTTTTGCGGCCGGGCCAGGCTCAAAATCAGGAACAAAAGGGCGGTCATTCGAAGCCCTCCCAAAACCCAGACGCTCACATTGAGGTTTACATGTCCGCTCCGGCTGAGCTTTTCCAGTGAAGAGAAACGGAAACTGGGGATGTCGTTCGATCGAAAGAAAGCCAGATAGAACGCCAGGAGCGCAAGCGCCAGGAGGAACCAGAAATAGAGGGGATCGGCAAATTTCATAGCGGCGCCGGCTCCTTCGGCGTCTCTTTCGTTTCCGGGGTCGTGACGGAGATGATCTTTTTCACCTGGACCAGGTCGTTTTCGATCTCTTCTTCCGTCGGCGTCCATTTGGCGAATTTGACCAGGTCGCTGTTGTCGAAAAATGTCCGGAGATCGGTTGATAAATCCAAGGAGAAATTGAGCCGGCGAAATTCCAGGAGCAGCTCGGTCGTCGTCCGGTCGAGAGCGGAAAACTGGAACCGGTCCTCCAGATAGCGGCGGAGAATGAGTGATAGACGAAAATACCATTCTTTGATCTGGCCCGTGGACAGAAGGTCCGAGTCCTCCAAGGCTTGCAGGGTCTCCCAGGCCCGTTCTTCAGGCTGTTTGGGCGGGCCTTCCGGGAAGAGTCCCTCTCTTTTCTTTTTGAAATAAAAGAAGGCGAAGCCCCCTCCTGCCAGAAGAAGGAGGGCCAACGCGATCCAAACCCACACATACGACCGGAAATTAAAGAATCCTTTGAGAGGCTGGAGGTTTCCCCGGTCGCCCCACATCTCAAGAACGGATTTGACGGTGATGTCGATGGTTTCTGTCTTGGCTTCGGCTTGCTTTCCGTCGGTGGTTGAGAACAAAAGCGATAAGGATGGGAGGGTATGGGTCCCGGTGGAAAACGACGTGAGGATCAGGTGATGCGTCAGCGTCAATTTCTCGTTAGGCAGTTTCTTGGGTTGTGACGGCGCGTAGTCCAGAAGTTCAAAATCCCCCATTGGATTTGGAACAGAAAGAGGGGACGGCGCCACTTCGTTTGAATAGACGACGGTCATGGAATAGTGAATGGGGTCGCCAATGGTGATTTCTTTTGGGTTGACTTCCACTCGCAACTGGATGGAGGCGGGTGTCGCCGCCTGAAGAGGCGGGGTGTTTAAGAGTGGAGCCCCACACGCCAGCGGGAGAAGTAGGAACCATCGAAGAATGCGGTGGCGAATCCGTCTCATCGGAATCGCCTGGCCCGGTCCTGGAAGAACGCCATGAGAGGCTTTACGTAGTCTTGGTTGGTCTGAAACACCACGCGGTCCATGTTCATCTTTCCAAAGAGGATGTCCCGGGCGGAACGTTGGTCCATCATGGTTCTTTCAAAAACCTCTCGAGCTCGTGAGTTTTTCATTGAAATGAGTTGTTTGTGACCTGTTTCCGCGTCTTCAACGAGAACCCGCCCCAGTTTGGGCCATCGTTGCTCCAGGGGGTCTTCCAGAACGAAGGAGATGGTGTCATGACGACGCTGGGTGATGGAGAGGCTTTTTTCAAAGTTGACGTCCACAAAGTCGGAGATGAGAAACACAATGGCGCGCTTTTTCTGAACGCGGTTCAAATATTGGAGGGCGGTGTCAATGTTGGTTCCGGCGTGTTGCGGTTCAAAGCTGAGAACGTCCCGGACGAGCCGGAGCGTGTGGCTTTTCGATTTTCGGGGTGGAATATAGGTTTCGATGCGGTCGGAGAAGAGAAGAAGCCCCACTTTGTCGTTGTTTTTTAGCGATGAGAAAGCCAGGAGCGCCACCAGTTCCGCCGCCAGTTCGGATTTAAAGCGGGCCCGCGTTCCGAAGGAGTTGGAGGCTGAAACGTCGACGGCAATGAGAATGGTTAGTTCGCGTTCTTCGGTGAAACGTTTGATGTAGGGATGTCCGAGACGAGCGGTCACGGCCCAATGGATGTTCCGGACGTCGTCGCCGGGGATGTATTCGCGGATATCGCAAAACTCCATCCCGCGGCCCTTGAACGTGGAGAGATACCGCCCGCCGAAGAGCTCGTTGACGAGCCGGGACGTGCGGATCTCAATGCGCCGGGTTTTTTTGAAAATTTCGGCTGGAGTCGTGTTGGTTAACGATGCTCGCGGCATGAAAGCCTCTTTACGCCGGACTCGAATTACGGGACCTCTACCACATCCAGAATTTGATGAAGGATATCGTCGGACGTTTTGTTTTCCGCCTCCGCTTCAAAGCTGGGGATGATGCGGTGGCGAAGAATATCGGGTCCGATGGATTTGATGTCCTCCGGCGTCACGTAGCCGCGTCCTTTCAGAAAGGCATAGGCCTTGGCGGCGATCGAGAGAGCAATGGTCGCTCTGGGTGAGGCCCCATAGGAGATGAGGCTTGTCATGTCTTTGAGGTTGAATTTGGCCGGTTCGCGTGTCGCGAAGACCAGGTCCAGGATGTAGCCTTTGATTTTTTCGTCCATATAGACTTCCCGAACGGTTTGCCGGACTTCTTCAATCCGCTGGGGTGTCATGAGGCACCGAACGGCTTCCTCCGGCCCGGATTTTTTCTCAAGAATGGCCTTTTCCTCCTCGCGGTTCGGATACGTGATGGAAATTTTCAGCATGAACCGGTCAATTTGGGCTTCAGGCAAGGGGTAGGTTCCTTCTTGTTCAATCGGATTTTGTGTGGCCAACACCAGAAAGGGCGACGGCAATGGATAGGTGGTATCTCCGATCGTCACCTGTTTTTCCTGCATGGCTTCCAGAAGGGCCGACTGCACTTTGGCCGGAGCGCGGTTGATTTCATCGGCAAGAATAATGTTCGCAAAGACGGGGCCTTTCTTAATGCCGAAATCTCCCGATTTGGGATTGTAGATCAGGGTTCCGATCAAGTCGGACGGCAAGAGATCCGGCGTGAATTGGATTCGTTGGAATTTGGCGTCGATGGTGCTGGCCAGGGTTCTCACGGCGAGGGTTTTGGCGAGGCCCGGAACCCCTTCCAATAAAATGTGGCCGTCGGCGAGAAGTCCCACCAGGAGTCGTTCCAAAAGGTACCGTTGTCCGACGATGGCTTTCCCGATTTCATGAAACATTTCTTCGACGAAGATACTTTCTTTTCGCACCTTCTCATTAATCGCACGAATGTCTTGCGCCATGTGTCGTAATCCTCCTCACGTGTTGAGTAGAAACAGAGTGACCGTTTTTTAGATTGGAACAGGTGAAATTTAAAAAGTTTTTAGATGAATTTCAACTTCTGAAACGCGCTTGCCGGGAGGACGGTATCCGTCGCCGGAACTTTCCAAAGCGATCTGCCAGATTCGTTGGTTTTGAGATGAGTTGAGGAGGCACGAGATAAGGGAAATTGGGGATCACGCCTCGGGGCAGCGTTTTGGAAATAAATTTTTCAATCCGTTTTAAATAAGATTCTTCGTCGGGAGCCACCAGCGTAAAGGCGTCGCCCGTCGCATGAGCCCGGCCGGTGCGGCCAATGCGGTGAACGTAATCTTCCGGGTGTTGCGGAACGTCATAATTAATCACGTGGCTGATGTCTTTGACGTCGATGCCTCGAGAAGCGATGTCCGTGGCGACGAGGATTTGAAATTTCTTCATCCGAAAGCCGTCCAGCGCGGCTGTCCGCTCGTTTTGGCTTTTGTTGGAGTGAATGACCGCCGCCCCTTTCCCCATTCGCCTGAGAATGCTCAAGAGGTGGTCCGCGCCGTGTTTTGTCCGGCAGAAAATGAGGGCGGAAATGATGTTGCTGCTTTCAAAAAGCGCCTGAAGAAACGCCTCTTTCTGCGACCGGGAAATCGGATAGACCATCTGGGTCACGGTGTTGGCGGGGACGGACGGCGAGAGATCGATGGTGATGGGGTTTTTAAGAAAGCTTGTCACCAGTCCCTGGATTTCAATCGGGTACGTGGCGGAGAAGAGCATGGTCTGGCGTTTCGGCGGAACCAAGGACAAAATACGGCGGATGTCCGGTAGAAATCCCATGTCCAACATGCGATCGGCTTCATCAAGAATGAGCGTGTCGATGTGTTTCAGCGTGAGCGTACGGCGTTGAACGTGATCGAGGAGCCGCCCGGGGGTCGCGACGATGATATCCGCTCCGGCCTGAATTTGCTTTACCTGGCGGTCAAAATTCATTCCCCCCAGGAGAAGAGCTCCTTTGATTTTCGTGAAGCGTCCGGCGTCCCGAAGGACGGTCATGCCTTGGGCGCTCAGTTCCCGTGTCGGGGAAACGATGAGAACGGACGGCTTGACGTGATGCGGGTGATGGAGCAATTTGTTGAGGATCGGGACGATAAAGGCGATGGTTTTCCCGGTTCCGGTTTGGGCGCAGGCGCGGATATCGTGTCCCAGGAGCGCTTCAGGAATCGCCTTGTCTTGAACCGGGGTCGGGATGGTGTATCCCAATTCCCGGATTCCTTTCATAAGGTCTGGATGAAGGTCAAATTTGGTAAATCCCATTGGGGGGTTTTTTCCTTGTTGGCCGAGTTAGAAAAAGAAATGCCAAGTACGGCAAGAATACATCATTCTGTATCGTTAGAGTACATCCCTCAGAATGTCAACGCGGGTCGGCGCGGGGATGATTCCCGCACGGTAGGCTTTGTCATAGAGAAGATTGAGGGCGCGTTCCCCTTCTTCTCCGATGTTCAGTGTATCGTTGTTCACGTACATGCCGATAAATTGATCGCCCAACGGTTGGGAGAGGCCGCGTCCAAATTTAATGGCGTAGGAAACGGCTTCTTCACGTTGCGCGAGGCCGATTTGAATGCTCTGTTTTAGAGCGAGCCCGATTTTGACGGCCATCTCTTTTCCCAGATCTTTTCTGACGACATCGAGCCCCAAGGGAATCGGAAGGCGGGTTTCCTCCATCCAGCGCTCGCCCAAATTCATCACTTTTTCCAACCCCATCGATTCATAGGTGATTTGGGCTTCGTGGATGAGGAGGCCGTAATCGATGTCGCCGGAGTTGAGCGCGGCGGGAATTTCATCAAACCGGTATGAGATCGGTTGGTAGTCTTCCGTGTAAAGTCGCAGAAGGAGGAAGGCTGTCGTATAGCGTCCTGGAATGCCGATTCGTTTGGTCGCGGGGGTGGTTCCAGCTTTTTTAACAACGACAGGGCCGTAATTTCGTCCCACGCTGGCTCCCACGGGCAAAATCCAATACGAGTGTTGCAAAGACGGATACACCGCCGCTGAGACGGCGGTGACTTCGATCTCGCCATGGAGAGCTTTTTGATTGAGGGTTTGAATGTCTTCCAGCACATGCTGAACTTCATAATCGTCGATTTGGACCTGTCCCGAGGCGAACCCGTAAAACATGAAGGCGTCATCCGGATCGGGCGTATGGCCAATTCGAAGAGTTTTATTCAAGAGCGGGAGTGTGGAGGGGTTCATAATGGCCGGTTATTGAAGGGAGATTAAATAATGCAGGAGCGTTCGGACCATGGCGCCGGTTCCGCCGGCGGGCGAAAGAGCGGTTCCCTCGTCCGTCCATGCCACGTTGGCGATGTCGATGTGCGCCCACGGAAGACCTCTCTCGACAAATTCGCTCAGGAAAAGCCCCCCCATGATGGTGCCCGCTTCGCCGGCGGGACCGATATTTTTAATGTCAGCCACTTTGCTGTCCAATCCTTTGCGGTATTCTTTTTCAAGCGGGAGTTCCCACAGTTTTTCCCCGGAATCATTGGAACTATTTTTGAGGCGTTGAAGGAGGTCCGCATTGTTTCCCATGAGAGCGGCAATTTTATCCCCCAAGGCGATCCGACACGCGCCGGTTAAGGTGGCCACGTCGATGATTTCATCCGGCTTTTGGCGGCAGGCGTAGGCCAGCGTGTCGGCCAGAATCAGGCGCCCTTCGGCATCCGTGTTTAAGACTTCGATGGTTTTCCCTTGGAGTGATCTGAGGACGTCCCCCGGTTTCAGGGCATTTTCCCCCGGCATGTTTTCCGTCAACGCGGCGAAACCGTGAATTTCAACCGCTGGTTTAAGACGCGGAAGCAGTGCGAAAATGGCCAGGACCGCCGCCGCTCCGGACATATCGTCTTTCATCGTTTCCATGGATTTGGCGGGTTTGAGAGAAAGGCCCCCGGAATCGAAGGTGATTCCTTTCCCGCAAAGAGCGATCCGGCGTTTCGGCTTTGTGTTGGGGCGATAGATGAGATGGATAAAAAATGGAGGTTTGCCGCTTCCGCGGTTAACTCCCAAAAGGGCGCCCATGCCTAGTTTGGCCATTTGTTGTTTGTTTAAGACGGTGAGCTTAATGCCTTTTTTGGCGACGGTTTTGGCGATGGACACGAGATCGCTGGGAGTTGTGTCGCTGGGCGGTTGATTAATGAGATCCCGGGCAAAATTGGTGGCTTCGGCGAACAGGAGCCCTCGTGCGAAGCCCTGATCCATCGTTTTTTTCTCAGCCCCGTTTTTAACAGACACAAGGATTGACTCAACCGCCTTTTTTGACTCCGAATTGGTTTTGTACCGGGTGTAGGCGTAAGCTCCGAGAAGGGCCCCTTCGGCGGCGGCGTGCGCGCTCCCGCCGGCATTGCCGATGAGAGGCAGTTTTGTGAAAAGCTGTTTTATTGATTGGCGCTCCGCCAGGCGAACCAGAGAGGCCATGCCTTGGCGAAGCGTTTCAAGCGTGGCGTCTTTTCGGGGGCCCAGTCCAATGAAAACGACTCGGGGAATTTTCTTGTTCGGGGTGTGAACCAGTTGGTTTTGGCCGCATTTTCCTTCGAAGCCTTCTTTTTGAGCCCAGGCGAAAGCCTGGACCACCGGCGCCGATGAAAACAGAGGCCACACAGACAAGCCGCTTTTTTCGAACGCAAACACAACCAGGGGGCTGGAGGGAGGACAGGATTGAGAGAGTGTAGAATCAACTCGAAGCATAAAACGGCTTAGTGCAGGGAACGGGAGTTAGGAGCGCTCAAAACGGGCTTGGCACTTGATGCAGTAGCGGGCGTAGGGCATATATTTGAGACGCATGGCCTTGATCCGGCTGACGCAGGATTCGCAATAACCGAACGTTCCTTTTTCAATTCGCCGCAAAGCGGCTTCCACCTCATCCAGGAGGCGGTGTTCGTTATCCGTTAATTCAAAAACGAGGTCGCGCGCGACGGAACGAGAGGCAACGTCCCCTTCGTCTCCCACTTCCGTTTCCGGGAGGGCTTCTTCGCGCTTTTTCTGTACGGTCTTCAGTAAATCGGCCCGCAAGGCCTCGAGTTTCTTTCGATAAAAATCGAGGTTCCCAATCCGTTTGATGCCGGGCGCTTTTTTCTTCGCCGTTTTCGATTTTCGTTTGTTTTTTGGCTTTTTCATGAGCGCACCTTTTATCTTATTTACGTTCCCTTGAACAGAAGATTTTCGTCTCAAGAAGCTCGGAGGAATTAGTGCAAGGCGACGACGCGAACCGTTCGGAGCGCTTCCGCTTCCTGGCCTGAAACCCGAATGGCCCGTTCCGTTAAGTCTTCCAGATATTCAACAATCTCCGCCGTGATACGTTCTCCGGGGATCAGGACCGGGATGCCCGGAGGATAGGGTGTCAACGACTGAGCCGAAATATGGCCGATGGCTTTCCGAAGAGAAACGCGTTTGGACCGGTAAAGAAGGAACACATCGCGCGGGTTCATGACGAGTTCGGTTGAGAGAGACGGGATCCGCAAGACCCAGTTTTGCGCTTCCCCCCTCTTTTTTCCGTCGATTTCACTTAGAGCGTTCACCAGAGCGTCGAGGTCCGCCTTGGTGGTACCGGTTCCGCAGATGGCGATCAGATTGAAAAGATCGGCGGCGTCCACCTGGATATTAAAATCTTTCGCCAGGACCTCGCTGATTTGCTGGCCTGAATAACCGGAGCGGGTCACGTTGATGGTGAGCTTGGTGACGTCTAAGTCGCATCCGCGTCCTTGGATTTCCGCGCGCGTGAAACAGCTGAAATTGGTGAGGTGGTTGATGGCCGCCCGCGCCCGCTCGGTGTGTTGAATGAGTTTGGTGAGGATCTTCTCCCCTTCCGCCACCATTTGCCGGCGGGCGAGATCAAGACTGGCCAACGTCAAATAATTGGGGCTTGTGGTCTGAAGCATGGAAACCACGCGTTTCACCTTGCTCATTTCAACGAGCTTGGAGTTGAAATGAAGCACCGATCCCTGCGAGATGGCCGAGAGCGTTTTATGCGTCGATTGAACGATGAGATCCGCGCCCGCTTCAATGGCGGACATCGGCAAATCTTTGTGAAAAATTAAATGCGCGCCGTGGGCTTCGTCGACGAGAAGGACTTTTCCGCGGGCGTGGCAAATCTCGGCGATCTTTTTGATGTTGGTGGTGACGCCGTTGTACGTGGGGCTCGTGACAAGCACCGCTTTGGCTTCGGGGTATTGTTTGAGAGTGGCTTCCACTTGTTCCGGCGTCGCGTCGAACAGGATGTCCAGGTTTTGATCGATGCCCGGTTGGATCCAGATGGGCCACACGCCGGCGAGAATGATGCCTCCCAAGGTCGATTTGTGCGCGTTTCGGGAAATGATAATGGAATCGCCGGGCCGGCAAACGGAAAGAATCATGGCCATATTTCCGGTGGAAGAACCGTTGACCAGGAAGAACGATTGCTCGACGCCGTAGGCGCGCGCCATGAGCTGTTGGGCTTTCCGAATGGGGCCTGTCGGATCGTGCAGGGAATCGACTTCGGGGAAAACCGTGACGTCCAGCGCATACACGTTCCGGCCGGTGAAGCTGGCCAGCCGTTTGTCGATGCCGCGGCCGTTTTTGTGTCCCGGCGTGTGAAAGGAGATGACTTTCCGCTTGGCGTGAGAGATCAGCGTGTCGAGAAGAGGGGTTTTATCCTGGTTGAGAGCCCCGTTTTTTGGTTTAGCGTTCCTCATGGGCTCTATTTGTAGAAGTAGATGAGTTTGTCTTTTGTGATGAGGCGCTTTTCCGCGGTCAGGCGCGTTCGCAAGTATTTGGGAATATGGAACAGGCCGACGTGAGCCACGCCGTCATAGAAACTGAGTTTCCCCCGCAGTCTCTTTTTGATGAGCGCGTCGGTTCGCTTTTGATTCATGCGAAGCGGATCGGTGGTATTGGACCCGATCAGGAAAGCCCACGGGACATCGAACGAGGGGACGTAGGCGTAAAAAGGCCGGACAATCTTAAACATGTGCCGGATGGTGGAATTAAGAACTTGATGGAGTTCAAATTGAAGAAGGTTCCCGGAGCCCGCTTGCATGACGAAAACGCCGTTCGGGTTGAACCGCTTCATGAGGTCCTTATAAAACTCGATGGTATAAAGGAGGTAAGCCGGTCCTCCCTCGATGGGGGATGGCAGGTCGGAGATGATCACGTCGAACGTTTCATCGGTTTCTTCCACGAATTTTTTCGCGTCGCCGACGATCAATTGAAGCCGCTTGTTTTTGAACGCCCCCTGATGCCAGGAGGTGAGATGTTTTTTGCAAAATTCGATGACGTCCCCGTCAATGTCCACCATCGTGATTTTTTGGACGGTTTTGTGTTTCAGGAGTTCGCGGACCGTGGCTCCCTCTCCGCCGCCCATGATGAGAATGTTCTTCGGATTCGGATGACAGAGAAGCGCCGGGTGAACGAGGCATTCATGGTAAATAAATTCGTCATGCTGGCTGGATTGCATTTCGCCGTCGAGAATGAGGCATTTGCCGAAGGAATATGATTCGGCGACGATGGCGTCTTGAAACGGCGTTCGCTTGCGGACCAGGGTGCGTTTGATGTGGTGAGAATGGGATTCGTGCGGCGTGAACCATTCTTTGAGCCATGTGGGTTTGTTTTTAATTTTTTTATCGAGGTTCATAATAGTCGAGAGGGAATGCGAGGGTTGAATGGGAGTTAGCCTAGCTTCGCTGTTCTTTTGCCTGCCGGAAACAGGCCCCGTTTAAATTCCATCGCTGTCACGTTTTTAGATTTGAAATTTTTATGAATGTATTCATAGGCTCTCCAGGGGTTGACCTTGGAGCCGCAGGTGTAAATGTCGACGGAAGCGAAATCATATTCGGGCCAGGTGTGGATGGACAGATGGGACTCGGAAATGACGATCATGCCGGAAATGCCGTTGGGGCTGAAATTGTGGAACACCACGTCCACAATGTGTGCCTTCGCGTGCTTGGCGGCGCCCACCATGATCTCTTCAATACGGCGCACGTCCGAGATAACCCGGTGATCGCATTGATACATTTCGACGAGAAGATGACGGCCTAACGTTTTCAATTTGGTTGACGTTCCTTTTTTCGCGGCTTGGATGGGAGAAAGTATGACTTTTCTGACTGCGTGTCAAGAATAGGCGCGTTCGCGGGAGCCATTTTTATCGACGGTAAAAAAATAGTTGGATTAATTGTCAAACCGGATTGTAATGCCGGCCCAGTAGGTTCGTTCCGGAAGCGGCAATAATGAGGTGAGGGGAACGCTTCCCCCCACAGGCGTGAACGTGTTGACGGCCTCGGCGTATCGTCGGCTTGTCACGTTTTCAATATCGGCGTGAAGATCCGCCTTTAATATTTTTATTTTGACGCGGAGGTTCCAAACGTAAAACGGCGGAACGCGGACGCCAAAGCGATTGTCGAACTGGTACTGCTCGGATTTGTATTGTATTTCGTTCGTGAGAGTGAGTTTCCCCGGAAGATGCTGATTGAGTTGAGCGAAGACCAGATGCCGCGGCGTCATGGCCGTGGAAGAGAAGCTGCCTCCGCCCGCCAACGACCTATGGCTTTCTTGCGCTGTCCACGTGGCGTTCAGCTCGATGTTTCGAAACGTTGTTTTTTCTCCCAGCCGGACGTTGATCTCGGTCTCGACACCCCTATTCTCTTCCCGGCCTGAGTTGGTCAAAAGAACTGAATTGGGCTGCGTATGGATCAAATCATTCACCTGGGAATAAAAGCCTGTCAGAGACGAATGGAACCAAGGTCCGGGCTTCCAGTTGAGGCCCACATCATACGACCACGCTTTCTCGGCCTCAGCGCCTCCGGCCACGCGCGCGTTTCCGCTTGAAACAAACAGTTCGTCGAAGGCCGGGGCGCGGAAAGAGCGCTCCGCGTTCGAGGAAATAAGAAACGAGCTGGAGGGGTGAAATTGAAGCGCGAGACGCGCGGTGGGCTGGCCTTTGATGTCGGAATGATCGTCGTATCGAAGTTGCGGCAGCACCATCCATTTGTCCGATGCCCACGTGTTGAGGAGGTAGGCGCCGCTTCGATGTATTTTTTCCGACACGTATGGATATTGCTTTTCCCTTTCAATCTCGCCTTGAGCTCCCATCTCAAATTCCCCCTTCCTCCATTTGAGTTGGGCGATGGAGCGATTCGTGTCTTGGGATAGAAACGAAACTCCGTCGTGGGTGAATCGCTCGTCGGATTTCCGGGTGAGCGACATGGCCATGGCGTAAAAATGTCCTCCCCTCCACTCGGGGCTGCCGAAAGATATTTTCTCGTGTTGGGTCTTCTCCGTCCGTTGTTGCGTGAGGGAGAGTGGCTCCCGCTCGAGCCGGCGGTTCCATTGATCGAAGGGGACGGCGGTTCCTTGCGGGAGTCCCACCTCGGCGGCGTGGTTATAATATTCCGTTCCCCAAAACCCTCCTTGGCCGAACGATCGCGATAGAGTGGCGAAATGATTTTCCGCCTGATAATCGTCGTTGAAGGTGAAGCCGCTCTGATTGACTCGGTTGGGCAGATACGCGATGTCTCCGACGAAGGATCTCACCTGAAAACGGCCTTCGACGTTTCGTTCCCCGTTCCGGCCGGCCCCCGTTCCGAGTTCCGTCACAAGACCGTCTTCTTTCGGACGGCTCGTGATGATGTGAATAACGCCCCCCACCGCTTCGCCACTGTACGAGAGAGACGATCCCCCGCGCGTGATTTCAATCCGTTCGACGATGTTCAAGGGTATTTGGGCGAGGTCCACTTGGGCATTGGAATCAGGGTTAAGCGCAATCCCGTCCAGAAGAACCAGAACGCCTCTCGATGTCGCACCGCCCCGGATTTTGGCGCGCGTTCGCGAGCCGCGAGAGCCTTCGTGTTCAAGATTGATGGAGGAAACGCCTTCCAACGCGTCGGCCACGGAGAAAAGAGGACGGCCGCGAAAATCGTCGCGCGTGAGCACCGTCACATCAGCCGGCATCATGGGCCCGGCGTGCCCGGGACGTGCCCACAAAAGGAGAAATACGGACAGGATCAGGACAAGTCGGCGTGCGAGAAGAAACAACAGCGGTTTACGCGCAAGAGCAGTCATATCTCATGGGGTCGATTATCGGGGTGAGACAGGCTTAACGGTGACGATGGACCGGCCCTCGTTGGACACGCGTTTTGTGTTGGGGTCCGGGATCCGTTTGTCGTTCACGATAAACATGTATTCGTATGTCCCCGGTTTTAATTTGAGTGAGACGCCCCACAGGTTGTTTTTCTTTTTGGTGAGCGGCTCCCTCGTCCAATTGTTGAAGCTTCCGACGATGAAGACCTGTTTGGCGGCTGAGTTGTGATAGGAGAACAAAATATTTCTCAATGAAGAAGACGTGTTGTGAGAGGCTTTTTCTTTCGGAGCCGGTTTCGAATGGGTTTTGGCCGGAGCCGGTTCTTCGAGCGGCGCCGGCTCTTCGAGCCGCGCCGGTTCTGATGTTTGGGCGCCGGCCGGCATGCGATCTGTTTTCATCGGGGAGGCCGCGGACGAATCGGATGATGACGGAGTGACTGGCAAGGGAGCTGGAGCGGCTGGTTCAACTTGTTTGAGCGGAACATCCACAATGGATTTTTCTTGAAGGGCCATGAAGAGATAACTGGCGGATCCCACCGCCACAACGAGGGATATCAGCGTGACTCCTCCCCAAAATCGTTTGTTCATAGCGGCATAACGGGCGGTTTAGGATTTACGGCGCCCAGCGCTGGCGACCCCGGCGTTGCCGATCCCGGCGTCGCCGGTTTCGGGGCCATAATAATCGTCGCATCGGGGTTCGCGCGAGGTCCCGGTTCCTTCCCTTTCAATCGGGCCATTTCCTTCTCTAAAATAATGACATGCTCGGCCAGTTTGAGCAGCTTTTGAGCGAAATCACCCATGTCTCTCGGCATTTCCTTGAGTTCCCCCGCCTCCGCTTTTTTCGTTGCGTTGCTGGTGTTCTCAAAGCTGTCCTCCAGGTCGGACACTTTTTTGTTCAAATTTTTAATCTGAGTGATGACGATATCCAGCTGGCCCTGTATGGCCGCTTCTCCGGGGGCGATGACCATGGTTTTGTCGGAACGGTCCTCTTTTTTGACGCTCGGAGAGATGGGTGGCGTTGGGAGCGGATGGTCTTCCACCACCGGATTGATTTGTTGGGGTTCTTCTTTTATGGGGATGGCGATCGGGGCGGGCGCGGGCGTTTCATCAGCGGGAATTTCCCCACTTGGAATTGGTTCCTCCACGTCCCCATGCGGAACCGTGAAGGCATCCGCGCTTTTTCGCGGCGAGGCGATCCATTTGATGAGACCAAAGAAAAACGCCAGAAAACTCAGAATGAAAAGGATGGTTCCGATCAACAGGAGTGGATCGGAGAGGATTTGATCGATGTTGATCATTCCAATGAGCCGGTTTAAAAGCGTCACAGTGTGAACCTCTTTTGGATAATTTTTGGATGAATCAGCGGGTGATGGGAATCGAACCCACATCTAAAGCTTGGGAAGCTTTCATTCTACCACTGAACTACACCCGCGAAAATTAAACGCTAACAGCAACTTTCCCCATATTCTTTATACTTTTAAAATTGCCTTTGGTAGTATTTTTGGTAGTATTTAATTTGGGACTGTACCCATACATACTTCCAATGACCGCTCCCGCCACTTGAAGGTCATTTTGCGTAGGATTGACATAGATTTGGGTCATTTTAATGTCGCTATGACCCAAATACTTGGATACCGTTCCGATATCAATGCCTTTTTGAAGCATCATCCTCGCTCCTGTCCTTCTTAAGTCTCGAAATTGAAACCAGGGAATTTTCGATTTTTTCCTGGCTTCATTAAACAGCTTCGAAAAATTCGTGAAATCAAATATTACATCACCCTGAGCTGTTTCAATAAGTTTTCGCATTGTTTCATTTATGGGAACTTGATACAACTTTTTAACCTTGGACTGTGTCCCCCCAAAGACGTTGGCAGCCTCGTAAATGTTTTTCTTTGTCAAGATTTTGAGGGTTTTCCAGCGCAAGGTTGTGTTTACGGCCGCTATGCAGATTCGCCGTACGGATTCAGGTGCGACATTCAAAAACTTTTGGAATTCTTCAGGGGCCACAATCCGTGTTCGTGAATAGGGGCGTTCGTCGGCTTTCTTGATTCCGTTTGTGGGATTATCTTCGGGTAGCTTGACGTTGGTGATAACACTGAGCTTCTTCCAATATTTAAGCTTGTTAAAAAGAGTGGTGATGACCGTCTGTTCTCGATTTGCCGTTGTGGGCTTGATTGTCTTTTCCCGTTCCCGCCGATAATTCTGAATATCGATCATGGTGATTGAATCCGCGAAGCGGTTCGAGAAGAAATTTTTGATGTGGTTTAATTGATATCGGAAAACATAAGCCCCGTCTTTTTTCGAAGCGTGGAGATTCCAAAAGGTTTCAACCGCGTCATCCATTGAGATCCGCCTCACTTTCTCATCGAGGCCGAACTTCCCCGTCCTAATTTGTTCACGCATTTGGTTGAGTTTCGCAATGGCTTCGTCAATGACTCCGGGTTGATGGGTTGGGCCAAGGCACTTCTTATATAGCTTGCCGTTCGGGTATATGTTTATCCAGACATAGCCCCGGTTGATCATGATGCCCTTGGGTAAAGTTTTACTTTTAAACTTTCGAGTCATTAACGACCCTCTCTTTGTTTAATGGTCGAAAAGGATTGGCGACGAACCATACCCTAATCTTTTCCAAATCGAATCGTACAAGTCTGCCGATTTTATAAAAAGGAATGCTCCTTTTATATACCCATGTTCGAATCGTTTTTTCCGGAATCTCCAGCATAACGCTCAGAGATTTTATGGATACGAATTCCGGTTGGATTCCGTTTCCGTTGGTGTGAGTTTGCATAGTTCCCCCTTTCCTGCTTTTTTAAGGTTTTTTCATTATTGCTTAAATCCAATCTGTGTTTTGGGTTGGTTCATTAGTTCCCAGATGGCTTCAAACAGCTCCTTGATCCCGCGGTCCTGCTTTTTAAACTTCCTGTCGTGCGTCTTTATTTTCTTTTCTAGATCCTCAAGTTTCCGGGCGAGGTCTTTGTGGGTTGAAAGAACCTGACGCAAGCGAACGAAAGTGCGCATAATCATCACGTTCACTGCTATCGCTCGGTGGCTGTGAAGGACGCTGGAGATCATGGCGATCCCTTGCTCCGTGAAGGCGTACGGCAAGGCCCGGCGGCTTCCTCCCCACCCTGATCTTGAAATCACGGCCTGTGATTTCAAGATTTCCAGCTCTTCCTCCGTCAACTGAAACGTGAAGTCGGCGGGAAAGCGGTCGATGTTCCGCTTCACCGCCTGAATCAGAGCTCTCACTTCGACTCCGTAAAGGTGGGCCAGGTCGTGGGCCAGCATCACTTTGCTTCCTCGGATCGGGAAGATTTTCCTCTCTATTTGCTCGATGGGCATTAATCCTGTCATTTTGATCTCCTTTTAGAACTCCGTTCTCTCTTTGATGAAAATTTTGATGGGCGTCCGCTCCTCGACCGAAATGCTTTCCAGCGTCTTGGCCGAAGATGTGTCCAAAGTGGTCACCGCTTCCTGGCTTAAGCCCGAAGCCACAGCGCCTTCCACCGTGGGCGCGGCCACCGCAGCACCAGCCTGAACGCCCGCCAACACCGATTTCATGGCGACCTTGGCCGCCACCGCGTCTTTGTGGGTTTCCACTTT
>PLLH01000108.1:0-133 GCA_003140895.1 Elusimicrobiota bacterium
ACTCCCGCTTTCGCGGGAGTGACGGCCAATTTTGGATTGCCCGTCGATCGCCTGTGTTGCGTTCTGGGCCAAGTGAGGGGATGACGGGGCATTACGCATGGGAAGTCTCGACCGTGGGCAACGTGGCGGCAAC
>PLLH01000108.1:182-9140 GCA_003140895.1 Elusimicrobiota bacterium
AAGTGGCTGCACCAAGGGCCGAATTTCCAAACCTCAAGACTCTCAATTGGAATCGGCAGGATGGATGTCTTTTTTATTGGGTCGGAAAAGTCGGGTTTTGGGTTGTTTGTAGTGTAAATTGTAGTGTTGCTAACCGATTTCTTAGGAGCGGCCAGCTCAACGGCAATTTTCCGGTGAGAGTCTGATAGGTGGCTGTAACGCTCCGTCATCCGCGTGGACTTGTGAGCAATTTCCCTGGCTGTTGAACTGAGCAAGAAGGGTGTTCGATCAATTAGGGCGGTTCTGGTGTGGGCTAGCTGCGGCAACAACAGATATAATAAACATTGGGCGAAGATCGACCTATGGATCCCACGCTGGCCCTACCCCCCCCGGGAAAATTATTAAAACCACATGCCAGCATGCACGAATTATTTAATAATTCCCGGGTCTGGTTTAGATAATCTTGATCATCATTTGGTGGACTAAGTGGATAGGAACCAATATTACCTGATTGGGTATATGCCGTTTCATTTAAACTACATCCCGTCGGCAATGGATTTGGATGAGGGGAACTCGTTGCCATGACCTTCGTAGGTATACATAAAATTGCTATAAAACCCCTCATGAGGAGGGCCAGAATAAAAAACCACAACGAAACCCAACCGGCGCCTTTCTTTTCCATTTCTCCCTTTCCCATACTTTCCTCCTCTCCCTCAAAATTCTGTTCCCATCAATAATCCATCCAATAATATAGTTTTGTCGTTCTGCTCTTAAAATGCCATTAATTTTCGGTTAAATTTCTCTTAAGAAAATTTTGGGCTGCAAAATCATACCGTTATTGTAAGCGAGCCTTCCTTCATCCATAAGGCGGCGGATGTTATTCCGACGGGCGTAAACAAGGAGTCAGGTGACCGGCTGAGCTACCCGAATCCCTTTTTTCTTCAACTCCCTGGTTGCTTTTTCGATCTCCGGCCACCAGACGAGGAGTTCCCCATAAAGGGAAACAAGGCGGCGGGACACTTTTAAACTCTCTTCCTTTCCCCATTTCTCCAACATCATGGGAGGAATTCCCTCATCCGGGTTTTCCAAAAGACTGCGGTATTTTTCCAACCGGTGCTGAACACTTTTTTTCCAATAAACCGGGGAATCCGGGTACTTGTTCAGAAGTGAAGTCATCCCGGCCAATGAACCCGCGATCCTTTGAATTTTAACTCGCTTTAAATAGGTAAGGAATTCTTTCTCCGGAAAATCTCCCAAATTCTTAAGGCAGGCTCCCAAGGTGCGAAGCCTGGCATCCGTTTTAATCAAAGTTTCCTTTAATAACAACTCATCAGCGGCAGCAATGATAAGGTCGGAAGGCTTGACTTCATGTTGATTTCCTTCGAGTTCAAAGTATCCGCTCCTTTTCTCAGGCAAGTGTAATACGACCCACGGCAAATGCGCGAAGCACGCGTCGGGCACGCAATTGTCGATCAAGCCTCCAAAAAGACTGTCCTCACTTCGAAAAACAGGGAAGAAGGGTGGAAGAATATCAAGGTGGTTGAGGCCGAAGAACATCGAGACCATGACCTGGGATTGAAAAAAAGTCAGCCGGTCCCTTACTCTTATCATTTGGCGACTTTCGAAGGCTGAAGAAAAAATCTGCTCCGACTTCAGCATGCAGTTTCGTGATTCGGTGGACAGATAAAATAGGAAGGTGGGATCGGCCGCTCCGCTGTCTCCGATCAATCCGGTTGCCGATACAATGGTTTTAGCTTTTCCGGAATTAATCGACTCAAAAAAGCCGGCTCCCATGGACGCTGTTTCAATTTTCTGATCCCGCTTGTTGCTCGTCAGCTGTTTAAGAAATGACCGCATGGAGGGGGCGAGGGCTTCTTCATGGAGAGCCAGGAAATCAACGTTTTCCGGCAAGACTGCTTTTAACGCTTGTTCAGGAGTCTGAAAGCACCAAATATCTTTTATAGAGCCTGGATCGCCTCCGATTCGTACACCGGTTCGAAATGATGGCGATTTAAAGATTTGGCAGACGGTGTCGTCGTCCGCGCTAAATGTTAACTCGCCCACGGTGTGAAGAAGGAAAGCGTTTCTGTTGGCCCCCATGGTTGGGGAGGCCCCCTCCAATCCGAATAGGCAAAATTCCAAAATATCTCTGGGAATGCCTTTCGCCTGAACCTGGTGGATGAATTGCTCCTTCTCTTCCTTGCCCGCGTATAAGAGGGGAACGTCGTACTTTTTCTTTAACCCTCTTAAAGCTTCCAAGGCCTGGCGGTTCTGGGAATCATCGAAGATGGCGAATTCCACGGCTCTCCCATGATTCTTGGCGTTCTCGATGTAACTTGACACCGCCCTTATTAAATTGGGCACCCGGTCGCATGTCACAAACCCCACCGTCGTTATTTTGCCTGCTTCGCCCGGTTCTGCGGAGGTCTCCGAGGCTCCGCCTAATAAAAATTCCTGCTTTTCGATGAAAAAACCTTTTTGGAGGAAGACTCCGAGAACGCGCCGGAGGGAATTGACGGCAAGATGCCTTCCCAGCGGGATAGGCTCATTCATGGTCAGCAGGAACTGCAGGGCATCGATAATGAGGAGAATTTTTCCGGTTCCTTTCGTATCGGCCCACGCCGCCCGCACGTGATCCTCGATGGTCATAAACTCCGTGCAGCTTGACATAAAGGAGGCGAGCAGAGAGGGAACCAGAAGAGCGGAACTTCCGTCCAATAGGCTGATGATGAATTTTTTTCTTGAGATGCGTTGAAGGAGAAGGGAGCGGCCGCGATAAAGAAGCACTAGACCTCCTGTCCCAAACGACAACCGTTTTTCTTCAGTTCCCTGGTGATGGCGATAATTTCAGGCCACCAAATAAGAAGTTCACCGTAGAGAAATACCACATTTTGGAAATGCTCAAGGCTTCCCTCCCCGCCGAATTCCTCAACAATTTTCCTGGGGATGCCGTCATCAGCTTGCCCAATGAGGCCCTGGCATATTGACATCCTGGATTTGAGATAGTTTTTCCAATAAGCAGGCGCGCGAGGATATTTATCCAACAACCATTGAAAATTCGCCGTTGTTTCCAAAAGCCGTACCGTCCTTATCCGCCTAAGATGCGATCTAAAGGTATTTCTAGAAAACGAACCCAATTCTTTAAGGCACATCCCGAGTGCTTCTAATCTTTCCTTTGTGCCGAGGTTGGCACTTCCCAGGTTGACGGCATCTGCCCAATATGAAATGAAATCGCAGGGTTGGACAATCCCTGAAAATTCCTGCGGCTCCATATATTTCCTTGGTTCAGCGGGAGTATGCAAAACAACCCATGGTAAATAAGCGCAAAAAGCTCCCGGCACACACGTGTTAACCATTTTGCCGAAAAGAGCGTCTTCACTTCTATAAATTGGAAAAAACGGAGGGAGCAGGTCTCGATGGTCAAGACCAAACAATGTCGTCATGATGCCGGGCCTTTCGTGAATCGTCAGACGATCTTGAGTTTTGATTATTTGGCGGCTTTCAAAGGCAAAAAGGAAATCTTTTTCGGACCCAAACAATCGCTGGCGAGATTCATCGGAGGCGAAAAGAAAATAGGTGGGGTCATCCATGCCGCTGTCTCCGATAAGACCTGTCAAGGAACAAACCGTTTTGGCCTTCCCGGATGAAATCAAATCCATCATTCTGGCGTCCATGTACTTTGCCTCAAGCTTGACGTCCTCATTATTTTTTACCAGACGCCTGAGAATCGTCTGAACATCCGGAGTAAGAGCCTCCTCGTGGATTTTCAGCAAATCAATATTTTCGGATGAAACTTGATCCATGGCTTGGTCCAGGTTTGAACACCACCAGATATCCTCAAATCCGGGAGGACTCCCGCAGCGAATACCTTCCTGTTGTGTCGGCGGTTTAAAAATTCGGCAGATGGTGTCATCGTCAGCGCCCACAAAAAGCTCACCCGTGGTATGAAGAAGGGAAGCATTATGGTTGGCGCCAAATGTTGGGCGAGCTTCATCAAGTCCAAACAGGCAGAAATCCGCAACATTTTGGGGAATTCCACGGGAAGAAAGCGATTTTGCAAATTGTTCCTTTTCCGTCCTTCCGGCATAGAGAATAGTCGCTCCGTATTTGGCTTTGAGCTCTTTAAGCCCGTCTATCGCGAGCCTGTTCATTGAATCGTCGAAGATGGCGAACTCCACCGCTCTCCCATGATCCTTGGCGTTCTCGATGTAACTCGAAACCGACCTTATTAAGCTGGCCACCCGGTCGCACGTCACAAACGCCACCGTGGTTATCACGCTCGAGCCGCTTGGTTCAATAACATTCGCTGCCGTTCCGCCAAGAAGAAAATCCTTCCTTTCAATAAGGAATCCTTTCTTAAGGAAAATCTCCAGAACTCGCTCAAGCAAACTTTCAACCGGGGGCCATCGGAAAAGAAGTGCTTCGCCCTCATTAAGCAAAAACTGCATGGCGCTGTTGATGAGGTAGATTTTTTCGGCGAATCCTTCAGTCTTGGACCAAAAGGTCCGCGCATGACTGCTGAGGGACTTGAAGGCTGTGCAACTGAGTAATAAAGAAGCAAGGGGGGATTGAAGTAATTTAACCTGGCTGCCGTCCGAGAAACTTATAACAGCTTCACTCTTTGAAAAGGAATAAACCGATATAGGACGTGCACGGTAGATGGCAGCGTCATTGGTGTCAGAGGTCATGGAGGTGGCGGTAGTATCTCCACAACTTCCCGTAGGGCATGAAGTATCGTGGAATTGGCTGGTCGTCTTTACGTTTAATCCTCAAGAACCGAAGAATACGAAAAAGAAATTGATCAAAGGAGCGCGGCTGCCACTCTCCGGACCATTGAACCATGAGAGGGGAAGGCTTTGAATATTTAAAAAATATTTTCCCGCCTCGAACAGACCCTCCTTTTGTTCCCGCCCAAACATCCAGGGGAATATGGGGGGCCGCGCCTGTCTTCTTTAAGACCAACAGGCTCGTGAAGCTCCGGCCGGATGTGACAATCAGGTAATTTAAAAATGGCTGCTCCATACAGAAAAGGACCATATGCGGCGCCAATTCCACTGCCGCTTCGACCCTGGTCTTCACAATTTCCAGGTTAAGCGCCTTTTTTTTGGAGACAATAAGTCCGGTGTTGGCGGAAAATCCGATTTGGTCTTCGGTCAATTTGCCTGTGCCGCGAATCGAATCCTTCCAGACGAATTGGACGATGCCGGGAATATTGGAGTGGCCTGTAACAAAATCATAAGAGGAAAGATATTGAAAAGCAAAGCCGACGTTTTCCAGCACAATAGAATCGGCATCGATGTAGATGAACTCATCGAATTCCCCTTCCCACATGGCGAGCTTGCGATAGGCCCCCACGACATGCCCGTGGAAGCGTTCGCTGATCCTGTCGCACAAGCTCAACTTATCGTTGTCGGAAAAAATTGTGAAATTGTATTTCTCCTGCAAACGGCTTAGCTTCGGGATGTTGGCGTTAAAAGGGACAAGACACAGCGGAATGGAAGGGCTGTACCTGCGGAAACTATTCAGAAAAGCTGTGGTTAAATTAATTATCCGATCATCGGAAAGAAAATAAACACCTCTCATAAATTTTCCCTTCGCGAAGGATAGGACATCTTAAAGTTTAAAGCTAGCCGAACCTGTTTCTCATGCAAAGAGTCCCGCCCCCTGTCGGTGTTCGTTCCAAACTTTTTAGGTAATTGTTGTGCTGCTCAGTCATTTGAGCAAGCACGTAAGGATATTCGTTGTTAACGGCAGATGGCCGATAAAGCCCGGGCGCTGGGGGCCTCATCCATGGTGAAAAGGCCCGGAAGCGTGACCAAAACAACTTTGCTCCCCATCGATGAAATCCTGGCGATGATTCGCTCCAGATCAGGCGCAAAGGTGAGATCTTTTAAGCTCATTCTCACGTTGGGCCGTAAAATATAATTCGATGAATTTTCGGGGCGACTGTGTTCTCGGATTCGGCCAGGACACGTCAATTCGCCGTAACGGCAATAATCCCGCAGCCCTCCCGGCCTCCGGCGTTTCCGACAGGCTGTCCAAAGTCATCGGCTTTCCCGTGGAAGATGATAGAGCGGCCACCGACAGTATAAGGTCCTTCCGTCAAAGTCAGCTTCGGAATAATCGCCTCCAATGTTCCCGTCCCATCGTTTTTGATCATGATATTTCCGAGATCGCCCTTGTGCGCCTTCTGCGGGCCATCCTTCATAATCATTCCATGCGGACTATGAAGAGGGTTGTAATGACCTCCTGCCGCTTTTCCCTGGTCTTCACAGCTTCCAAATTCGTGGATGTGAAAACCGTGATTTCCCGGCGCCGCCTGGGCGATGGTGACTGACACTTTTAATCCCCCCGGGGTGTCTTCAAAATGAGCCGATCCGGAAACGACAGCGCTTGTCGACGTAGCAAAGATTTTCGCCGTTCCTTGGGCGGCCTGACTGAGGGAATACCCGCCGAGTAAGAGCGCGATGATCGTAAAGACTTTTTTTCTCATAGAACCTCCTTTAATTGCCCGACGTAATCTTGGCGAGGACGTCTCGAATTTCCTGACTGTGAGTCTTTGGATTAACGGAGGGGTTGGCGTAAAGGATTGTTCCGTCCTTGCCAATCACAAACGTCGCCCGGTCTGGGACCAAATGGCCCGATACGCCGAAGGCTTTTGCGACAGTTTTTTCTTGGTCCGCAATCAGCGGAAACGGCAGGTTGTATTTGGCGATGAATTTTTTGTGGGACTCGATGGAATCAAAACTTGCGCCCACCACGGTCGCCTTGAGTCCGCGAAAGGCATTGATATCATCCCTGAGCCCACAGGCTTCTGTCGTGCAGCCCGGCGTGTCGTCTTTGGGATAGAAATAGAGAACGAGCGGCGCCTTGGAGAGCCATTCTTTGAGGTGAAACGTTGTCCCATCACTTAAGGGCGCGGAGACGTCAGGGGCTTTATCCCCCATCTTGAGAGCGGCTGTTGCGAGAGTTGCCATAATCATTCCTCCTACAAATATCAACATGGACCATTTTTTCAATTTTTAATCCTCCTAATTTATGGCCGCGGCCAGCGCCGGATAATCCGTGTAGCCTTTTTCGCCGCCGCCATAGAAACTGCCGGGGTCCGGATTGTTCAAAGGCGCGCCGGTTTTTAAGCGCTCTGGAAGATCGGGATTGGCGAGGAATGGAACACCGAAGGCGACCAAGTCCGCGGCGCCCTCTTGAAGAACCGTTTCCGCGCGCTCGCCGGTGTAACCCGTGTTGACGATCAAGGCGCGTTTAAAAAGAGGCCGGAACATTTTGGTCGGCACAAGAGATCCGCCGTGACGGAGATCCGCCGCAGCCGCTTCTTTCAAATGGAGATAGACAATGCCCAGCTTGTCGAGTTCCCGTATGGCATGGCTGAATGTTGCCGCCGGATTGGAATCGCTCATGTCGTTGAAGGATCCGCCGGGCGCCAAGCGGACCCCCACTCTTTCTTTTCCCCACACGTCGATCACCGCTTTGGTGATTTCCACCAAAAACCGAGTCCGCTTTTCAATCGAACCGCCGTAAGCATCGTTGCGTTTGTTGGAGCCGTCTTGGAGAAATTGGTCGATCAAATAACCGTTGGCACCATGTATTTCCACCCCATCGAAACCGGCATCCAAGGCCAACTGGGCGCCAATCCGGTACTTTTCAACAATGCCGGGAATTTCCTTGATGTCGAGGGCCCGCGGTGTCTCAAATGGTTTCATGCCTTGGGGTGTGTAAATTTCTCCTTTGGGAGCGATGGCGGACGGGGCCACGGGAAGCCCCTCTCCCGGCTGAAAGAGCGAATGCGAAATTCGTCCCACATGCCAAAGTTGTAAAAAAATCCATCCGCCGGCCTTGTGGACAGTGTTGGTCACTTGCTTCCATCCCATCGCCTGCTCTTTGGTATGAATGCCAGGCGTGTTGGGGTACCCCACGCCTTCGGGTGTGACTTGCGTGGCCTCGGTGACAATAAGTCCCGCGGAGGCGCGTTGCTCATAATATCGGGCCATAAGCGGCGTTGGACCATTGTTTGCACCGGCGCGGTTTCTCGTCATGGGAGCCATAACGATCCGGTTGGAAAGCTTGATTGGCCCCAATTGAAATTCAGAAAATAGTTTTTTGAGTTCCATAAATTTCTCCTTGAATGCATCATTCAACTAACATTACAGATAACATTACAGAAGGGGGAAGGTTCCTCCGAGCTAAACACCGCGCGCTCATCATATATTGGACGCGGGAACCGCTCCAGAGATGGAGCGGGAGCAAGATTAAACAACGTGGATCTAGTCCTAAAATTATTTGAAAAGTGAAAAAAGGGGTCAAGTCGCTACATGGAACATTTCCGGATATCTTCCCATCAACTTGTTAGGTTATTCTTAAAATGTAGCTTGTAGCGACTTGACCCCATCACCACTCAACCGGCTATCGATTATTGACCGTCGCCCTTTTCGATAGTCGCTTAGAAATGTCTTTGACGACCCGAACTATGAATTCGCGGTCGCTGGGGGTTCGGTCCCTTAAAATGGGGATCAATTTCTGCAATGTCTTCGTGTCATAGAAAACGCGGCCCTGCCGGACCGTGGCGAACAAACGGGCGATGGGAATCCGAAGGCCGTCCGCCAGTTTTTTAATTGTTACAAGGCTCGCTTTCTTTTTCCCGTATTCTATGTAGGCCAAAAAACTCGGGGAAATTGACGAGGCTTCGGCCAATTCTTCCAACGTCAAACCCGCCTTGGTTCTTTCCTCTCGGATCCGTTTCCCAACCGTCGCGTAGACATCATCATTTCTCATAAATTTAGTGTAACTTGATTAATCGGACTATCACATATCTCATAGGTCAAACTTAATTATTGACTTATGGAAATTACACAGATAAAGTGAGTCGTTCAACTATTTTTGATTTATGGAAGACAAAGGAAGGAGCGGGCCCTATCAAAAACAACAAACAATGTGTCCTTATCGTTGATGATGATGGAGTAACCC
>PLLH01000040.1 GCA_003140895.1 Elusimicrobiota bacterium
TACAATTTTTCACTGAGAGCCGCATGCGCGTTGTGACAATAAGGGCATTGCAAATCCGTGAATTCAACGATCGTCACGGGAGCCTTTTCAGACCCTTGCGAACGAACGTCCGTTAGGAGAAGACCGGCGGCCCGGGCGCTGTCCGGATAGATTCTCAAGTCAAACATCTGCCCCCAAATGTAATGCTTCTCGTCTTTGGACAGAAAAACAAAATAGCGGGAGCCGCGGATATCGACGGGCACTTTGATCAACCCTTTGATCTCGCTTGGAACCGGATCCGTGACGACAATTTCCAAACGCGAATCGATATTCAAAGCGGAACGAATATGGCGCTGGAGAGCCACCTTATCAAGCGCGAAACCGTGAGATAAAAAAACGAAGAGAGACACGGCGGCAATAACTATTTTTTTCATTGTGATGGAACTCCTTTGATTGTTGAGACAGGGACCTATCGACGATAGTGTTGCGTACGGATTCTCAATAATACCACTCTTTTTACGCGACGGAACCGGGGAGGACGCATTCTTTCCGCCGAACGCGGGAGGCCGGCTTCCCCTTCTTTTTAGCCGTTTGCAAGCCGTCTAAGGCTTCCCATGTGATGACCCCCAAGTCACGCTTCGCCTTGCGGAGTAACTCTTTTAACACATAGACAGTGGCCTCGGCGTCCCCAAAAGCGCGATGACGGTCCGCGATATCAATCAGAAAATGATCGCACAACGCATCCAGGCTCCGGGAGGGAAGCTCCGGGTAAAGACGGCGGGCGAGTTTCACCGTGCAAAGGCGGGGCCTTTCAAACTCGGCCCCCGCGCGAGAAAATTCTTCCTTGATGAACCGGAAATCAAATAACGCGTTGTGCGCGACAAAAATACCCTTGGAAAGGAATGTTTTGAGCGGAGCGGCGATGTCACAAAACGAGGGAGCGTTTCTGACCATGGTATCGTCGATCCCCGTGAGGCCTGTGATCCAAAACGGAATGGGGCGACCCGGGTTGATCAGTGTTTGAAAATGGCCCAGGATAATGCCGTCGTGCACATGATAGGCGGCCACCTCGATCACCCGGTTTAACTGGGCGCTTCCCCCGGTGGTTTCCGTATCGACAACACAAAAATCCACCTGATCCAACGGCGTGCTGGCGGCCACTAGGTCCCTTTCTTTAACGGAGCGTAGAGGCGACGGACGGCGCGAGTCATCTCCCGCGCGGAAACCTGCCCCGATGCCGTTTTCGTGCCCAAATATCCATAGGCCAGGATGGATCCAAAGCTAAAGCCGATAAACCGCGACATGACTCCCTGGGGTCCCATGGCGATAAGAACTTTGTTCCGGCCCGGGAGTGCCATTCCCCCCCATAGAAATTTTTCACATTGGGCGGATGTTTTGGGCGTGACCGCCACTTTCAACACATCCGCGCTCAAACGACGCGAGTGAGCCGCCGCTTTTTTTAAATCAGCGAGAGAGGTGACTCCCTGAAAATTATGATGGGAGTGAACCACGTCGATTTTCTGTCGGCGCGCGAGGCGCGTCACCTCCGCGGCCAACGCCGGGTGACGAAGCTCAACGTCCACCATCCGGCAAAACGGCAGGAGATCCTGGAAAAGAGCCAGCCGGATGGCGTCTGTTAATCGCCACGGACGAGCGGGAATCCGCGGCCCCCGTTCCGCGTGAGACCGGATGGTCAAGAGAATTGGAATTTGAGCGGCGAGCCGGATTTTTTTAAGAAGCTCGATGGAACGGCCTCTCGCATTCGCTAAGTCGCCATAGAGAAACGAGAAAGAATCCAACCGGACTTCAATAACATCGACAGGAAGGGAACGGGCTTTTTTTATTTGAGAAGTAAGAGGCGCCGTTCCGGTGAGAACCCCCACCACCAGAGGTCGCGTTGCCAAAAGTGATTTTTTTGTTTGAAGGAATGAGCGAGGAGGCATGGGTGAAGTTTATCACTTCGCCGGGACGTTGTTTAGGCTTGGGAGTTGACGATGTCCGAAAACGCCCGCAGACGGTTCAAGTCAAGAAGAACGGCCTTGGTTCCATCCAGCAGGGACAACACGTAGACGCTGATGAGCCCTCGGAGGTCGGGATCCCCTTCGTTCAGCGCTTGCAGCGCGTCGAAGAATTCAGCGGAGAGGCCGCTCGCCTTATGAACGATCAAATTCACGCGGCTTGGGCGGGTTCGGCCCGCTTCGCTCAGCGCCGATTTGATGTCTTCTTTTGAGGTCAGCTCGGAGGATGGGACAAATTGAACGCCGCTGAATTCCGGAGCCCGGCTCAGCGACTCGAAGAAAGACTCGTTGGATCCGGCCAAAATCACTTTCCATTGACCCGCTTTTCGCGCGCCGTTCGCGCTTCGCATGAGTTGGAGCGCATGAATCACATCCGAAAGCGCCGCCGGGCGGCCGGCGGACGTTTCGGCGCTCGGGGAAATGACGTTGAGACTTGAGCCCTTAAGTTCATTGGCCTCGCTCAACAGCGCGCCAATTGAAATTTGATCGGACGCCGCCTCGCTTCGGGCGGTGAGCGTTAAGAAAATCTGATTGATCCAGGATCGCCGGCGGGATGAATTTTGCATATCGTCTCGCGTGAGCGCCTTTGATCCCAACTGCTCCACGCCTCGATTGGCCACGGAATCAAGTCCGGCCAGGATGGCGGCCACGCCGGCCTCATCGTTCGCCTCTACAGCGGCATCAAATTGTTTGAGCAGTTGTCCCGCCTCAATCGCCGTCTTCCGCATCGAAGGCGACAAAGACGCCTTCTGTGACGTCACCAAAGCCTTAACCACCGCAATCCCGCTTTGGAACAGTTTTACGATCAGTGTTTTCGCGAGGAACAACGCGCCAAAGATAAGAATCATCCCAGCAACCACGCCAAGAACCACGGGAAGCGGCATATCCATCCCAAGCAACGTCACCACCAGAGCCGGCAGGGCCACCCCCGCCGCCAGCACTCTATCGGGTGAAGAAGGACGCGTACTCGGAGGAACGTCGACGATGATATCGTGCGTGGGATCACGCGTACCCCAAATTCGCCCAATGCGATCACCACGCAAATCCACGGGAACTTCCCAAGGAGCTACAAACGTCGTAATTCTCATGCGCCCGGGCGGCATCGGGATATTGACACGATACTCATAAGTGCCGTGTTCTGGAAGAGACGTTATATTGGAGGGGTCGACAACGACGGCTTGGACGGACTCCTCTCCGTCCGGCCGCCAACGAACCACAAGTCTCATATCTTTGGGAAGAGTTCCACCATTCAACGCATGGAACCGGCCCGACATAACGACTACGTCGTTCTCCACTGTCACCGTTGGTTTGCCTCCCCGGCTAAAATCGAGGCGGTTATGACTCTCATAGAGAGACTTGAGAGTTTTCCCACTGTACCGCAATTCCATCAATTTGCCTTCACTTCTGGGAAGGGTTGACAACTTCAGGGTGTTCATAATCGATTCATGCGCCACCCCGTAATCCACCTCGCGCATCGTTTCCGTTTCTACGACCGGACCATACATGGCGCGGTGTTTCTTGATATATGTTTCTGCCTGGTCTTTGGCATCCGCCTCTGAGGTTTTATCGTCTCTCTCAACCTGCAATTGCCCCTTCCCCAAATGGACCATCCCGACCAGAAACTCCAGATAACAATAGTGGTCTTCCCTCATCAACGACGGGAATGAAACCTCGCCGTCCATGCTGGATTTATGGCCCGTCGTCAACCAATTGGCCACCGCGGAAGCGGATTTCCTCACCTCCGGATTGGGCGAAGCCGAGAAATACTGCTCAATATACCGGGCCAATTTCCCCTGATATTTTTTATCAACCAGACAAAGCGATTTCAGATCATGAACGACAAACGTTTTCCCGCCGACCTGCTTCAACGATTTCCGATAGACCCCTTGAATATCGCTCATTTTAATCGAACTTTTATCCTCCGCTTCATAAGTCTTCCTGGATTCCGTCGGCACGTCCCGGACCGTTTTCCCATTAAAATTCTTTTCCATTTGGCTTCGCAGCATCCCGATCAAATAAGAGAAGGAATGGAACCCATAGAGATAAACAGGCTCATCAGACTGGTTCAACCCCAGTTTTTCCCGAATCTCAAAGGAAGCCAAGCCGTCAATCCACGCGCTGATTTCCTGTCTCTGTTGACTTCCATAATCAGTGAATATTTCTCCTGGTTTGATTGCCCGTTCTCGATCACGTCCAGCATTATTGAATTCATGGCCTGAATATAGCTCCTTAAGTTCTTTGTGAGGGTCCCACTCCGGCACATCGTTCCCCGGTTGATCCAAATAGAAAGTGATGAATGGCAGGGCGGCCATGGCAAACCCGGCGCTCTTAAAACTTCCTCCGGCCAACCAAGAGAGCCCCATAGAGAGAAGTGGCACAGCGATCCCGATGAGAAGCATGAGAGGTTTGGACCCGCGGAGGCGCTTCAGCCCTTGGCTCAGGGCCGCGGCCATTCTTCCCCGTTTCGACGCGTCAGCCGGGAGCCGCGCCGCCAAAAGCATCGCCGCTCCCGCTTTAACGACGATGTCGTTGGAGGAAGCCTGGGATTGATCTGTTTTGGCGGAATCGTCTTCCACGGCGGGCTGCTCGTCCGCCGGCGCGTCTTCTTCTGTTTGAGACGCGATTCCGGCCTCAAGTTCGAAGGGCCGGATAGAAAATGTCACGTTTCCATTTTTCCCTTGAATCGCCATGAGGACATCGGCGCTCTGTCCCTCTTGACCGATGTACGCAACGATCCAGTCCACGGCGTCCCGGTCGATCTTAATCGGCCCGTTCTTATTATCCACCCGGGTTCCATCTTTCTTAAAAACAATCACCAACGGCGTTTTTCCCCCGTATTGAGAAAACTCCAATGTTGAAAACTGGCCGATTTGCGCTGAAAAATCAGGGACGCTAAACGCGTACGCTTCTTTGCCTGACACGAGCTCTTTCATCTCGCCTGAAATCAAATCATCCAGACTCGTCCTCGTCTCTTTAGGCAACATCGTATCAGCGGGATTCATTGGAAGGGGACCGGAGTTAAAAACCCACGCTTCGACGGTGGTGTCGGAAATAGGCTGTCCAAAAGGCAGCCCCCAATATTGATATCCCACTCCCGAAACATAAACCAAAATTCCCGACGTAAACATCATATTGGGGGTAATTGTTTTAAGGAACCACTCTAAACTGGATTGACTAAACATAGCGGGTTGTTCTCTGGAATGATATTCTTCCCCCCCAATAAAACTCCAAGTGGGGCCCTCGATGCCACTCCAAGATGAGGAAGTGCCACCGCCGCCCCCTCCGCCTCCAATAGACGGGAGGGAGGGCTCCATGGTTTGAACCGGAGCTCCGGGGACAAGTTCTTGCACGCCGACAATGGCTCGATTCGGCGGAAAATGGAGCTCGACGGGTTTCCCGTCCGCTCCCGTCAAAATCAGGGCCACCGCCACCGGGCGATGCACGCCATCAGGAGAATACGGCAAAACGATTCCCTCCTTGAACGCCGCGCTGTTGGTGGAAATCCGGTCCTTCGTGACGAACCGGGACCCGTCTTCCATTTGAATGACAACTTGGAAATAAAGATTCGCGGGAAGGTTCGGGTGAATCACAAGCTGAGGATTCGCTGGGATGTTAAGGATGGCCGGATCAATATTGGCGTAATAAACGCTGTAATCAATTCGGCCGTTCGACATGGTGGGGCGCAAATCTTCGGTCGTCACCTTGGTGACCGGCAGGCTGGAATCATCCGACATGAGCACAAAGGACACGCCAAACTCATTTGGAAAAGCGACAGGATCGCCATTGGGCGCATACCGCTTCACAAATATATGGCCGGCCCCGCCCGATTGCGTGTCCGTCGCCCAAAATGGAATATCAAAATTCTTAGCGTTGAGATCCTGAAGAGACATGAGATCCGTTCCGTCAATGATCCAATTGCCGGAGCCGTCGCTCCGAGCGAAAAACACCCGGTAGAGAGCCGTATCATTGTCCGGACCGGGAACGTAAAAGTGGGCGTTTTTCAACGTAATGCCATGCACGGTCGGTGGGATCGCCACATCCAAGGTATCGAGTACGTTCCCATCATGAATCACGTGCGCGACCGATCCATAAAAGTGCGTGATCGCCGTTGTATGAGGCGCCGCCAACGCAAAGGCAACCGATTGAGTTTCCACCGCCGGGTTTTCCCCGGCCAGTAGATCAAGGACGCTCGGGGCGTCCGCGGCGACAACGCCGGACATATCTTCCACGTTTAACGAAGCCATGGCCGCGTCGATGGCCAATTGATTTTGCGTCATCGCGTTGGACGCCGCCGCGGGGGCCGTCATTCGGCTTTCATTGGATTGGACAACGGGCGCTGTGTGGAGAGGCGCTACAAGCACCGTCTCAGACGGGTCAACCGGATTGGACATGAAAACCGTGGGGTCCACTCCCGTCCCATTTAACGCGATCCGGGGTTCCAACCATTCGAACAGCCGCGCTTGTCGAAGAAGCCGATGCGGAGACCGTTTTTTCGAAGCGGAGGAAGAAACTTTATCTCCAACATAGATAACCAAACCGGCCACCCCTCCAATGAAAAGACATATGAGGAGAGCGGGAACGAATTGGGGAGAATGGACGAGAGGCGCCACCGAATCCGACAACGCTGAAAACACAGCCCGAAGACTTGCCTCATCCGTGAAGAAAACCGCCAACGCCGCCACAAGACCCGCGATCCTGGCAAATGATAAGCGGGGAACACGAAGGGAGGCGAACATCGATTTTTTTTCTAAAACGAAAATTTTTCTCCCGGCGACGGTCGCCTCGTGCAACACGCGAAAGCCGGACGGGCACCGATCGACGGCGTATGTAAACCGCTCTCCAGAAAACTCAAGGGAAGCCGCCTGCCCGGCGGGAAGACGCGTCTTTAAAAGAATGTCCGAGATTCGAGAAAGAACGGCGAAGGACCCATTCGGTCCACGCGACGTCCCCAGCGCCAAATCGGCATTACCAAGAAACAAGGTCCTCCCTTCAAACAATTGATCGAGCGGAGATTTTTCCTGGTTGAACATGGACAGATAAGCCGACCCCGTCTCCGTCTCCACTTTTGAAATGTTCGGAGTGACGACGGCGAAAGACATTCCTCTCTCTTTAAGAAGCTGTGTGATCTGAGGCGTATGAAAGCCGCCGGTGACCAAAACGCTGCAACGGCCTTCCCGGACCTGGGAACCCGTCTTAATCAGATTCTCCACCATCTTCTCGCTGCGGATATCGGCTTCGCGATAAAATTTTTCAAACGGCGAAAAATCGCTACTAGCTACTGGAGACTGGCTACTAGGATTATTGTTTGCAGTAGCTAGTTGCGAGTCGCCAGTAGCATTCTTATATTCAGCCCATTCTTCCGGCGTGAGCGCCAACGTAACCAATTTTTCCCGGAGACCCGCCTCTTTTGATTGGCGCAGGAGCGACCTTTCTTCGTCCGTCTTGGCCAGTTGTGTGAAAACGGTTTCTTTTAACTGATGGATGGCGGCAAACAACTCCTCCGCTTTAATACCATCGCACAAAGACACGTATCGGACGTACTGCTTAAACGATGGGGTCCTCTCCAGACTCAGGCCGGATCGTTCAACAAGGGATGTTAAAAATCCGTAAAAATCGGTATAGGACACATGGCCGGAACGGTACGCGAGGCCCAAGGTCATTAATTTTTTAAGATCCGCCGGGGCCGCCTTTTTCACCAAACTCTCAAGGACTCGAGCGCGTTCCTTTTCCGCTTTTGAAAAATCCAACGATTTTTCAATCCGGTACGCCTCAAGATAGTCTCGAATAAGCGCCACGTTGATGCCGGGCGTCCGAGACTCCTCATGGCGGACAACCCGAAGAAGCGCGCGTATTAAGTCGGCCAAAGGGACCGCCCCCGCCTCATAAGCGTCGACGGCTTGATCCACGTGTTTTAACGATGAATTAAAAGCGAGCTCTTTGGCCGTTTTCAAACGACCCTTTTCATTCTTGATGCCTTTTAAGAGCCGGTCCTGGATTTTGGAACCGGCGCGGTACGCGCTGACGTTCGCTTCATAATGGTCTTTGTCGTCGATGCCGATGAACGACGGGGTGTTTGCGGGGCTTGTCACCCCCACATAAGACGGGGCGCCAATTTTATTTCCTTTCAAATAGGCGTCGGCAACGGCCTGAGTGGCGCGTTTATTGGGGAAGGACCGGAACGGCTCAAAATTAAATTTTTCAAAGGCGGCTTCAACAAACACCGCGTCAGCGGTCTCTCGATCAATCAATCCTTGAAGGAGAGACGCAATATTGGTCTGCGCTTCAAGATTCATGTGCACGTCTTGGATGACGACGATGTTGTCCACCCCTGATCCGGAGCGGCGCGGAGCTTTGTACACATCCCGGAGATGCCCGTATTGAAGCGGCAAAGCGGCTAACCAATCCATGCCCTGAGGAAGACGCGACGACGCGGGCGCCAGGGATGACATCGTGGATCTCAATGGATCAAGGAACGCCCGAGGGGACGAGGTGAGCCCGGAACCCGACATGGGAAGGGAAGCCAATTGAACCGGGTCTGCTTGTTTTGCTGAGGTTTCAAGAGAGGCCCGTCGCTCATCCCAAAGGGAGACCTGGCTGCTGTGAGCGAACAGGACGTTTGTAAACAGGAAAAGCGTGGCCGTCGTCCCAGCAACAAATCGCACAAGATGAGATGGAATCGATGGGTTCGTGTGGTTCATCAATACTAATCTTAAGGCCCCAACATTAAGATCGCCTTAAGATCCGGTAAATATTTAGTAACAACCAAAGAGAGTGAAATTAGAGAGATTGGGTAACGAGCAAAGATACTTATTCAGCTCTATATGACGGCGTGTTTTTTAAATGAGGCGGGACAAAAAATGCGATCTTAAACCTTAAAATGGATGTGGACCACGTCTCCATCTTGAATCACATAGTCGCGGCCCTCCATCCGGATTTTCCCAAGAGAACGGAGCTGAGTTTCGGTTCCGGCGGCCACCAAGTCATTCACGGAAAAAATCTCGGACCGAATGAACCCGCGCTCCATATCGGAATGAATTTTCCCGGCGGCGCGAGGGACAAAACTCCCGCGTTCGACATGCCAGGCGTGAGCCTCTTTTGGGCCGGCGGCGAAAAAAGTGATGAGGTTCAGTAATTTTTCTCCCGCTTTGGCCAACTCATCCAGCCCGGATTCTTTCAACCCCAGCGCCTCGCGATATCCCGCCCGCTCCGCCTCCGGAAGCGCCATCACCTCGGCTTCCAGCTTGGCGTTCAACCGCACCACGCCGGCGTTGTTTTCCTTGGCGATTATTTCGACAGCCTCAACCAAAGCATTAGAGGAAGAATCGTTCACGTTCGCGACGAAAAGAACCGGTTTGGCCGTGAGAAAATTCATTTCCTGAATAAGATCCGAGGGCACCTTCTGCCGACGGACGGGGATCCCTTTTTGAAGACTTTCCGAGATCACGGTTAACAGGTCGAATCGTTTTTTAGCGTCTTCGTTTCCGGAGCGGGCGCCCCCCCGGTATTTTTCCTGGAGCTTATCGACCTGTTCCAAATCGGCCAAAAGGAGTTCGGTGGAAATAATCTCCGCGTCTTTTCGAGGATCCAAATCGCCCATCACGTTCACGACGTCTTTATCGTCAAAACACCGGACGACTTGGGCGATGGCGTCCACGCTGCGGATATGAGACAAAAATTTATTGCCGAGGCCTTCCCCTTTGCTGGCCCCCGGAACGAGCCCGGCGATATCGACGAAGCGAACCGCCGCCGCGATTTTTTTGGGAGCGCTGTAGATCTTTTGGAGAACATCCAGCCGTTCGTCCTGAACGGGAACGACCCCCACGTTGGGCTCAATGGTCGTGAATGGAAAATTCTCGGAGGCCACGCCGGCCGCCGTGAGCGCATTGAACAAAGAGGATTTACCCACATTGGGTAATCCCACGATCCCTATTTCCACGATCCCTCCAATTTATTTTTTGTTGCGCGGCTCAACCCGCCAACAATTTTTTCAGTTCCCGTCGAACCGCCGGCGCTTGGGCACCGTTCGGCTCCAACCTTAAATATTTTTTCCACGGCTCCACCGCCGACGGCGCATGCCCCCCCATAAAAAAGGCGGCCCCAAGCATATAATAACTGTCGGCGAATTCCGGATTCATTCGAACGGCCTCTTGGTAGGCGGCGACGGCCTTGGAAGCGTTGCCTTCCTTCAGCCAGAGATAACCGAGGCCATAATGCCCCAAATAATAAGTGGGGTCAAGTCGAACGGCTCTCTCGTAACAGTTTTTGGCGTCCGCCAAAAGTCCGGCGGAGGAATAAATTCCCCCCTCGTTGGCGGCGAGCCACGCCATGTCGGGCCCGATCAGGTCCGCCGACCGGAGCCACCGTTGGGCTTGTTCAAGGTGCCCGCGCTCAAGCTCGTTCTTCGCGAAGAAATAAGGAAAATGAACGCTCATGAGACGCCGCGGGTAATCACCGCCGGGCGTCCCGTGCCTTTCTCGATTAAAAATAAATTCCCGCGCGTGAGACAGCGTGTTGTCTGCCGGCGCCTCCCCTGATGGACGGTAAAGGAATCCATCCATGATGGGTTGATCGAACGGCACGTGCGTTCGATCAAACGCCAAGGCGCGGATCGGCTCACGGCCCCCGGCCAACGTCTGTTTCTCAACCTCGGCCTGACGCCGGAACCGGTCGGGCCACGACAAATCAAGAACATCCTTCCCGTAAACCGCGTTGAACAGCGTCCCGGGACGATAAAAAAACTGAATATCCGGTCTTTTCCCTTCCACGTGAGTCGCAACCAAGAGAGAGGAGGTGGGTTCATCGAAAAGGGTCCTATCAATCACCAAGCGGGCTCCCGGAGGCGCTCCCCGGAAAAGAGACAAGGCAAAATCGCGATAAACGAAATTCGTTCGGAAGGAGGCGGCCTGTCTTTTCGCCCCCATTGATTCCACCACAACCCCGCAGAGGAGAAAAACCATCCCCCAACGAAGAAATGGCCTCGCCAGACCCTTCTGGAACGCCAGAACCGCCAACGCCGACGCGGAAAAAATCGGAATCAAAAGAAACCGCTCCAGCCGCCACTGCCCGATGTCGCTCGTCGGTGACAAATTAGAAAACAGTTCGAATCCAAGCCCGCACACGAGAAGTCCATAAAGCGCCGCCCACGCGAGAGGCCGTTTGATGCCAAAAAGACTTCCCATGCCGACGAGAAGGAGGCCGCTCACGCCTATTTGAGTGATCAGCCGCTCACTGAACCGGAGGACTTGCTGTGCCGTGATATGAATGTCTCGAAACGGGACCGCGGCTGGATGGAGCGACAAACTCCCGAATTCTTTCCTCGTGATAACGGCCCAAAAGCGGGGCCACGTTTCGGGGTCTCCAAAATTGACCGGAGGCCCCGCGTGGGCGCGAATCAAGAGAATAAGCGTCACGGACCCTCCCAATAGAAAAAAGAACAATCCGGACGAAACAACCCTCCATGACACCGGCCGGCGCCAGAGCGCAACAAGAAAAAGGGGAAGCGAAAAAACGATGGTGTGATGGTTCCCCAAACCCAAACCAAAAATGAAACAGGCGAGCAACATCCATTGAGAACCATGGGAATCCGTCTTCGTCTTCCACAAACTTGTTAACAGAAGCACCAGCAACAACAAGTTAAGAATAAACACCTCGGACACGCGCGCCTGCTCCTGAAACAGAGGGGATAGTCCGAGGAGGAGTGTCCCTCCCCACGCCGCGGCGTCCCCTTTCATGGGAGGACAGATATCTTTAAAGAACCGAAAGGCCAAAACCAAGACGAGCGACGCGATGAGGCATGAAAGGAGGTTCACGCGAAACGCCATGTTCCCGAAGGGGAAAAGGACCGTCGCGCTTTTCGCGAGAAGAGTAAACAACGGGTATCCGGGAGCGTGAGGAACGCCGAGGCACGTACCGCTTGCGATGAGCTCTCCGGAATCGCCGCCGTAGAGAGAAGGAGAAACACCGTGAAGAAAAAAGGCAAAGCTGCCGAGGAAGAGAAAAAGGAGAAGGGGCAACGCGATCAACTCATCCCACTAGAGAAGAACCAAATTGTCACGATGAATCACCTCTTGAGAGGTGGAACGCCCCAAAAGAGAGGGAATCTCGTTTGAATGGCGCCCGCGAATTTTTTGAACGTCCGCGGACGAAAAATTAACAAGCCCTCGAGCGATTTCAACTCCGTCACTGGCCTCGACCCCCACCATATCCCCCACCGCGAAGGCCCCTTTGACTTTCGTGATGCCGGAGGGAAGAAGACTTTTTCCCTCCTGCGCAATGGCCCGAACAGCGCCCTCATCGATCGTCAAAAAACCTTTTGCCTTTCGCCCAAACGCAATCCACGCGTCGCGGGATTCAATTTTTTTGACGCGAGGCGGAAACCGCGTTCCGGCGTTCAACGCGCCGGAGAGGATCTTCTCCAAACTGTCGGCCTCATGACCGGAGGCGATCCACACCTCGACACCGGCCGCCGTCGCCATTTTCGCCGCCGATAATTTCGCGGCCATACCGCCCACCGTTAATTTGGAGGATTTCGTTTTAGAAACGCTCTTCTCCAGCTCCGGCGTTATTTTTTCAACGACCGGCACGACATCCTTTGTCAGGGCTCCCTTCTCATCCACCCGGTAGAGGCCGGCCACGTCCGAAAGGATCACCAATTTATCCGCCTCCACTTTCGTGGCCACGATGGCCGACAATGTATCGTTGTCGCCGAATTGAATTTCCTCCGTCGAAACGCAATCGTTCTCGTTGATAATGGGGATGGCCTTGAGTTCAAGAAGCCGCAGGAGGGTGTTTCGAATATTGAGATAACGCTGGCGATTGATGAGATCTTCGCGCGTGAGAAGAACCTGGGCCGGAAGGATCCCAGCTTTCGAAAAAACGTCCTCGTAGGCTTTCATGAGCGCCAGCTGCCCGATCGCGGCGGCCGCTTGCTTCGAACGAAGTTCGCTCGGTTTTTCTTTCCATCCCAAACGTCCCACGCCGGAAGCGATGGCGCCGGAACTCACCAAAATGACCTCGTGACCTTTTTGATGGAGTTGAATCAGTTGGAACGCCAAACGTTCGAGGGACGCTGGATTTAACCCCCCGTCTGGGTTTGAAAGGACAGATGATCCGATTTTCACAACAAGCCTCATAGGAGACCCATCATATTAAATTCAATTCAGATCGTTGATGTGGCTTTTGCGGAGCTTGCGGGCTTCGGGGCTCGAAATATTCACCTGAGGCTCAAAAGAAAATTCGAAATTTGAAATTCGGACGCGGTCCCCCGGCTGGGCGCCTTTTTGAAGAAGCGTTCGCTCAATCCCTATTTTTTTCAAAATGTGCTGGGTTCGCTCCACCGCTTCCGCGCGATTAAAATTGGTCATGTTCACAAGGAGTTCCACCTTCTTTCCCCGAACGACAAACAAGTCCCCTTTCTTTTCCACCCACATCTCCGGTTCAAGATGAACATGAACGGGCGCCTCTGCCGCCGAAGCCAGTTCAAGCGGAACCTGATCCGTCATCCGGAGAACCTCAGCCAACAGTTCTGGAATCCCAACCCCCGAGACGCCGGAGACAAGCAACACCTTTCTTTTTTTATAGGACTTTTTGATTGCTTTAAAAACATCCGCCGCTTCACTCAAATCTTCTTTGTTGATGACGAGGAGCTGTTGTTTTTTGGCGAGAAGCGGAGAATAGCTTTTCAGCTCCCCCTCGATGGTCTTAATGCTCTCTTTGGCGGTTTTTCCTCCAAACCCCATGGGATCAACAACGTGGACCAGCATCCGGGTCCGTTCAATATGGCGGAGAAACTCGTGGCCCAGCCCTTTCCCGGTATGCGACCCTTCAATCAAACCGGGGATGTCCGCGAAAACAATTTCCCGGTCAAAATAAACGGCCACTCCCAAATTGGGGTGAAGCGTCGTGAAGGGATAGGCGGCGATTTTCGGCGTGGCTCGCGTGAGACGTGAGAGAAGGGTGGATTTGCCGGCGTTTGGCATACCGATAAGCCCCACGTCCGCGATGATTTTAAGCTGAAGCTCCAATTGGATTTCTTCCGCCGGCTCCCCGCGCTCGGAAATCCGGGGCGCCTGCCGGACACTGGATTTAAAATGAACGTTGCCTCGTCCGCCTCGGCCCCCGCGCGCCACCAAAACGGTGGAGCCCGGCTCAACCAAATCAGCGATCACGTTTTTCCCTTGAATCACCGCCGTGCCGCAGGGAACATCCAAGACCAAGTCTTCGCCGCTTCGGCCCGAGCATTTTCGCCCGGCGCCATGGTCCCCGCGCGGGGCTTGGTACGAGGGTTTTTTCACGAAATCAAGAAGGGTGCGAAGGCGCGGGTTGGCCCGGAGGTAGGCGTCTCCGCCTTTTCCCCCGTCGCCTCCGTCGGGGCCTCCTCTGGGAACGAACTTTTCTCGGNNGAAGGAGACAGACCCGTCTCCTCCATCTCCTCCGCGAACGATGATCTCTGCTTTATCGACGAACATAAATTGGAACCTCGTGAAGAAGGGCTTCTAAGAAGGCGAATAAAAAAAGGCAGACCCTCTGCGCTTCACCGGCGCCAGAAGACCTGCCTATCAAAATGAACTTGTTACGCGTTGGCTGTTTCTTTGACGGGGACGGGATAGACGCTGATCTGTTGACGCCCGCCCCAACGGCCCGGCGTACATCTCATCCGTTCAAAACGGACAACACCCGTCACGCGGGAATACAACGTGTCGTTGCTGCCTTTGCCGACATTAAGACCTGGATGAAAATGGGTTCCGTTTTGACGGACCAATATTTCGCCGGCATTGACCAGCTGGCCACCGTATCGTTTAACGCCAAGCCGTTGACCGGCGGAATCGCGTCCGTTGGAAGAAGAACCTTGTGCTTTTGTGTGTGCCATATTGAATTCCTCTCGAGAATAGTTCTAAAGGATGAATTAAGGCAGGGAAATCTGTTTGATTCGCAGTTCGGTCAGCCACTGACGATGGCCTTGCGTCTTTTTATAGACTTTCTTTTGCCGCATCTTAAAAACAATCAATTTGGGCGCACGAAGCTGGCGAATGACCTGAGCCGTCACACTGGCCCCGAGAACATGGGGCCGACCCGCAAGAGACTTACCGTCACCCTTCGCGAAAAGAACCTCGTCGAGTTTGACTTCGTCTCCGCTTTTGACCTCTAGTTTTTCAACTTGGAGAGTGTCACCTTCAGCCACACGGTACTGTTTTCCACCTGTTTTTACTATCGCATAGATTGACATAGGAGCCGGATCATACTCTTTTCCGACGAAGATGGTCAATAGCCTTTTTTAACTGACGTTTCTACTCAAGGATGATCCGGTACTGCTCCCATGAAAGGGTGTCATCCTCAATTATTTCCGAAGGCCGCTTGATCTGTTTCTCGAGGCGGTCCCTGTTTTCCTTAAAATACGCCGCCACGGGAGACTGAAGGAAAATTTTCAATTTTCCCTCCGGACGCCCCTGCGTCATCTCAATCAGTTCTTTTCGAATCTTAAGGTACATGGATTCGGTCGAGAGAACCCAGCCGCTGCCGCTACACTCTTGGCACGGATCTCCCATCATGGCTTGGAGTGATTCTCGCCGGCGTTCGCGTGTCATCTCAACAAGTCCCAGGCGCGTGATCGGAAGAATTTTTATCTTCGCGTGATCACCTTGAGTCGCCTTCGTCAACACTTCCATCACTTTGTCGCGGTTGCGACGACGCCTCATGTCAATAAAGTCGATGACGATAATTCCGCCGATGTTTCGCAAACGAAGCTGCCGGGCCGTTTCCACCGCGGCTTCCATGTTGGTCGTGGTGACGGTTTCTTCCTGAGACGATTTTCCGGTGAATTTCCCCGTGTTCACGTCGATCGCGCAAAGAGACTCCGCTTCCTGAATCACGATATAGCCGCCCGAGGGCAGATCGATCCGGGAACCGCGAAGTTTCTCCAGTTCCTGCTCGACGTTAAACGCCGTAAAGATCGGGGTTTTCCCTTCATAGAAGTGAATGCGATCCACCAACTCCGGCGCCAGCATCTCCACAAACCCTTTCACGTCCTCGTACTCCTGCCGGTTATCCAACAAGAACGATTCCACGTCTTCCGAGAGAACGTCTCGAACGATTTGAAAGGTGAGCCCCAGTTCCCGGTGAACCAGGCCTTTGGTCACTTTTTCGGACCTCTTTTTGATGTTATCCCAAAGCCGCGTCAGATATTTGGTCTCGCGCCGCAGGGCCCGCTCATCCACCTCTTCCGCCTCCGTCCGAACGATCACGCCGCCGGGCGGGTTAAGAGACTCAATGATTTTTCGCAGTCTCTCTCTTTCTTCATGACTCTCAATCTGACGGGAGATCCCCACGTGCTTTGAAAGAGGCATCAAGATGAGATAGCGCCCCGGGAGCGACACGTCCATCGTCACCTTCATTCCCTTGGTGCCGATGGCTTCCTTGGCCACTTGAACAAGAATCGTCGAGCCGCGCTTCAACATTTTGTCGATATCCCGTTGATTGGTATCACAGAGAACATCGGTGATGTAAAGGTAGGCGTTTTTCTCCTGCCCCACATCGATAAAGGCCGACGAGATGCCCGGGAGGACGTTTTCCACGCGCCCCTGATAAATATTCCCCACCACTTGCGCGCCGCCCCCTCGAACCGGGCGATCCATAAAAAGCTCCGCCAGCTGACCGTTTTCTAAAATGGCCACCCGCGTTTCATCTGCCAACGCATTGGCCAAAATTTGTTTCTTAATTGGTTTCATTTTTCACCTCGATAGAAAATTCCCTGACAGTCAAAACCGTCATGGTTCAACACAATCTCCGCTTCCTTTTTCGAAAGCGAGACTCTTCCGGCTGATAAAGCATGTAAGAAGACCTTTGTCGTCGACCAAATCGCTCGGTTGAAATCCACAAACAGCTTCAACCACGCGCTCCGGTTTCAGCGTCCGGCCAGGGCCAAAACGGAGTTCCAGCTCCAACGTGTCCCCATTCAACGCCCACTGGCGAACACACGCCCGGGCATCGATGGCTATTTCACGATCCTCTTTTTTCTTAATCACCAAAAAATTTTCTTTTCTCCAGAAGTCTTCCCACCGGCTTTTCGTCGGGGCCAGGAGCGGCGACTGAACCACGTAGCGCGCCACGTTCACCGACTCTTCCAACGACGGGAAAAACCGCGGAATGGATTTGACGCTGACCAACGCGTATCCGTCTCCCAAATGAGGAGACAGCGTCTCCTGGGACCTGGCGGGATCCATTTTTGCCTGAAGATCCACGTCAAAATATTCCGCTTCGGACTCGTATCCAACCGAAATGGCGGGACCGAAAGAGACTTTCAGTTTCGGTTTTTTCGCCTGCGTTTTGGAAACGGGCCACGCGGCGTCCTGTAAAGCGCGACGAACCATATCGATTTGCTGAAGATGGCTCAGCAAGCGGGCTGGCCCACGCCGGGCCAACCGCACGCGCAGCCGTTGGATCACAACCGCTGAGAATCCTTTCACAAGGGGCATCACAACAAATGCCTCCGCCAATGAATTGAGAGGAGGATTCCCACGGCCGTCATGGAACTGACGACGGAGGACCCTCCATACGACACGAGGGGAAGCGGAACGCCGGCCACAGGCGCCAACCCCATCGTCATCCCGATATTGAGGATGGAATAAAAAGCGAACATCGTCGCAAACCCGGACGCCACCAAACTTCCAAATCGATCTCGAGCCGACATGGCGATTTCAAATCCTTTCCATACGATTAAAAAATAAAACGACAGAACGACCAGCGTCTGCAGAAATCCCAATTCTTCGCCGATCACGGAGAAAATAAAATCCGTATGACGGCTGGGGAGAAACCCCAGCCTGGATTGAGTTCCCCGCCCGTACCCTTTCCCCAAAATCCGCCCTGAACCGATCGCGATTTGAGATTGACGGATGTTGTATCCGCCTCCCAGTGGATCGATATCGGGATTCACGAATGCGATCAGCCGTTGCCGTTGATAGGTTTTGAGCGCTTTATTGCCAGCCATGGCGCCCAAGGTCCCAAACCCGATAAGAATCAACGTCACCCAAAGATAAAGCGATGGAATGTAAACGCGAAGCTTGCGAGCCACAATCCAAACCGATGAGATCGTGACACAAATACCCAAAAACAACCAGAGACCCGGCCACCCCCCCTGTAACGCCAGAGATAAGAAATAAAGAATCGGATGCTCAGAGGAACCCAAATCCAGGGACAGAAAATACGTCGAACACAGAGGGATCCCGGCCGCCAAGCCGCCCATCAGACACACCCCCAACAAGTGCAGCGTTCGAGCGCCGGCAAAATAGAACATCACCAGCGTCACCGGCATGAACACAAGACTCGAAGAAAAATCCGGCTGAGCCACGATGAGAACGATCGGGAACAACGCGAAGACAAACGGCATGACCAACGACCGCGGAGAATACCATTGAATGCGGCGATCCAAATATCCAGCCAATGACAGGACAAACAATACCTTCGCGACTTCGGAGGACTGAATATAAATGGGACCCAAGTGAAACCACCCCTTGGTCCCGCGCAAATTGGTTCCGATAATAAAAACGGATATTAAAACAATGATCATAAAGATATACGTGGCCCGGATGTAATTCCGGAACATTTGATACGGCAATAGAGTCAAGAAAATCATCCCCATGAGGCCAATCAGAGCGGCCGCCATCTGTTTGAATAGATAATGCCAGGTTCCCCCGATTTCCGTCGAATGGATCATTAAAATCCCAATGGTGACGGTGAGGATCGTTGAAAAAAAGAGCGGCCAATCGATATCCAAACCGCGCTCGAAAATAGTCCCGCGCAAAACAGATGGAATTCCAACATTGCTTCTTTGCATCGTCACTTCTCCTATGAAGACCGCTTCGGCAAAGCGATCTCCAGCATTTTCTTCGCGACCGGAGCCGCTTCGCTCCCGCCGTGACCTCCGTTTTCAACAAAAACGCATACCGCCACCGACGGAGCCTCGTTGGGATAGCCCCCATAGGCGACGAACCACGCGTGATCCGCTCCGTGAGGGTTCTGCGCGGTCCCTGTTTTTCCCCAGACGTCCAGATAGGAACTATTCCCCACGCCTCCCGTCCCGTTTGTGATCACCAACCGAAGAGCTTTAAAAATCATCTCCCACGTCGCGTCCTTCAAGACGATTTGCCGAAGCATCGTCTTTGATGACTGATAAGACGGAACGCCATCCGGCCCAATAATCTTTTCAACCACATACGGGGCCATCATTTTTCCGCGGCCGGCCACACCGGCCATCATCACCGCCATCTGGAGCGGCGTGCATGTCACGAATCCCTGACCGATGGACATGTTGTACGTGTCGCCCGTGGACCACCCCCCGAGCCCATGGCTCTTCTTCCACGCCGGGTTTGGCAAGGTGCCGGTTCTCTCTCCCGGAAACACATGCTGGACAAGCTGCCCGAAACCGAATTCCGCCGCCGTGTTGGCGATCTCCGTGGGACCGGTTCGAGCTCCAAGCAAATAAAAATACGTGTCGCAGGACTCCGCCATCGCTCTCCAAAAATCAATGGGGCCGTGCCGTTTCCAGCAACCGTATCGTTTTTCCTTTCCTTGTTTATCCATCAGCAGGAGATACCCGGGGCAGTTGATCTTGTCCGTCACGTTGACAGCCCCATTTTCAAGTCCGGCGATGGCCGTCATAATTTTAAACGTGGATCCCGGTGGATACGTCCCCCGATGCACCCGGTCAAAAAAGGGAAGCCCCGAATCGGTGATCCCTTCGGCCAAGGACCCCCTGAGATCAAAGGACGGAGCGCTGGCCCAGGCCAGGATGGCGCCCGACTTCACGTCAATGGCGACGGCCGCTCCGCGTTTGGTCGGCGTCTCAAGAAGCCCTTGTTCAGCCGCCCGCTGAACGTCGATATCCAGCGTCAATTGAACATCGGATCCTTTCTGGGACGACAACTCTCGAATAATTCTCTTCCAGCGCCCAATTGAATCCACTTCAATGAGCATGCCGCCGTCTTGACCCCGGACCTCTCTGTCCAAAATTCGCTCAAGACCCATCTTCCCGATCAAATCACTTTGGCGCCGTTGGCTCCAGGCTTTCTCTTTGAGCTCGTCCTCGGAAATCTCTCCCAGGTATCCGACCAAATGGCCCGGGACATTCCCTTCTTGGTAACCTCGCCGGAATTCCATGACAACCCGTAACCCCGGTACCAATTCTCCCATCTCTTTCATTCCAAACGACACATTATTGGGGACATCTTCCACCAAACGAACCATTTGGCCTGTCTCGAACGCTCGATCAAGACGACGAAGCCATTTCTTTGAAAACGGCTCCATGAAGGGGGCCAGGCGGCGGCGAATCCGTTCCTGTTCCTGTTCCTCTTTCATCTTCTCCGGCGGCGAATACATAACCGACCAGCTGGGCCGGTTTGTGACCAGCAAACGCCCTTTGCTGTCAAAAAACTCTCCGCGAGGCGCTCGCAGAAAAATAACCTGCGTCCGGTTGTTTTCGGACATCCTCGCCAATTCCTCCCCTTTGAGAACCTGGAGGTAAAAAAGCCGGAGCGTGATCAGGCCATAGAGAACGGCGAACACAACCGCCACCAAACGAGCTCGCCCGAGAAATTTCTTCTCCGAGAACGCGTCGGTGTTGCCGCCTACCCACATATCGGGGTCCTTTCATCAGACATGTTCCGTCTCAAGATTCCATATGTTGATCCATCTCTCAAGAACCCAAAACACGGCCGTCACAATAAGAATGTTAAACAACATCCCAAGAATCATCGGCATAAGAAAGGAACGCCGGATTCCTTCTTCAAAAAAATGGCGGACCAACACGCTCCCAAGCCCATAGAGGATCGTTGAAAACAGGGCGATCATGACTTGGGCGGGAGGGCGCTCACTGGCGACGCGGCGCCGGAATTTCCCCGCCAAATAGCCCGCCAGCGTCAGGATGAGGGCCTGCGTCCCGAACAGTTCAACTCCCATGGAATCTGAAATGAGTCCCCAGGAAAACCCCAGCGTTTCTCCCATCAGGGACCCGCGAATAAACCCGTGCGCGACAACCAGCATCAGTAAAACGTTGGGGCCCACATCAAACAAGGAAAGGTACCGATTGAAAAAAATTTGGATAAAAATTCCAATCGTGAGGGTCATAAAAAAATAAAGATTTCGCTTCATGGCTTCGCCTCCGAATCGGAAATTTCTTCCCTCCGAAGGACAAGAACATCGCGTAGAGACCCCAGCGACGCGTCCAGCCTTATCTTGGCTCCCTTAAAATAACCATCGGACATGTCCGAGAGGCTGACCACCTGGCCGATCGGGACCCCCGGCGGAAAAACACCGCCCAACCCGGCCGTGATCACCTGGTCTCCAACGGACGCCTGTGAGGCCGGAGGCAAATAATTCAAGCTGACCCAGGGCCGCGCCTGGCCCTCAATAAGCCCCAGATCTCCCTTCCCGGCCACCTCGGCCGATACGGCCGACATTTCGTCCGTCACGAGAAGAACCTTGCTCGTGCGCTCCCCCACTTCAATAATCCGCCCGATCAGAGCGGGATGGTCCGTCATTCCGGTCACCACGGCGGCTGAAAAAACGACCCCATCGGCTTTCCCTTTGTTTAAAGACACCACGTGAAACCATTCCCTTACATCGCGTCCGATCACTTGCGCCGAAATCGCCGCCGGGAAAAAAACTTTTTTTAGATTCAGAAGGACTCGAAGTCGGTTGTTTTCCGCTTCCAGCGCGTCGCGCTCGATTTTCGCTTTGGCCAAAAGCTCATTTTCTTTCGTCAAAATATAATTCGCGCCTTCCGCGCGAACGAGCTTGAAGATCCGGCCTTCCAGCGCATCCAACTTATTGAAAAACAGACCGGAGTAGACAACTTCCGGCGACACCAGAAACCAAACAGCTGTTTTGATCCCGATGATATAGGCATCCACGCGAAGAGTCAGGAAAAGAATGGATATCAAGGAAAAAACAAAGGCCAGGACACCGGAGCGGTTTCGTTGGATGAATTCAATCGTCATGGCAGAGGGAACCCGGGATCACGAAAGGCAGGGAAAAGCCCCTCCGTCCGATTTCCGCAAGCAACCCCTCCCCGAAAAACGGGGAAATCAGTTGTGAGGGAAACTAAGATCGAACGTAAAGGGAAGAAAATTAAGAGTGGGTGGAAAATTGTTGGCATGATCGTTTCCATGCGGAACAGCAATATGAGAATTCAATCCCCACGAGCGGCTGACGCGACTAGGCTGAGCAGACGACGGGGAATTGGGATATGAGTATAAAAATGACAAGGTCATGACGAAGAGGACAACATAATCCTTTTCCTTTTAATATTGTCCAATTCTTCAAGGTATCGACCGCAACCGATAGTGACCGCACTCAGCGGATCGGCCGCGACGTGGACAGGCAAATCTGTTTCTTGTGAAAGAAGATCGGGGAAACCACGTAACAAGGCTCCCCCCCCAGCCATCATAATTCCGCGGTCCACCAAATCCGCGGCCAATTCAGGGGGTGTTTCTTCCAATGCTTCCTTTACGGTGNNGTAACGGGCTCTGACAAAGCTTGGCGGATCTCTTCGCTCGTGACGTTAATGACTCGCGGAAGACCGGTAACTTGGTCCCGGCCTTTGACCTCCATCGATTCTTCCTCCGGCAGCGGGAAGACGCTTCCAATTTTGATCTTCACATTCTCGGCGGTCGCTTCCCCAATGACCAAGTTGTATTTCCGGCGAAAATACTGCACGACAGCCTCATCCATTTCATCGCCGGCCACATCGATCGATTTGGAAACAACCATACCCGAAAGGGAAATAACGGCCACCTCTGTTGTCCCTCCGCCGATATCGACAATCATATTCCCGTGCGGCTCCGAGATAGGAAGGTCGGCGCCAATGGCGGCGGCCATGGGTTCTTCCAACAGCTCCGTTTGACGGGCTCCGGCTTGCTCGGCCGCTTCACGAACGGCCCGCTTTTCCACTTCCGTGATGCCGGAGGGGATGCCGATCACAATGCGGGGATGGAGAAGGCTGCGGCGGTTGTGAACTTTCCGGATGAAATATTTAATCATGGCCTGAGTCACTTCGAAATCAGCGATGACGCCATTTCGCAGCGGCCGAACGGCTTGAATGTTAGCGGGGGTTTTTCCGAGCATCCGTTTTGCTTCGGCTCCGAAGGCAAGAACTTCTCGAGTGGTACGGTCAATGGCGACGACGCTGGGTTCCCGAAGGACGATCCCTTGGCCTTTCACATAGACCAGCGTGTTGGCTGTTCCCAAATCGATTCCCATGTCATTAGAGAACAAGCCTAAAATATAATTAAACATCAAATCCTCACCAATAAAGCCACCATGGAGCCCATGTTGTAGCTTTTATCGAAAAATCAAGCAATAAGCTTAATAAGTGCCATCTCGGCGTTGTCGCCTTGCCGAGGATTCAAACGGAATATTTGAGTTGCGGCGCCGGTTCTGGTCGCATACCGTTGCGCTAAAACATCAAAGACCTTGGTTAATATTTCGTGGTCATGAATATCTCTTGCCACCATCCGGCGAGCGTTCAAATCCGCCCGTTTTGCGACGGCAATCAAATGGTTAGCCAAACGAGAACACTCTTTCGCCTTCGCGAAAGTGGTTGTGATTTTTTCATACCGGAAGAGATCTGTCGCCAAGGACCGCAAAAGACCCACCCGCGCGCCCTGTTTTCTTCTTAATTTACGACCCGCTGTTGTTTTAGCCATGATAGTTTCTCTTCCTTAAACTCCAGCCGGCTGCGAGGGAACACGGCCGAGCGAAAGTCCCATTTCTTTAAGTCTCTCACGAATTTCATCCAGGGATTTCTTTCCGAAATTTTTATACGAGAGAAGTTCTTCTTCTGTTTTGCCCACGAGCTCGCCGATCGTTTTAATCTTCGCCACTTTCAGGCAATTCGACGCGCGAACCGAGAGCTCAATGATTTCAACCGGCTGCGACAAGAGCTCTTCCATCTTGGCGGATTCTTCCGTCACCACTTGCGCTTGGACGGGAGCCACTTCTTCCTCATCGAACGTGATGAAGATGGTGAGTGAATCTTTGAGAATCTTGGCGGAGTAAGCCAACGCGTCTCCGGGCGTCACGCTGCCATCGGTCCAAACCTCAACGATCAATTTGTCATAGTCCGTCATTTGGCCCACGCGAGCGTTTTCCACTTCATAGTGAACTTTGGACACCGGGGAAAAAAGAGCGTCCACGGGAATGGTCCCCAGCGGCTGTCCATCTTTCTTTAACCGGTCGGCGGGCACATAGCCGCGGCCTTTGGTGATTTCAATTTCCATCTCAAGCTCGGCACCGTCGTCCAAGGTCGCCAACACCAAATCGGTCGTTAAAATTTCAACCTGATTATTGGGTTCGATGTCCTTCGCGAAGACTTCTCCCTGCCGGCGAATTTTGAGCCGGAGCGTTTCCGGGCCCGCGCCGTACAGTTTAATGCGGAGCTTTTTCAAGTTAAGAATAATGTGAATCAAATCCTCACGAACGCCTTTCAGGCTCGTGAATTCGTGCATGGCTCCTTTCACGCGAACCGCGGTCACAGCCGCTCCTTCCAAGGAGGACAAAAGAATCCGCCGGATGGAATTGCCGATCGTATGGCCGTATCCCTTTTCAAAAGGCTCGGCGATAAACCGACCGTATTGTTCGGTTAACGTGTCCTGATCCGTTTCTAAACGCTGAGGTAAAATCAAACCTTGTGTAATCATGAATCTCTCCTCTAATTTGTCGCAGTATTGGTGTTGAAAACTATTTCGAATACAACTCAACGATGTATTGATCGTTGACAGGGTAACTCATCTCTTCCCGCTTGGGCTGGAGTTTCATGCGCCCTTCGACCTTAATGTTGCTCAAGTCGACAGGAAGATCTTTGGACCGCCCCAGTGTGTCCATCAAAGACGGATCCAGTTCGAGCCACGCTGGAATCTCCTTGCGAATCTGACTCGCAATCGATCGTTGAACGGCGAGGTTCCCTTTCACTCCGTCGAACAGGGTGATGGTTTCTCCCACGCTGACGGAATAAGAAGGAATGTTGACTCTCTTCCCATCCACTTTGATATGGCCATGAAGAACCATTTGACGAGCGGAAGCCATGGACGAGGCGAAGCCCAATCGGCGGACCACGTTATCCAAACGAATCTCGAGAAGGCGGAGCAAGGTCTCGCCGGTTTGACCCGGCATTTTTCGCGCCCGCTTAAAATAACCGTAGAAGGACGTTTCTAAAAGACCGGCGATGCGCTTTGTTTTCTGTTTTTCGCGCAGACGTTTTCCGTAATCCGTCATCTTGGAACGTCTTTTTCCATGTTGACCGGGCACCAAAGATCCCGTCGGTTTATCGATGGGACACTTTGAGTTGCACCGCTCTCCTTTCAAGAAGAGCTTCGCGCCTTCGCGCCGACATAATTTACAAACAGGTCCGATATACCTAGCCAATGAATCCTCCTAAGAAAATGGTTTTCGCTCTTACACTCTTCGCGGTTTGGGTGGCCGACATCCGTTATGCGGAATCGGGGTCACGTCACGAATCTGAGAAATTGAAAATCCAGCCGCTTGCAGCGCTCGAATAGCCGTTTCCCGTCCGGATCCTGGGCCGCTCACATGAACCGACACTTGACGCACTCCAAATTCTTTCGCTTTCTTTGCCGCTTGATCCCCGGTGATTTGGGCCGCGAACGGAGTCCCTTTCTTTGTCCCTTTAAATCCGGCGCTTCCAGCGGACGCCCAGGCGATCACGCCGCCATGGCTGTCCGTGATGGTCACAATCGTGTTATTAAAGGAGCACTGAATATAAGCGCGGGCGTTCGCCACATCGCGCACGATCTTTTTCTTTTTAGGAGCGCTCTTGGGGTCCGGCGCTTTCTTGGGTTGTTCTTTCTCTTCCATGAATTAACTCCGATTATTCCGCTGCCTTGATCGATCCAACCGTCTTGCGACGTCCACGGCGGGTACGGGCGTTCGTCTTTGTCCGCTGTCCGTGAACCGGGAGATTTCGGCGATGCCGATACCCCGCATATGAATTGATTTCAATCAGGCGTCTGATATTTTGTTGAACCTCGCGCCGTAAATCTCCCTCCACGCGGTAGGACCGTGAAATTTCCGAGTTAATTTTGGAAATATCCCCTTCCGTCAAATCCTTCACGCGGATTAATCCGTCAACGCCGGTGGATTCTAAAATTTTCTCGGCAACCGCCGGCCCGACGCCGTAAATGTATCGAAGGGCGATATGAACCTTCTTTCCTTTTGGTAAATCAACACCTGCAATTCGTGCCACAATGCCTCCCGACTATCCTTGCCGTTGTTTGTGTCTCTGGTTTTCGCAGATGATGTAAACACGGCCGTGCCGTTTTACCACCCTGCATTTACTACAAAGTTTTTTAACCGATGCCCTGACTTTCACTTAAATCCTCCGTTACTTCTCTCTGTATGTGATGCGTCCGCGGGTTAAATCGTAGGGCGACATTTCCACCCTCACCTTATCTCCCGGCAAAATCTTAATGTAATGCATCCGCATCTTTCCCGAGATGTGGGCCAAAATTTTATGCCCGCCGTCAATTTCCACTCGAAACATGGCGTTGGGAAGCGCCTCGAGGATAATTCCTTCAACTTCAATTTTGTCTTCTTTCGCCATTGGACTCCTGAACCCTTTGTGCCTTTAATCGACGCTGGTTAAAAGGAGCGGTCCGTTTTCCGTCACGGCCACCGTGTGCTCGAAATGAGCCGCCAGCGATCCGTCTTTCGTGACAACCGTCCATCCATCGTCTAAAAACAAAACTTCCCAGTGGCCCGCCGTGATCATCGGCTCAATGGCGATCGTCAGTCCCGGTTCCAAGCGGATCCCCGTTCCACGCTCTCCATAGTTCGGAACGGCCGGAGGCTCATGCATCTGACGCCCAATCCCATGCCCCACCAAATCCCGCACCACTCCAAACCCTTCGCCTTCGGCCACGCTTTGAACGGCGGCGCTGATGTCTCCAAGCCGGTTTCCCGGAACCGCCAATTCAAGAGCGGCTTCAAGCGATTTCTTCGTCACGCGGACCAATTTTTCCGCTTCCGAGGAAACAGGGTCAACTAAAAACGTTGCGGCGGTATCTCCAACAAATCCATCCAGCGTTGCGGCCACATCAACGCTCACCACATCACCCCGCTCAATCTTGCGAGGCC
>PLLH01000116.1 GCA_003140895.1 Elusimicrobiota bacterium
CAGACTGTAAATCTGGCGGGCTTCGCCCTTCGTAGGTTCGAATCCTACCCGGCCCAGCTCCTTAAATTTAAATAATCAAAGCTGTGGCAGTACTACGCGCTGTACAGCGTAGTGCGGCCCAGATAAGTCAGTCCTTTCAGGCTATCAATTCACTTGGTTCGAACCCCCGCGTAGCCGAAGGCGAAGCGGGGGCGGCCTAAATAAATCAGACCTTCCAATGCCTTTTTCCCGCCTTTCTCGAAGCCTGATTTACTTCTTTTTTATGTTTTAGCTTGATAGGGGTCTTCGTTTTCTTTTACTATTCAACCGCGTCATAAAAGGCGGTTGCTTGAGAGAGGAGAAAGTCATGCACAAAATGCACCGACTAATTTTGTTCGCGAGTCTTGTCTGTCTTCCGGTTTTATCTGTATGGGCAGAAGACGAGGCATTCCGGTTTTTTGAAGAGGAAGCCAAGGTCGTCTCGGCCTCTCACCACGAGCAGAAACTTTCCGAAGCTCCCGCCACGGCTTATGTGATCACCGCTGAAGATATTGAACGCTATGGCTATCGTAACCTGGCGGAAGCGCTGCAAAGCGTTCCCGGCGTATTCGGGACCGACGACCGCTACTTCACGTCTCTCTGGTTTCGAGGATTCGAAGTGCCAAGCGATTACAATGATCGGATTCTCATTTTACTGGACGGGCATCGATTGAATGAGAATATAGATGGAGCCGCGTCGGCTGATTACAATCTCTCCATAGACATGAAAGCGGTGGACCATATCGAAGTTATTAAAGGACCCGCTTCGGCTCTTTACGGGGACAATGCCTTTTTCGGAGTTGTGAATATCGTGACCAAGTCGGCGGGTCAGGCCCCCCTCATCCACGCCTCGGCTGAAGGCGGCAGTTATGGGACTCACCGGGAGTTTATCGGCTTGGCACCTTCGTATTCAAACGGGGTTAAAGCTTATCTCACCGGTTCTAATCGGCATTCGGACGGTCAAGATCTCCACTACCAAGAATTTTCCACCATCAACAATGGAATTGCCAGCGGATGTAACGGCGAAAAAGACCGATCGTTTTATGCGAAATTATCCTATCAGGGGTGGACGTTGATGGGCAACAATGGAACGCAATCGAAACAAATTCCGACGGCTTCCTACGGAACAATCTTTAATGACCCGGGCACTAAAACGCGGTACAACCAATCCTTCCTGGAATTGAAAGGAGAACACCAAGTTTTGCCGGAGCTCCAATTAACCAGCCGAGCTTATTATGATCGGTATGACTACCGTGGCGATTATATGTATGCGAACGATGCGCCCCCGCCTGATGTGATTCGAAATATGGATGTAGCGATTGCGCGATCGTATGGCGAAGAGCTTCGCGCCCGGCTGACACCTTATGGGCAGAAGAATGCGCTGACCATCGGAGAAGAATACATGAAGATGGCCCGTAATTTGCAACAAAATTTCAACGAAGGCTCTCCCCCCGCGATCGATATGAATATTACGCCTTATCATTGGGCCACCTACCTCCAGCAGGAGCTTCAGCCCTATCGGGCGCTTTCTTTAACGCTTGGCGCGCGTTACGACTACTACCAATTGTTTGGCAAAACGATCAATCCGCGCCTTGCCGCCGTTCATCGGCTTTGGACGGACAGCGTTTTAAAAGCCATGGTTGGATCCGCATTTCGCGGCCCAACCGCCTACGAGATGTTTTACGCCGATGGCATTTCTGTGGCGCCGAACTCCAGCCTCCAACCGGAAAAAATCAAGAGTTATGAACTGGCCTGGGAGCAGCAATTCCCGGGACGCGGCATGGTGAGTGTGTCGGCTTATAGAAATGAAATCACGAATCTCATTGAGGAGACCGCGATCGCAGACGGTTTGGTTCAATCTCAAAATAAAAGTTCCGCCCGGGGAACCGGCCTTGAGGTTTACTCGAAGTGGTCATGGAGCGCATCCCTTTCTGGTTTTGCCGGGTATTTGTTACAGAACTCTCGAAAAGAAAACGATTCCCCAGTCATCAATTCCCCTCGCCACAGCGGTTCCGCAGGTTTGACGGCGTGGATCGAGCCGACAAAGACGAGGGTCAGTCTGAAAACATTTTTTGTGAGTGAACGTCAGACGTTACAGGGGACATCGCTGCCGACAGCCACGCTTTTTGCCCTCACCTTGCGTGAGCAACCTTGGAAAGCGGGGCCTGATTTTTATGCGAGCGTTCACAATCTATTTAATACGAGCTATTCCGTCCCTGCGGGAGCCGCGAATGTACAAAATGCTATTCCCCAAGACGGGCGGGATTTCACTTTTGGGTTTGATTACAAATTCCGATAACGGAATACGAGGATCATTCCATCGCGTCGCATCCTTGGCAGGTCTTTTTATTGGGGAGGGCGCAACTTATGACGCGTTCGCTTGTTTCAGGGAAATCGTGAACGTGGTTCCCCGGTTCATTTCACTTTCCAATTCTATGTGACCGCCGTGGTTGTTGATAATCTCTTGAACGAGAGAGAGCCCCAGCCCCGTCCCTTTCCCGGCGTCCTTTGTGGTGAAAAAAGGGTCAAAAATTCTCTGCTGAATTTCCTTCGAGATTCCCTCTCCCGTGTCCTTCACATAAAGATCCACGTGGTTTTGCCTGGTCGTTGACGGGCGCGTTCCGATAAACAATTGGCCTCCATGTGGCATCGCATCAATGGCATTGTTGGCGAGATTGATGACCACTTGCTGCAACTGATTGTCGTTGGCGTTGACGGTGAGGGGAGTGGGCGTCAATTCTTGAATAACCTCAACATCGGTTGTTTTAGACCTGGCTTCAATCAGCGAGAAACACTCTTTTATCATCATGTTGACGTCAACGATCTCGAAACTGTTGTCTTTGGGCACTCTGGAAAAACGAAGAAGGTCGTGGACCAGTTTTTTACATCGCAGGGCTTCCCGTTCAATCGTTTTCATGGATTGATAATTGGGGTCGTCTTGGCTGAGTTGCGATGCCGTCACCTGGGAAAACCCCAATATAATGCCCAATGGGTTGTTTATCTCATGCGCGACGCCCCCGGCCATCTGGCCGACGGAGGCCATTTTTCCCAATAAGAGAAGGGATTCCCGGTGCTTCTTGATTTCACAGGGGTCTCGGAAGAACAATCCATATCCCACTGTCTCCCGGCTCATCCCTCGAATGGCGAACGCCGTCACCTCCGCCGGGATGGGGGTCNNTCTTGGCCTTCCATCGGATATCAGCGTGAATCACGTCGTCGTTCGCCAATCGTGGAATCAATGCTTTTGTCTTCTGCGCGGATTCCGGGGGCACCAGGGTGTCAAAAATATTTTTCCCGACGATGTCCGATTCATCCCACCCAAAAAGTTTTTTGGCGGCCTTGTTCCAGATTTGGATGTCGTACGACGGATCGACAACAACGACGCTGTCGGGAGACTCGGCGATGAGCGCTGATATTAACGCGAGGCGTCCTTTCGTGTTGATCGGGTCGTTCCTGGTTTCCATCAGCCCTCCTGTTGACGGCATTCGGTTGGTGTGCGTAAATAAGATAGAACAGGTTAAATATATCAAATAGATTAATCAGCTCCCATTTTATTGCTTTCTTAAATAGTTTATAGTGACTCGGAATGATTCCTTTAAACACGTTATCCGATGCCCATAAAAACGCCGTGGTCCTCTTCGTCCTGTTGGCGGCGAGTTACGGCTTTTTTTATCAATGCGGCGGGGCCAATCAAAACGCGCGGTTGGCCATGACCAGGTCTCTCGTCGAAGACCGCGTGCTGCATATCAATCGATTCTCAGCGACCACCCATGATGTCCGGATCTATCAGGCCCGTCCCCAGGATCAGCTTCGATATCCCGGGTTACCGGTTCTGGTTTACTCCAACAAGGCCCCCGGCAGCAGTTTTTGGGCGGTTCCCTTTTGGGCTGCCTGTTGGTATGGCCTTGGCGAGGTGATTCAGACGGAGTGGATCCGTCTCACGGTGTCTCAGTATGTGACCACGTTTTTTGCGCTGGGGATCCCTTCGGCGGCGGGGTTGGCGCTTTTTTTTCTTTGGTTGGTTCATGTGACGGGCCGTCTCCGGGCCAGTTCTTTTGTGACACTCGCCCTCGGCCTCGGATCTCCCTTTTTCCCTTACTCCACGATGTACTATTCCCACTCGCTGGCGGCCGTCGTGTTGTTCACGGCTTTTTTTATGGCCTGGACATTAAAAACAAGGGCGGCGACGAGTCCGATAAAAAGCGCGTGGCTCTTCCTCATTGGATTCTTAGCTGGATTTGGCGTGTTGCTCGAATATTCGGCTTGTTTTCCGGCCTTGCTCATTCTGATTTACGCGGGAAGCGTCGTTCGACCCTGGAAACGCGTCGCGTGGATGGGTTTGGGGGCGTTCATCACGTTTGCGCTGCTCATGAGTTACCATTACCGTATCAGCGGTCACTTTATTTACAACACGTACACGTACTTGGCGCAAACGGGAACCGGTTACGCTCTCAAGGGCATGCGGGAAGACCGGTTCGTTTTACCTCGGATTCAGGTCATGGCGGAGCTGCTCTTGGGAAGTCAGCGAGGACTGTTTTATATGTGTCCATGGCTGATCATGGGGATTCTGGGATGGGGGAGCATGATGCGCCGCTCTCTGAAAGCGGAGGGGCTTCTCTTCGCCGGGATATGCGTCAGCCAAGTCGTTTTTATTTCCGGATATGGAACGACGGATTATTGGAATGGGGGCCATAGTTTCACATCGAGATACCTGATCGTGATGCTTCCTTTTTTGGCGGCCGGCGTGGCTTTCATTCGTCGGGAGCTCATTTTTTCGACCGTTGTCCTGGCCCTTTGGAGCCTTTTGGCCGTGACGGCGTCAACCGCCGTTGACCCCCAGATTTCTCCTTATTTTAGAGATCCTCTTTTCGAGTATATATTTCCTCATTTTTTCCAGGGGCATTTTGCGATTGGGACCGTTCCTCTCTTCGCGTTGCAAGGCTTCGGTCATAACGGCATTGCTTGGAACGTGGGGATGTTGATGGGGTTTTCAGGCCATTGGCAGTTGGCGCCTCTCTACGCGATGTGGATTGCTGGAGTCTTGTTTCTGATGAGAGGGAAAAAGAGATCCGCGCAACACTCGTTTGTCGATTAGTCGATGACGACGATTTTTCCCATCGTGCGCAGTCCAGGCCCTTCTAAGCGATAGAAATACAATCCGGGCGCCACGGATGTTCCATTTTCATTCGAGCCGTTCCATTCCAGCGCATCAGGTGTGTTCCCCGGTGTTTCTTTCGTTACGGATTGAACTTCGTGTCCTTCCCGATCGAATAATTCCCACCGAACAGAGCCCGGCCCGGTCGCGTTGAAATGCAAACGCGCGACATCGTTTATCGACGGATTTAAAAACCCTTTGGCTCCTCCCTGTAATTTGACGTTCCCCGGGTTGGGAACCGGCGTTCCAACGGATTGACCCATGATGGGGGGCGTCGTCCGTCGGACGGAAACCGCTACGCTTTGGCTGGCGGTTTCACCGATGGTATTGGCCACGATGCACTGAAATGTCGCTCCAGCGTCTTCTTTGGTCAAGGGCGGCGTGACATAAAGGGAGGTTGTTGCTCCGGGAATATCGTGCCCGTTTTTTTGCCAGCGAAACGTAAACGGGTCGGTTCCATCGACTGTTATGGAGAGCGTCGCGGCCTCATTTTCATTCACCGCGATTGAGCTGGGTTGAAGGGTCGGAATCGGGGCGATTTGAGGGCTTCCGAAATTGAACATCCCCGAATTGTCGGTGACTTCGGTTGCGCGCCCGGCGCCGGCTCCCCAGGCGTACACCGGCACCTGAACGGACGTATGCTGGTTCGTGGACCAGGACGCTTTTGACGGAACCACGTTGGCCTGGCCTGTGGATGTCAGGAGTTTGAATCCGCCGGTTTCATGATCCGCGGCGACGATGATAAGCGTGTCATCCCGGTCTTTGGCCCAATTCAAAGCGACGTTGACGGCGTTTGAGAGTTCGCGAACCTCGAAGACCAAACGCATGGTTCGTTCCGCTGCCGTCAGTTCCGAGCGGTGCCCTATTTCATCGGTTAATTCATTCTCAACGAGGAGGAAAAAGCCGTTCGGGTTGTTGTTGAGAATTTCAAGGGCCGTCGAGGTCATCGTGGATAACGACGGTTGATCCGGGACGAGGTTGGCGAGCCGTCTGTATTCCCATTCCATATAGTCATAATTGCGGAACTGCCCTGAAAGATAAGAGATCTGACTTAAATCGAGCGCGTTAAGATCAGCCAGCCCTTTTACCACGGTGTATCCGGCGCTTTTGGCGTTTGCCTCGTTCATGTAGAGATTCGCTCCAAATAAAACGTTGGGGCGTGAACGCTGGAGATAATCCGAGGCGATTTCCGCGCGATTGTTTCGAGTGGATTGGTGGGCGCCGAAGGCGGCGGGCGTGGCGTCGGTGATGTCGGAGGTCGTGACGAGACCGGTGCGGCGACCTTTGCTCTTGTAGTATTCAAGAAGCGTCGATAAGTTGCTTCCATCCCCCGGCCATTGTTGGCTGATGACGCCGTTGTTGACTTTGTGGCCGGTGGCCATGGCGGTAGCGCTCGCCGCGGAATCCGTGATGGAATTGTCGGCGGAGCGAGTGGTCATTTTGGATTGATGGGGGAATTGCTCAAACGACAAAGAACCAATCTGCCCGTTTGTGAACAATCCTCCAGCCTTAACTTGTTCAAACCCCATGCCATCTCCGATAAAAATGATGACGTTCTTTGGAACGGTTCGAAACGTCGCTGCCGAAACACCGGAGGAGAACAACAGGAATAACGCCATTCCCCCGAGGCTCAACCGAAAAGCCAGGCGAACAACGGATTGTTGACGGAGCGGTTTTGGTCGCATCCTCATTTTTTATCTCCTCTGCGTCCCAAGGCTAAGGATAGACTGATCCGGTGATGGTTTTCAAGTTTATCGACGATCCCGAACGAGTAATCCAACGCGCAAAGCCCCAATGAGATTCCGGCTCCGGCGGTGAGTCCTTCAAGGGTGTGTCCAAATTTATATCCCAAGCGTAAGGCAATCAGGGATTTGGTCAATTCCAGACCCAGCGCGGGCCGGATCGATTCATCGTTGATATCGTAGACCGTGTCCAACAGGAGAAGAGAAGAAAAAGTGCCTGACGGCGTTTTCAGCGCGAGTCCGGCCCGCGCGACTCGCGGGAGGTTGTGTTCAGCTTCGATATAGGTCATGCGAGATCCCATGTTTTGAAGGGCGATTCCCGCTTGAACGCGGGAGCTGAGCGGAATCTGAAGGCCCGCGTCGGCGGCGGCGGCGGTGCCTTTCGCCGACTCGGCCAGCTCTGAGGAAATCATTTTCAACGCGAGGCCCCATGAGAGAAGACGTGTTCGATTCGCGTAGGCCACCGACGCCATGACGTCCCGTTCGGCTGTGACGGTTTTTTCGGTCGTCCCGTCATAGAGTTGAACCGGTCCTCCGTCATAGGTGCCCACCGATATCCCCACGCCTCTCGTCCCCATGGGGATTCCGATGCTGAGATGAGCGTAAGCGTCATCAAGCATCCCTTTGTGATAGAGGATGGAAACGCGCGGGTCTGAGAGGTAGCTGAGAGCCGACGGGTTATACGTAAAGGCCGCCACATCATCATGGCAAGCGGTATAGGATTCCGCCAAAGCGGCCGACCGCGCATTGGGAGCTTCCCGAAGGGTGAGTCCGACCGAGGAGCTTGAGCCCGAGGAGCCTGCGCTCGATGAGCCTGAGCTCATGGCTGGGACCATAAGTGGTTGAGACAAAAGAACAAGCGCGGCGACGAATTGTTTGGTCCTCTGCCCGATCATAGAGACTCCTCCGCCAACGCAAATCAACACCTGTCGATAGAATAAGCGAAGCGGGTTAAGAACTCTTTATGAAGCGGTTAAGATCTATCGAAGAAGGCGGTGGGGCGGCGCGTTGGGGGGCAGGCGTGAGAATAGCTCATAATCAACATCTTTTATCTCTCTGTCACAGGGAATTCACTTGACAGGGACCCCTGCCGGCGGCATCCTTAGAGTATGAAGATTGTTCCGTCGAGAAAAGCGCCCAAATTTTATATCGCGAGTCCACGGAAGGACCGGCGACGGGAGCCTCGTTTTGAGTCTCATGAAAACGTCGTCATCCGGCGGGATGGAATGAACGAGGTGGCTCCGGCGCTGGCGTTCGACATCGGCGAGAAAGGACTTCGATTGATCACAAAAATGAAGCTGTACGTGGGCGCGGATCTGGAGATCGCTTTCCCTTCCACGATGGATCATGTGGAATGTTTCGGATGCGTCATATGGACGCGCTCTGTTAATTCGGATTCAGAAATGGAAGTGGGAATATCGCTGGATTCGTGGCATGGGGTGACTCAGGGGGCCGATTCATGGAAGCGGTTCCGCGGGCTTCATCCACGAAACGACCGCCGTTCAACATCCCGTTAGTTCCAGCCCCTCAAGAGAAAATAATTCAGTCGTCCTGCCGAAAAATTTCCGCCATTCGAACCGCGTCTTTCGTGGCGGTCACATCGTGCGTCCGAAGAAGTGAAGCCCCGTTCATGACCGCGGCCACCGTGGCGGCGAGGGACCCCGGCAGCCGGTCCGCCGCCGGTTTCTCTTCCAACAATTTTCCAATGAACGACTTCCGGGAGAGGCCCACCAACACGGGAACGTCGAGGGTTCGAAAGGACGAGAGTTGTTTCAATATATCGATGTCCCATTTCCACCAATCCATCTTCGTTTTTCTGAAAAAACCGATGCCCGGATCTATCACGATTTTTTTCTTATCAAAACCGGCCCGGACCGCTTGTTGAAGGGATTGTCTCAGAATGGATTTCGTGTTCCGGACGGGGCTGGCGAGGGCTGTGTTCTGTTTGAGGGAGGGATGGGCCATGAGAATAAGCCCCTGGAGTTGGGGGGTCAGCTGATGGATCAGCGGATGGGAGATAAGCCCCATCACGTCGTTTAGAATAACGGCTCCCGCTTCAACGGCGGCGCACGCCGGGGCGTAGCGGAACGTGTCGACGGAGATCGGCAAGGGGGACCACTTCCGGATCAGGCGAATGGCCCCCACGAGGCGGCGTGTTTCTTCTTCTTCGGAGATTCGGGTGTCCAAATAGGGGGCCGTCGACATCGCGCCGATATCCAGAAAATCCGCCCCTTCCACCGTCATTTTTTGGGCGGCTTCCGTGATTTCGTGTTCGTTGGAATAAACCGAGCCCTTAAAAAAAGACTCAGGGCTCACGTTGATGACCCCCATAAGGCGGACGGGTTGCCCGTCTCCCACCTTGACACCGGCTAACGTCGAACAAATTTTCATGGGGAAATAATACCTCAAAAATCATACATGGAGCGAAAAACATCCGTTTGTTCGTTCGCGCTGGCCGTTCTTGACCGGAGGGGGCCGCTGTGTTACCATTCGTCCTATGAAAAAGACTGAAAAAACAAAGACGGATTTTTCCTGCGGGGGCCTTGTGTGGGACGCGTCGCAAGAAAAACTACTCATGGTCAAGGTTGAGAATTTGGCTGGAACCCGCGTGTGGACCTTCCCCAAAGGTCATCCCGAGAAGGGCGAATCCGATGAAGAGACCGCGCTTCGCGAAGTTCGAGAAGAAACCGGATGGACATGCGAGATTAAAGAACCTCTCATGGACGTCCATTATTTTTACACGCGGAGCGGCGTCACCTATCACAAAACGGTGACGTGGTTTTTGATGGCGCCGGTGAAACAAACCGGGACGTTTGACCCCAAGGAAATATTGGAATCCGATTGGAGCACACTTGCCAATGCGGAGAAGCGAGTCCAATACGGCTCCGACAAGAACTTATTAAAGAAGCTCCCTACCCACCTCCGTCGCATCTTCCTATAATCCATCCATGACCCAGACTGCTGTCGATCATAAAACCTACGAGGCCGTTATCGGTCTTGAGGTTCACGTTCAGCTGAAAACAAACTCCAAACTCTTCTGCTCCTGCGAGACGAATTTCGGTTCCATCCCTAACTCCCAAGTCTGCCCCGTGTGCACGGGTCAACCGGGGGTTTTGCCGGTTCTGAACAAAAAAGCGCTGGAGAGCGCCGCCAAGGTGGGCCTGGCTTTCGGGTGCGCCATCAACCGGCACGCGTCGTTTGCCCGAAAACAATATTTTTATCCTGATTTGCCCAAGGCGTATCAGATTTCACAGTCCGACCAACCCTTGTGCCTGGATGGGGCGGTCACGCTCACCCAAGGTGGGACCCCGAAAGTCATCCGCATTCAACGGATTCACATGGAAGAAGACGCCGGGAAGCTGCTCCACGCGATTGGGTCGGTGGAGCTCCCTTATTCTCTCGTCGATTTAAACCGCTCGAGCATTCCGCTCATAGAAATCGTGTCTCATCCGGACCTCTCCTCGCCCGACGAGGCGTATGAATATTTGAGCACGATCAAAGCCATGATTCAATTCATCGGCGTGTCGGACTGCGATATGGAAAAAGGATCCCTTCGCTGCGATGCCAATATTTCGGTGCGGCCTATCGGAGAAACGACGCTTGGAACCAAAGTCGAAGTGAAAAACATGAACAGTTTTCGGGCCGTCAAAGACGCCATCGTGTTTGAAATAAACCGTCAGATCGAAGCCATTCGCGGAGGTGAGCGGATCAATCAGGAAACGCGTCTTTGGGACGATACTCAATCCGCCACTTTTTCCATGCGTTCCAAAGAGGAGGCGCACGATTACCGGTATTTCCCGGAACCGGATTTGGTTCCTCTCAATTTGAGCGAGGCGTGGCTCGCGGAGATGAAGGCGAGCTTGCCGGAACTCCCGACGGAACGAAAGGCGCGTCTTGTGAGCCAGTTGGGGCTTAGCGATTACGACGCCGGGGTGTTGGTGAGCCAACGCGAATTGGTGGATTATTTTGAGAACGGCCTGGCCACACTTGCGGCGGACAAGAAGGGTCGGATCGCCAAACCGTTGGTCAACTGGATAACGACGGAACTTTTGGGCCGCTTGAACGAGGAGAATAAAGATATTGCCGCCTCTCCCATGTCCGCCCCCCATTTGACGGAGCTGGTGGATCTGGTTCAGTCCGGCGCCATCAACGGGAAAATGGCGAAAGACATTTTTGCTGAACTGTATTCGACTGGAGAATCGCCCCGCTCCGTGGTTGAGAAAAAGGGCCTCTCGCAGGTGTCGAACGAGGCGGAGCTCATTCAATTGATCGATCAGGTGATCGCTGAAAACCCCAAGATTGTTCAGGACGTTAAGGCCGGCAAAGAGAAAGCCATCGGATCGCTTGTGGGGGCGCTCATGAAAAAAACGAAAGGGCGCGCCAACCCCCAGCTCGCCAACAAACTTCTCAAAGAGCGCATTGAAACCGCATCCTCAGGCGCGAAGGGATGAAGCCGCTCAGCTTGGGCGTCGATATCGAAGAGGTGGGGCGGTTTCAAAAGCTGATCCGCAACAAACGGTTTTTAAGCCGCGTTTTTACGACGGAAGAAATGACGTATTGTTTCTCGAGGAAAAACCGGGCCCAGCATTTCGCGGTCCGGTTCTCGGCGAAAGAAGCGGTGTGGAAAGCGTTGAGCGAGGTGATCGACAACCTTCCCAAGAAATTAAGCCACAAAGATATCGGGATTAAAAACTCGATCAGCGGAAAGCCCCGGGTGGTTCTTCCCAAGGCGCTTGGATCCATTGCCCAGCGCGTTTCAATTTCTCTCTCGCACACAAAATCCTACGCCGTGGCCGTCGCTGTTTATAAAAGTTAAGCGCGGCGAAGAGGAAGCGTCGTGATCAACGTTATCACACCGGCTCGCGCCAAAAAATGGATTCACCCTCGCCCGGCCCATGTCCACAAAGGAGACTGCGGCCGCGTGTTTATTTTGGCCGGCTCGCGAGGAATGGTGGGAGCGGGGGTTTTGTGTTCGATGGGAGCGGTTTTCTCCGGAGCCGGCCTCGTGCGATTCGCCACGGTCCGAAGTCAGCAGGGTGTCGCGGCGAAGCGGTCCCCGCTGGAAGTGATGACGGAGGCGCTCCCGGAAAATCGGTCAGGAACATTATCGCCAGCGGCATGGAGGCCCTTGCAAGCGTCATGGGCCAACTTTAAGCCGGATGTGATGGCTCTCGGCCCCGGTTTGGGGCGTTCACCCGCCACTCAAGCGATTGTTCAGCGGGCGGTGCTTCGCTCAACCATGTCTCTTGTTCTTGATGCCGACGGGTTGAACGCTTTTAAGGAGGCGCCCTCGCTCCTTGAACGGCACAAAGCGCCGCTCATCATCACGCCTCACGCCGGTGAATTGGGGCGTCTGTTGGGTGTTTCTTTTAAGCGAATTCAGTCGGATCGGGAACGATGGGCCACGCACGCCGCCCGCCGCTTTCGGTGTGTGTGTCTTCTCAAGGGAGCTGGAACCCTCGTGACGGATGGGAAAAAAGTTTGGAAGAACACAACGGGGAACCCGGCCATGGCGTCCGGCGGGATGGGGGATGTGCTCACGGGGCTCATTGCCGGGTTGTGGGGACAGATGGATTTTGCTGATGGAAAAGAGGCGCTTCAAGCGGCGGCGTTGGGGGCTTTTATCCACGGCCGGGCGGGAGACCTGGCCGTCCGGTCGTTATCCCAAACGCGCCTTGTGGCTTCTCAGTTGGCGGGGTTCATCCCTCGCGCGTTGAAGTTTTAGTTTTCCATCGACGGCAAATAGGCTATCGTCTTCCCTACCAAGACGGGGCGATGAATTAAATGTCGACGTCCGAAGAAGGTGACATTGAAAGGAGAAGGGTATGACAGCGGTGAGCGTGGGGATTGTGTTTGTTTTGATGGGGTTGTTTGGTCTTGTTGTTTGGTTGCATGAGGTTCTCTTTGTTTTAAAGGGGTTTCTGCCTTTGGTTCTCTGCGTGAGCGGTATTGTGGCTCTCATGGCCGGCGTCTCAACGTTTGGGCAAAAGAAGAGTAATGCCGCCGAGAAAAAATAAAAATTCAGCTCGTTTCCCGCTTCGCGCGGTGGGGGAATGGGGTTTTCTTAACCGTCTTCTTCCCCGTCTTTCTCGCCAAGATCCAAAACGGTTTTTTGTCCGTCCGGGAGATGACGCCGCCGTCATGGCGGCTCCCCGCGGCGCCGTCCTTTCAATCGACGGCCTCACCGAAGGAACGCATTTCAGATCAACGTGGGCCCCCTTTTTAAAAAAATCATTCGGCCGGTCGTTGGGAGAGGAGTTGGGATGGAAGTTGTTGGGAAGCGGCCTTTCCGATTTGGCGGCGATGGGCGATGTTTGTTCCCGGTGGGCTCTGATTTACCTGGGCGCTCCTTCAACAACGCCGCTTGATTTTTTGATGGATTTTTCGACGGGCGTGACGAAAGCCGCCCGGCACGCTGATTGCGTGATCGCCGGCGGAGATACGGTGCGGGCCCATGATCTCAGCTTGGTTGTGGCTGTTGGAGGAAGGATGGCCGGACGACCGGTGTGCCGGAGCGGCGCCAAAGCGGGAGATCAGTTGTGTGTGGCTGGAACCGTTGGAGACGCCGCCATCGGCCTTCGGATTTTGGACCGCGCCATTTCCCTCTCGTCCCGCATTGATGCGCCGTATTTTGTGAGACAATTTTTCCGCCCGCTCCCCCGGTTCGACGAGGGGCGGATTCTCGCGCGCGCGACCGGCGTGACAAGTCTCATGGATCTATCGGATCCATTGGGGGCTTCAATCAAACTCCTTTTGCGCTCATCCGGCGTGGGGGCCGAAGTCGACGTGGACTTGATTCCTGTTTCCGCTCCGTATGCCGCCGAGTTTAAAAAAACACCGTCCCTTTTATCGGCCGGCGAAGACTACGGCCTTCTGTTTACAGCCAGCGCGGC
>PLLH01000011.1 GCA_003140895.1 Elusimicrobiota bacterium
CTCATCCGGCGTTGGGCCGGATCATCCGCAACAAACCTCAGTTGCAAACTCTTCTGGAGTTGGGGCGTCCGCTTCTCAAGAAGCTTGCCTCGCCCACATGGGAGAAAGACGTTCGGGCGTCTCTCGGATTGTGACGGAGCGGACGTTAAGGTGTCTTTTTCTCGGTTGGTTTTGGATGGGGGGATTTTGTGGTTTTCTTTTTCTTCTGAGCCGCTTTCGCCGCCGCGATTCGTTTTTCTATCGCCTTGACGGTTAAATCCAATTCATGTTTCACTTCGTCATTGGCTTCTGAATTCGCCGCTTCTTTGATCTTCGTTAGATTTTTTCGCCCCCCTACCTTATGAAGGATGACCGCGGCAAAAAGACGTATGTCTGAATCTTCCTGGTTGAGGAGTTCCACCATCTTGTCACATTTCTTCTGAGCCATCGCGAGGGCCATCCGGGCTCGCTCTTGAACATAGGGATTGGAGTCGGCTGCCATCTCTTTGAGCGCCTCGGTAAAGTTGTTTTTCGTGGAGTGCGTGGCGGCCATGGCCAACGCGGAGATGCCTCTGACTTCCACTCGTTCATCCGTGGACAGCGTGACCAATGGTTTGATCGCCTTTTCCCATTGCAAAAGACCCAGGGCGGCGGTCGCTCGAACGCGCAAGGATAAGACAGGATCCTTCTCGGCGATTTCAATAAACACAGGGAGGCCGGCTCGGGCTCTCAAGTGAAGCAAGGCATTGAGAGCGGCGGAACGAACCAAAAGACTTTTGTGTCTGGCGCCGTCCAACAGGGCGGGGATTCCTTCTTTGTCGTTCAGTTGGCCCAGGGCCCAGGCCGCTCGCTCTTTCACCGGGATCGAGGCGTCATTGGCCCGGAGCGCGGCCTCCAACGAGCGGAGCGTTTCCTTGTCTTTTGTTTTTTCCTTCACCAGCGCGTCGATGGCGGCGACATTGTCCGCCGTTGGATTGGATAGTCGGATGGGTTGGGCGGCGACGGGAGAGGCTGCGAGAAAAAGGAAAGAGAGAGCGATTCTTTTTTTCATTTATGAACGAGGGCGGTCCGTCCTTCGATCGCTCTCGAGAGCGTGAGTTCATCGGCGTATTCAATGGAAACCCCGGAGGGAAGCCCATACGCCAACCGGGATATCTTTATGTCAAGCGGTTGGATCAGCTGGGCGAGATACGTCGCCGTGGCCTCTCCTTCGACGGTTGGATTGGTGGCCAGGAGAGATTCGTTGATGGAGTCGGTTTCTTTAAGCCGTTTCATGAGGGAATCGATGCGCAGTTCTTTGGGGCCAATTCCATCAAGAGGAGATAGCACGCCGCCCAAGAGATGATACTGCCCTTTGAAGGCTCTGGACCGTTCCATGGCGTCCAAATCGGCCACTTCTTCCACCACGCACAAAATTCGTTTGTCGCGGTAGAGATCTGTGCACAATTGGCAGAGGTCTCCTTCCGTGTAGTTTCCGCAGAGGGAGCATCGCCGGAGATTATTTTTGGCGTCTTCAATGGCTTTCAAAATGCCCGCCGTTTCGTCCGATCGCAACAGGTAGAGCGCGATTCGCTCCGCCATTTTAGGCCCCACGCCCGGAAGCCGCCGGATGGCTGAGACCAAATTATTCCATCGGGGAGTCATGATTTCTTTTTCTCTTTCCTAAGCAAACCGGGAAAGTGTTTCAGCGCTTTTTGGATGGACGTTCCGGTTTTTTCCGGCTCAACGGCTTCAAGGGTCACGTCGGGCTCTGCCGAGAGGGGCGGCGCCAGGGCGGGAGAGGGTGCGGCCTGTTTTTTATCCGCCTTTATTTCTTCAACGGCTGTTTCAAGCGCCGGGAAGAAACCAAAACGGGCCGTGAGCAACGGTTTGAGCGTCTCCCACGATTGGGAGACCATTTTGGACGTGAATGTTTTATTGAAAATCAGTTTAAGGCCGTTGTCGGTCGGGCTGACACGGGCTTCTTCAAGAGCCGCCGCCAAAGCGGCTTTTTCCTGGGCGACCTCTTGGACAAAACCCATCCAGTTGTCCGCGATCATTTCGGGAGACGCCTTGCTGGTGATCGGCAGAGGCTCCGGTTTGTTCGCCTGAGGCGATGCCTCCCGAGGTGATACCTCCCGAGGCGATGCCTCCGGCGGTGCCTCTCGAGGCGGCGCCTCTTTTATTTCTTTCGGATTCGGAGGCGTCACCGGAGGAGTGGCGGAAAAGGGGCGTGGCGAGAAAGTCTGTTGAGCTTTTTGTTCGCCTTGAGCCACGGTCTTTTGTTCCAATTGCTCTAGGCGTTTGATCAAGGCAATCGGGTCCACTGTTTTTTGGGCCAATCGAATGGCGTAGATTTCAAAAACGGCCCGTGGAGTTTCCGAATGGCGCATGTCTTCCATCGCTTTGGATAAGAGCCGGATTCCGCGTTCCAATGTTGGGAAGTCGTAGTCGGCGACGTCCTTTTTGAGATCTTTCCGTCCGAGTTCCAGAACATCGTCCACCCCGGCTTTAAAAAGAAGAACATCGTGGTAATAGCTTTGAAGATCTTTGGCCATTTGTGTGAGGTCGATGCCGTCCAGGAGCGCTTGATTGACTTTCTTTAAGACGGCCGACGGGTCTCCTGATTTAATAGCGGCGGCAAACTCTTTGATGGTTTGATAGGGAAGAAGTCCCAGGAGGTCCCGCAATGTTTGAGAGGTGATCCCTTCGGGTGAGAATACCAGCGCTTGATCCAATAAGGAAAGAGCGTCACGAAGTGACCCTTCCACGAAACGGACGATGTCGGCCAATGCCTCATCCTGCGCCGTGATCTTTTCTTCCTGGCAAATTTTCTTCAAGTGCTTTAAGACGAGGTCCGGCGCGATGGGGCGCAGCGAAAATCGCTGGCATCGGGAGAGGATGGGCGCCGGAATTTTTTGAACTTCGGTCGTGGCCATCATGAAGATGACATGGGCCGGCGGCTCTTCCAATATTTTCAGGAGAGCTCCGAAGGCGTCTTTTGTGATTTGATGGGCTTCATCAATGATGAAAATCCGGTATCGAGAGGAGGTCGGCGCGTACTTGGCGCTGTCCCGGAGGTCGCGAATCTGATCAATGCCCCTGTTTGAGGCGCCGTCGATCTCAAGAACGTCGTCCACCGAGCTTCCCTGCCGGATGGAGAGGCATGACGGGCACTTGTCGCAGGGGGTCATGGTCGGGCCTGTCTCGCAGTTAAGACATTTGGCGAGGATCCGTGCCGTCGTCGTCTTGCCGATGCCGCGGGGACCGGAAAAGATATAGGCGTGGGCGATCCGCCCGGATTCCAGGGCGTTCAGGAGAGTTTGAGAGACGGGGTCCTGCCCCACCATTTCCTTGAAATTTTGGGGCCGGTATTTGCGGGCTAATACAATATAGGACATAGAGGCCTTTATTAAGAGTGGGTGAGCAGCATCATCATGCCGAATCCGATCACGAACAGAGCGATTTGACCCCATGTTTGACGGGGAGTCACAAATTCATGCAGTTGCGGGATGAGGTCCGCCAGCGCCACGTAGAGGAATCCTCCCGCCGTGATGGGCAGGAGATAGGCTTGAAGGTTGGGAGCGACACCTAAGAAAAAATGGGTGATCACGGCTCCCACGACCGCCGTCAGAGAAATAAGAAAATTGGCCGTGAGGGCTTTTTTAACGGAGAAACCGCTGTGCACCAGAACGCCGAAGTCCCCAAGTTCCTGGGGAATTTCGTGGAGTACGATGGCAAAAGTGACGGAGAGTCCGACTTGAAATCCGACGTTAAACGAGGTCGCGATGATGATCCCGTCGATAAAATTATGAACGGCGTCGCCCGTGAGAATCATGGCGGCCGCCGTGGGGCGCGCGTGGTCGTTCGGGTGCTGGTGATGGTGGCAATGCCGCCACAAAAGAAATTTTTCCAGTAAGAAAAAGAAAAAGATCCCGACGCCGACCATCGTGAAGGTGTGAGGGGCCTTCATTTCGACGGCTTCGGGAATGAGATCCAGAAGAGCGCCTCCCAACAGCGTTCCGGAGGCGAGGCTGATCAAATAAAACGTTATTTTTCGGACGTCCAGCTTCAAGCCGACGAAGATCACACCCACGAACGAGAGAAGCCCTACGAGGAGCGTTGCGATAATAATGGTGAGGAGTGTCATGGGCGGAGGTTATCAAATCGATCTTCGAAGATAAACGTGTTGTTACGGGCGCATGGCCGAGCGAAGGCTTTCCATCACTTTATCGCTCTGGGTTTGTTTCCAGGTTTCTTCAAATCCCTGCAAGGCGACGGGAACGCGCGGGTGGTGGCTTTCTTCCAGAATGGCCAGGATGGTGATCACCTCCGCTTCCGTTTCTCCTTGAGCGGGGACCGTTGTCAGATCCGCCAGGCGTTTGATGAGATCCTCAATAATATGCCGGCTGTTGCCCACGCCTCGTTGCCGGAGCGCGGACAGCGTCACCGAACGGATTTTTGAATCGGGATCTCGGTAAAGAGTTCCCCACGAGAACAGGTAGTCTTCGTGGACGGAGAGAATGGCGATGAGCCTGGGTCCGATGACACGGTGGACCACCGGGTCAGGGTTTTTGAGAGCTCGTTCATAAAACGCCACGGTGGAGAAATTGGGATCCGTTCCCAGCGTCATGGGGTCGACGCCGGAGGTGAATTGTTTGGCCTGCTCCGGTTCGAAAATAAAGAGATCTTTTCGTTCAATCCAACAGTCGGCGTCCGGAAAGCGTTCTCCGGCGGGTTTGATTTCCTTGGAGGTGGCGGCGAGATAAATGTCTTCTCCCGGGTGGACCTGGAGCCGCGCGGTTTCATCGGACGTTGAAACCACGTTCGTGGGAACCACTTTCACGAAATCCCCCGTTTCCATCGTGTAGAAAACGTCGGACCCGGACGCTTTCTTGTACACCGGCGTGTGATCAAAGAGGACGACGCCCAACGGTAGATCTTTCCGCTCGGTTCGCCCCTTTTGCCGGGCGTCGGGTGTGGCGGCGGTGGTCGGCGCGGGTGAAGGCGTTTCTTCAATGGGCGGGGCTGGGAGGTCCAAAAGGCGTGGTTTTTTTTGTGGGGGGGTCAGTTGAGCCAGCATCTGATTTTTGAGGGCCGTCAGATTGGAGGAAAGCGGAAGCTTGTTCGGCGCGGGTGAAGGCGTTGTGGCCGGCGTCCCGGTTGATAGAGAGATATCTGGCTGCGGCGCAACAGGCTGGGGCCACCAGAAGACAGCCAGCGCCAGCAACGTGACGGTGAGCAGAGCGAGGAAGACGAAGCGGAGTTTCATCTAATAGATGATATTAAGCGTGATGGTGTGAGTAAACCCCAATTCGGCGTGAGATCGAATCGCGTAATCCAAGCGGACATCCAAAGACGGAGCCTGCGATTTTTTCATTTGATCGTCCCAGGCCCGTTCGGCGGGATCAAGGGGAACATCGATGGGTTGCGGTCGGAGGAGTTCCGAGAAAAGGATTCCAATCCCTCCGGTGAATTCCATGGCCGAGTGATTGAGAAGTCCGCCCCGGATCTGAAGAAAACGAACCGCGTTCCATTCAACTCCAACGGATCCGCTGGCGATTCGGTCCCGCCCTTCGGATAGGTCGGCCAGAAAAAGAAGGGTGTTCCATTGATAGGCGCCGCCCAACCGGCCGATGAGGGGGAGAGGATCTTTTTCTTTGATGAACGCTTTTGATGGTCCGGCGTTCAGAAGAGAGGTCCCCAGTGACATTTTGCGGGTCACTTTCCATTGGAGTCCAATGTCACCGGCGAACCGCGTGACGGAATCACTTTTTAACGTGCTTTGCATTAATTTAGCGCCCGCTCCCACGCTCACCGTTTCCGTGACCGCATGGGCGATGGCCAGGTGGAACAGGCGATCGGAAATGTCAAAGGATCCCAGCTTCGCTCCGATTTCATTTCTCTCTTCATCAGTGGCTTTAAACGTACGGAATTGAGATCCGAACACCCATTTTTGAACGGGTCGTTGAGAGTCGCTTTTTCCTTGAGAAATAATGTTCGGTCCGAACGGGAAACCCAGCGAAGCGGAGTCCAACGAGGAGCTTTCAAAATTGGCGAGATGCGTGAGGTTAATATCCATTCGGTCGATGCCCATAAGACCGGCGGGGTTGTATTCAATGGCGGCGATGTCCCCTTTGGCGGCGGTGAAGGTGGTCCCCAAAGCGGTGGCTCGCGCGGCCACGGGGATTTTAAGGAGTGATGCTCCCGTGGCTCCTTCGCCGACAAAAAACGCTCCAAAGGCTCGGCCGGGAATCAGCAATAAGAAGGCGAACCAGAGGGGAGGGCGGAACGCCATTCGATTTTTGAAAAAGAAAGATGTCATTTGATAACCGTCAGTTTGCCTTTGATGTGGCCCTTGGCCGTCTCGACGTAATAGAAGTAAAGGCCGGAGGCCACGCCAAGGCCGTCGTCGTTTCGCCCATCCNNTGTTTGTGTTCGTGAGGGTTTTGATCCGCTCGCCGTTCATATTCATAATGCGGATCCTGAAATTGTCGCTTGATAAGGAAGCGGGGATCGAAAAAGTGGCGGGGCTCCCCAACGCCGGGTTAAAGGGATTGGGATACGAAAAAGTTTCATTCTGTGAAGCGGGGTTTGTCGTGAGAGGGGCGTTTGCTTGAACGGCGTGGAGCGAGGCTGAGGCGTTCAAAAGGCCAAAGCCAAACGTTGTGTCAAATCCGGGCGACCCTAAGTCTGTCGCGAAAAAATCGATGTAGCGCGTCACGTCATCCACGGACATGGCGGGGTTGATGGACCTTATGAGAGCGGCCACGCCGCTCACCATCGGAGCCGAGAACGACGTGCCATCACCGATCATGGGGATCGTGCTCACGCCGGAAAGAGAATAAATGTCTTTACCCGGAGCCACCAAATCGAGAGCCGTTCCCGTGCAACTAAAGGACGCCAACTCATTTGTTTTGGTGGTGGCTCCCACCGCGATCACCCGGTTGATGGACGCGGGAAATTCAACCTGGCAAGGGGCTTCATTTCCGGCGGCGGCAACGACCACGACGCCTTTGCCCAGCGCGTACTCAATGGCGGCGGAAATGGATGAAGAGGTTGTCGCACCTCCCAGGCTCATGTTGATGACCGAGGCGCCGTTGTCGGCGGCGTAAATAATACCGTTGGCGATCGCATCAAAGCTTCCGGATCCCAAGCTGTTCAACGCTTTGACGGCCATAACGCGGCAATTTCGGGCGATCCCGGCCATGTCGATGCCGTTGTTCGTTTGAGCGGCGATGATTCCCGACACGCGCGTGCCGTGAAAGCTGCTGGCGTTGTCGGTGGGGTCGTTTCCGGCGCATTGCTCGGGGCCCAAATCGCCGCCGGGGTTGTCGTTACAACCGCTCCCTGTTGCTGGATTATAATTGTTGTTCCAATCAATCATCATGGTCGCTCCATGAAGACCGGAGGTTGAGGTCGTGGACGCTGGGTTGGTCCACAGGTTTCCACTGATATCGGGGTGCGTCAAAAGAATGCCGGTGTCGATCACGGCGATGGTGATCGTCGGCGCGCCGAGCGTCACGTCCCAGGCGCCTTCCACGTTAATATAGGAGGAGTGAAGGGCGTATTGGTTAAGGGCGTAGTCGGGATCGTTGGGGGCCGTGAAGGCTTTCAAGACGCCGTTCGGTTCGGCGAATTCAACGTCCGGATCGCTCTGGAGAATTTTTAAGAACGAGTCGCGCGTTTGACCGGCCGGGATGGGCAAAATATCCACATCGATTTTATCGATGCGGCGTTGGGCGGAAACGCCGAAGGTTTGAAAGTGGCGGGCTCTGGATTCGGCCGCCCTGCTTTTGTTGTAGCGAACCAGGATTTGATTTTCCAGGGGAGCCCGGGGTTCAGCGGCGAGAGGCGAAAAGACGGTCGCGATAAAAAGAAGGGAAACGGTGAGCCGGGTGATTTTCAATGGGTCGCTCGAGCGGCCGAAGACCGAGCGGTCGAAGACGGTTTATCGCTGGCGAGAGGGCCCGCGTTCAGCTCAGCGATCAGGCGGTCCCTGACGGCGTTAAAGTCCGTCATATTGGCTTTGGAGACGGCGGAGGCCGCCGGAAATTCCATGGCTAAAAAGTTGCGCGAAACGCCATCCACGATCATTTCAAAGTGAAGGTGCGGGCCGGTGGAGAGGCCGGAGTTGCCAACATTGCCGATGGACCCGCCTTGAGAAACGGACGCTCCTTGCCGGACGCCGATCCGTGAGAGATGTCCATAACGAGAAACATACTTTGAGTTGTGCCGGATCTCAACGCATTTTCCATAACCGCCTTTAACTCCGGCGAAAATCACAACCCCTTTCCCAACGGAAGACACGGGAGTTCCGATGGAGGCGGCATAGTCGGTTCCATGATGGGGGCGATAGACTCTCAAAATGGGGTGAAATCGATGGGAACTGTAACCTGACGAGATGCGGAAATTTACTTGTGTGAACGGAGCGCGCAGGAACGCTTTGCGGACGGCCTGGCCTTCCAGATCATAGTAATCTGCCCGATCCGCCAACGGAGCCTGGTAGCGAATGGCGAAATTTTCTTTTCGCTTTGTTCCCTTACCTATATAGGAGGCCGCCAATACTTTTCCACGTCCGTTCCAGAGCGGCGTGCTGCTTCCAACGATAAATTCTTGTTCCATCATCACGCTATACTTGTCTCCGGGTCTTTGTTCAGTGAAGAAGTCGATGCGCCAGGCGAAAATATTGTCGGCGACGTCAACGATCAAATTGTCAACGAAGTTTCTGTCGTACCCTTGTTTGAGGAGGCTCTTGTACATGCTTTCGGTGACTTCTCCTGATACAAATTTTTTCATCCAGACGGTTTTTTGTTGATTCTTGTTCTGTGAAAAAATTCCTTCGGTTGAAAGTGAGACAGCATAGGTGTTAATGGGATCTGTGTGATAAAGGAATTGTTTAAAAATACCGTCGGTAGACGTAATGACTTCAAAGGTGTGGCCGGGTTTAAGAAGTCGCAGGTTGTACATCTTAGAGAAGGCGGACTCCACGTTTGTGACCATTTGTCTTTTGAGGCCTTTCCCAATCAAAATGGTAGATAGTTCGTCGCCCGCATGCACAGTGCCGGTCGAAATAACGACAAGCGGTTCTTCGGTGTGAGAGAAGGAAAAAAATCCCCCCCGGTTTCTCAAGGATAAAATCAGAAGGACCGAAATACAGAGAAGTCCTATTCCGATCCATTTCCATGGGGGGCGTTGCGGGTTCAAGTGGTCCATTTTTTTTGCAGGGATTATAGCACATGACTTTCAACTATCTTTTTTTTGAGAAAAAAGTCTCTTGATTCCACCCGGGTTTTCATGGGGGAAGGGGCTCAAAAAAATTCTTTCATCGACGACGAATCCCCGTTTTCTCTGGGTAATTTTGAGCGTTGACTTATTACAACATGTTGTGGTAGAAAGCTTCTCACACCACTATCAGCAGCGTGGATCAATTTCTATAACGAGGTATGCTCTCCATGCCAACCGACACCCTAACCAAACTAAACAAGATGAGAAAAGGCCTCAAGGTGGACTTCCGTTTCGGGGTTTCCGACAGGGATCCATTCTCCCAAATTGATTGGGAAACCCGAAGCAGCAGCATCACCAATCCCGACGGATCCGTCGTTTTTAAAATGGACAACGTCCGGGTTCCAAAAGGATGGTCGCAAGTCGCGACGGATATTCTGGCTCAAAAGTATTTTCGGAAAGCCGGAGTCCCCGTCGCCCTTAAGAAAGTGAGCGAGCCGGATGTGCCGGTGTGGCTCCAACGATCCGTGGACGGGACGCTTGATGGCAAAATAGATGATGATCAGCGATTTACATGGGAGCACGACGCCGCCCAGGTCTTTCATCGGATGGCCGGTTGCTGGGCCTATTGGGGTTGGAAACATGGGTATTTTCTGGCGGAAGAAGATGCCCGCGCCTTCTATAATGAATCCATTTTGATGTTGGCGCGCCAGATGGGCGCCCCCAACTCTCCTCAATGGTTTAACACGGGTCTCTATTGGGCGTATGGCATTCAAGGGCCGGCCCAAGGACATTATTTTGTGGATCCATCGACGGGACATTTGACCCGTTCGACCAACGCGTATGAACATCCCCAGCCTCACGCCTGCTTTATCCAATCCGTCAGCGACGATCTGGTCAATGAAGGCGGGATCATGGACCTATGGGTCCGCGAAGCGCGGATCTTTAAGTATGGATCCGGCACCGGTTCCAACTTCTCGGCCATTCGAGGTTCGGGAGAACCGTTGAGCGGCGGAGGGAAGTCGTCCGGCCTCATGTCATTCCTTAAAATCGGCGACCGATCCGCCGGAGCCATCAAATCCGGTGGTACCACTCGCCGCGCGGCCAAAATGGTGACGCTGGATCTGGATCATCCCGATGTCGAGGAGTACATCAATTGGAAGGTGAACGAGGAGCAAAAGGTGGCCTCTCTTGTCACCGGATCGGTTATGTGCGAGAAGAATTTAAACGAGATCCTCAAGGCGGTTCACGCTTGGCCGGAGGAGTCGGAGAAGCTGGACCGGAAGAAAAATACGCGGCTTTCCGCCGCCATCAAAGCGGCCGCCAGTCATTTCATTCCGGTCAACTATGTGGAGCGGACGCTCGCGTTGGCCCGGCAGGGAATCAAGGAGCTTAAATTCCAGACGTACAACACCGACTGGACTTCCGAGGCGTACCTGACGGTGTCGGGGCAGAATTCCAATAACTCGCTTCGCGTTCCGAATGCCTTTATGGAAGCGGTCCAGACCCACGGCAAATGGAACTTGGTCTGGCGGACGGAAAAAGAGAAAGCCGCTCGCGAAGGCCGGGAGCCCAAGGCCTGCAAGGTCTTGGATGCGCGGCATTTATGGGATGAGATTTCTTACGCCGCCTGGTCGTGCGCCGACCCCGGACTCCAGTTTGACACCACCATTAATGAGTGGCACACCTGCCCGGAGGACGGCCGCATCAACGCGTCCAATCCGTGCAGCGAATACATGTTTTTGGATGATACCGCGTGCAACCTGGCTTCCATCAACCTCATGAAGTTCTTGGATGAGAAAACGGGCCAGTTCGATATCGAAGGCTATCATCACGCCGTCCGTTTATGGACCATCATTCTTGAAATCAGCGTTTTGATGGCGCAGTTCCCCAGCCAAGTTATCGCCCAGAAGTCGTACGACTTCCGGACGCTGGGATTGGGATACGCCAACTTGGGCGCCTACTTGATGGTGAACGGGATTCCCTACGACTCTCCCCAAGCCTCCGCCATCACCGGCGCCTTGACGGCGCTCATGCATTTTGGTTCCTACGCCACCTCGGCGGAAATTGCTCATGTGAAAGGCCCGTTCCCGCGGTTTTTCGCCAATCAGGAGCCGATGCTCAAAGTCATGCGCAATCATCGGCGGGCCGCTTTCAACGCGGTGCCGGAGGAATACGAAGATCTGACGGTGAAACCGATCGGCGTTGATCCGGCTGTTTGCCCGCCCGAACTGCTCAAGGCCGCCCAAGAGATGGCGGACCGGGCGTTGGCGATGGGCGAATCGCATGGGTATCGAAACGCTCAAGTGACGGTGATCGCGCCGACGGGGACTATTGGCCTTGTCATGGATTGCGATACCACCGGCATTGAGCCGGATTTCGCGCTGGTCAAATTTAAAAAATTGGCCGGCGGCGGATACTTTAAAATCATCAACAGTTCCATCCCGCCCGCCCTTCGAAAATTGGGGTATTCGGAGAATGAAATTGAAGACATGGTTCGGTATTGCCGCGGCGCCGGAACGTTGAACGGATGCCCGCATATTAACCCGCAGAGCCTCAAAGCGAAAGGCTTCACCGATGAGGCGTTGGAGAAGATTGAAGCGGCGCTTCCCCAGTCTTTCGACATCAGCTTCGCCTTCAATAAGTTCACGTTGGGGGAAAGTTTCTGCACTTCGACGCTGGGTATTTCCGCCGATCAATTGAATGATTGGAATTTCAGCATGCTCAAGTTCTTTGGTTTTACGGCCGACCAAATGGCCGAGGCCAACGCGTTTGTTTGCGGCACGATGATGATGGAAGGGGCGCCTCACTTAAAAGAGGAGCACCTGCCTGTGTTCGATTGCGCGAACAGATGCGGAACCAAGGGGGAACGCTACATTGATCCTCTGGCCCATATTCGAATGATGGGGGCGGCCCAGCCGTTTATTTCCGGCGCCATTTCAAAAACCATCAATTTCCCGGCGGAAGCGACGCTGAATCAGATTCAAGAGGCGTATCTTAAGTCCTGGCAGTACATGGTGAAAGCCAACGCGCTCTACCGGGACGGGTCCAAACTCAGCCAGCCTCTCAACACGGCCGCGGATCTGGGTGAATTCGGCACCACCAATGAAGAGGCCGCCTCAACGCCGCTTCAAGTGGCGGAGAAGATTGTGCATCGGTATATCGCGAAGCGGCGGCGCTTGCCCTACCGGCGCGCCGGATACACGCAGAAAGCGAAGCTCGGCGGCCACACGGTTTATCTTCGAACCGGTGAATATGACGATGGGACCCTGGGCGAGCTTTTCCTCGACATGCACAAAGAGGGCGCGGCCTTCCGGAGTCTCATGAACTGTTTCGCGATCGCGGTGTCGTTGGGGCTTCAACACGGCGTTCCGCTGGAAGAGTTTGTCGAGGCGTTTGTGTTCACGCGGTTTGAGCCGAACGGGATTGTCGTCGGTAATCCGCGCATCAAGATGTCGACCTCTCTCATTGATTATATTTTCCGTGAGTTGGCCATCACCTATCTTGAGCGGCAAGACTTGGCGCAGGTTCAGCTGGAAGATTTGCGCGTCGATTCCGTCACGAAGCCGGTTGAGTATGAATCGGAAGAAGTGATGTCGTCTCGAATTGTTCCTTACGCGGAGCCGTCTCCCTTCAAGTTTAAAACACCGCATTCATCGCGCGTGGATTCCGGCGAGAAACTAGATATTTCGCGCCCCGCGGACAAAACGCCCGCTCCGGTTGCGCCCCGGCTCATCAATCCTCAAGCGGGATTTTCATCCGACAATGCCGGCGGCTCTATGGCCGGTGTCGCGTCTCATCAAGCGGAGCCGCCCTCTCCGGCGCCTGTTCTTTCTCCCACATCCATGAAGGGAGTGAAGGTTGGGTTTCAATATCAGAAAAGCCAGGAGGCTCGTCTCAAAGGATATGAAGGCGACGCCTGCCGGGAATGCGGCCAGTTCACCATGGTTCGCAATGGAACATGTCTCAAGTGCAACACGTGCGGGGCCACCTCCGGCTGCTCCTGATCCCTGCTCACCAAAACCAAGATCTATTGAAAAAACGCCTCTAGAAATAGGGGCGTTTTTTTTGTTACAGATAATTTGCGTCTTCTTAAGGCCTTTTTCATCAAAAAAATAGAATTATGCGAATCAAAAAACACCTCTATTTTTAAACCTATTTGTTACAAATTATTTACAAAAAATTAATGACTTCTTAATCCCCCCGGAACCATGTTTAGTACAGGGGAGGATGTATATGTGGAATGTTTTAGCGCACAAGACTTTTAATGCGTTTCGATGGGGAGAGGCCATCCGGAAATGGCTTGCCACCTCTCTCTCCTTCTTCTTCTTTGTTTCAAACGTGGTTCTCTTGAACGCTCAAGAAACGAATGTTTGGACGGAGCGTCGCAAGAGCGTTCAATCGCTTGAAAACAGTATTTCCTCGACGGAAAAATCCCCTAAGAATGAATTCAAAATCGCGTATAACACACTGGCGCCTTCCTTCTCTCCTGGATCGTCGCCGAAGCTCGACATAAACCGGTTGTATAAAACAGAAAAAGCCGGAGACATCGTTCCGGCGAAAGCCGTCCAAATGGATCCGCGGCTGGCGGCCATCCCCCAGAACGCCGGCACGATCAAAGAAGTGTGGGTCCGGAAAACTCAAACCTCTCCCTTGGTTGTGTTGATTCAAGACGTCCATTTGAATAACGAAGCGCAGGAAAACATCGCCACGATTCTGACGTCGTTACAAGGCGTGAGCGAACAAATGGGACCTCCCGCGAAATTTGTGGTGGGCGTTGAAGGAGCCTTTGGCCCGTTTGATTTTCGCCGGTTCCGCGCGTTCCCCAACAAAACATTCACCCGGGAGATCGCGCGTTTCTTTTTGTCGAACGATAAAATTTCAGCCCCCGGTTTTGTCGGACTCACGCGCGACAATCCTCCGGCGATGGTTGGAATCGACGATCCCGCCGCGTATGAAGCCAACGTGGCAGCGTACCGAACGTCTGTGCGCCACCAGTCGACGGTCGAAGGGAGCATTGAACAGGCGAAAGCTCAGGTGGAACAGGAGAAGGCCGCAACACTCAATGCGCGGCTCAAGGAATTTGACCGCCTCCAACGGTTGCATGGCGAGGGGAAGGTGGGGCTGGCCGAATACGCCCGTCAAATGGAGTCTCTGTTGTCTCGGTCGGGGGGTTCGGACGCGGAACGTTCCGATGGAGACGGGTGGAGCGCGCGAGAGTTGGTGCTTGAACAGTTTTTGGCCGCCGCCTCGTTAGAACAGAAATTGGATTTTGCTCACGTTGAGCGCGAGCGGGCTCGCGTCGTCGAAAAGTTGGCCCGCCTCTTGAGTCAATCGGAGTTGGATGAGTTTGTCGCTCAAAGCCTTTCTTACCGGGCGGGCCGCCTTTCGTATTCCGACTTCTTTAGGACGATTCAATCTCTCATGGCGCGTCATTCGATTTCCATGGAAGAGACGCCGGCGTTTTCCAATTACATCCGCTATGTTCTCCTCTCCGACGGCATCAACCCCGAGCGGCTGTTTTCCGCTGTTCAATCCTTGGAGCGGAGCGTTTTAAACGCGCTGGTTGAAACCCCCGCTGAAAAGGCGTTGATGCTTAAGTCGCGCAAACTCTTTTTGGCGGGGCGCCTGGTTCAATTCGCTCTCACGCCGAATGAATGGAAAGAATATTCTCAGATCAATCTTTCTTTGCCGGTTGATGGGGCTCACGGGGCCGCCGGATCCGGCTTCGATTCTCTCTTGGCGTCGTTCGAACAGTTTTATGTTCAGGCGGATCGGAGAAGCCAGAAAATCATCGGCCATCTGCTTAAGGAAGCCTCGAGTGAAGGTCACGGGACTCTTCAAGCGCTGATCGTGGGCGGGTTCCATACGCCGGCCATCACAAACATTTTGAAAGGGCGTGGCCTCTCCTACGCGGTGGTTCAGCCCAAGATATCCAAAGTCGACGGGACCTCTGGAACCAGCTACCTCTCTATTTTCTCCCGAGAGAAAACGCCGCTCGAAAAAATGTTTGAAGGAGAGAAACTCACTTTGGCGCCGACGCAGATTTTGATCGGGAGCGATCCTGCGAAAAATCCGTCCGCTTTGGCGATCACCAATGAAGCCTTGTCTGCGATGGCCGTCGAACGATGGGCGGCGGGGAATCAATCCCTCCCACCGGAGACGGGCGTGTCTGTCTCACGCGACGCTTCCGGCGCTTGGAATGTTCTGATCGCGTATGCGAACCGGGTGATCAGCCTCCTGTTGGTTCAAGGAGACGGGAAGCGGCCCTCGGGAACCCGGGTGGTTCAACGCGTCGTCTATCCTATTATTGGAACCATCCAATATCTTGCGAAAACGCGTCCGATGGCCGAATCCTGGTTCCCGCTTCTCTCCGTCGCATTGATGAAATGGGTTTTGCCTTCCATGGGAGGAGCGTGGGCGTTGGCGGTGGTTTTAAATGCGGTCGTCTTTACCTTCCTCTTCCATGTCAATACCGTGAATGGCCGATGGGATGTGAAGCAGATCGCCGCGCGAATCGTTGGCGCTTCGTACCTCATCGCCGCCGGTTGGGGGTTGGCTGATCCGCTTCTGTCCCTGGGGCATTTCTCATTGTTCCTTGGTTTGACGATGGGGTTCCATGCCCTTTGGAACGCCGCCATGAGGGCGATGGGGCGCGACGAGTGGCAACTTTCGACGTCGTCGGGGCCCGCCGATACAAAGAAAAAACCGGGATCAAATAAGGTTGTTGGTCCGGGTGACACCATCGTCGGACTTGAGGGGGACACGGCGGTCATGAAGGGGGCGGCCCTCCTGTCGATATTGAAAAACAAAGGCACCGGGCCCAACGTGTTCATCAATCGCATCAACGCGGCTCTCCTGGCCAAACGGCCGCTTGATATTGCCGATGCCGATATTCAGAGTCTTGAGAAAATAAAAGGACAAGAAGGGAACGCCCAAAGAGCTCGCCGGAGCCGGTCCAAATTGGCGGCGGAGTTGATCTTAACTGAATCCCATCTCGATGTCCTTCGCCAGTTGATTGTGTTGATTCCCGAGTCGGCGGATCGAGCCAATGCACAGAAGCGGGTTGAGCGGTTGGGGCGGGCCCAAGAGGACGCGTTTTTTGCCGAGCTTACTGGAGATATCGAAAAAGGCCAGCAGGAAGAACGATTGACGAAGCAACGCTTGGCCTCTGTCTCCCGCAGACCGAAAGCGGTTGCGTCGGCAAAGAAAAAATCAGATCAGGACGCTCTCATTCGCCAGAGCCAAGAGAGGATGCGGCAACTTCTTCGTGACATTCGGACGGGCGGCGTGAAGGCGCAGTGGAACGCCTTCGTCGAGCTTCGGACGGTGTTGCTTGAGTTGAAAGCGAAAGGTGTGTCTGCGACTTTCTCGCCTGAGACGCTGAAAGAATTAAGAGACATTCAGGCGAAGCTCAAAGCGAGCAAAACGAAACCGTCGGCACCGGCTCTCGTTCCTGTTGAGGTGAAGCAGGCGGAAACAACCTCCGTTACTGTTCCAGCGAACGCTGTCCCAGCGAACGCTGCCCCAGCGAACGCTGTTCCAGGGGACACACTGGCTTCCTGGACGCGGATTCTTTGGAAAACTGCCGTTGTCGGCGTCTTGTTGTTGACGGCGTTTCTTGTGGTGACCTACGCGCCCGGTTATGTGAGAGGCGTTCTTCAAGCCACGGATCTCACGTATTGGGGGTCCTCCAAAAATATTTTAACGGCGGCCGCGTTCATCCCGCAGGGATTTCAATTGGCCGGAGCCCGGCTCACGTATCTCACGGTTCGTTTTATTCTGGTTGTTTTTGAAGCCGCCTACCGAACATTGTATGCCGTGGCGCGCCGAACGATGAATATCTCCGGCGGAATTCGCTACAAAGATGAAGAAGGCAAACTGCATCAAGATGGGGTTGAAGTTGATTTTCTTTCAACGGAGGATGAACTTCAGCGGTCGCTCCACCAGAGATTTCAAATTGATTCAAAGGAATTAAACGGGTTTAGCCGCGCTCAGCTGCTTCGCCTTTATTTCAAGCTGGATTCAGAAGACACGCGCCGGGCGGACGCTCAGCGGGCCGAGGTCAAAGCGCAAGCCGAGAAGAACCGGTCCGCCCAACCCTTCCTGGCTCATGTTTATTGGTTTCCCATCCACTTCCCGCTTCATTTACTTGTTTTTCTTCGGGACTATTTCTTTGAAACGGATTTAAAGAGAGCGGCGTATCTTCGTTCCGGGCGGTTCCTTAATCATTTGGGCCATGACGCGGCGGCTCAAACCTTGGTCCGGGCGGCGATACAACAAGTGAAAGAAGAAAAGCAGAGCGTTGGAATAGCCCAAGCCTGGGTCGTGTGGTTCAGCCGCACCAATGTGGCGCTGGCGGGGTTGGGAGGCTATCTCTATCGACGTATCCGGATCACGATCTTCGGCGCCCTCGGCGGATGGATCTTGGGCGGAATCGCGTATGCCATTCCACAGATCGCTTACGTTAATGCGGATGGTTGGATTCGCCGCCTCCTGCCTCCATTGCCGAATTCAAACGTTCTTTATCGTTATGTAAGCCTGTCCCTCAACCATCTGTCGTTTAACGTCGTGTCCATCACGAGCACCTTTTTCACGGCGTTCGGCTTGCAGTTTGATTCACAAGTGCGGCGCATTCATAAGGCTGTGATGACTCGCCTCGCCGCAGATATGGGAGCTTCTTTGGACTACGATGCCCTCCACAGTGAACTGCTAAACCTCATGACCCAAGTTCGAGAAGCGAAAAGAGGGTCCGAAATAAAACCGATCGCAGATCGCCTCTCCAACATCCGGGGAATGATGGACGCGCGAAAGAATATGAAGTGGTGGAATTTGCGGCGTTTCTCGTTGGGGCAATTTTCAGAGGGAGAATCCGCCGCTTTAAAAGCGCAAATGTTCGAACTGACGAGCGTGATAAGCCGGCGCCTTCCCAGTCCCCTATCGCTGAATTCGGAGGCGTCGCAAAAGGTTTTCGAGCAAGCCCCTTCGCTATTTTCAATGACGGTGTTGAAGGCGTTTTGGGCGGACATTAAAACGTTGAGCTTCTGGTGGACCCTGGCCAAATCCATGACGGGGATGTGGACGTTGGGAGCGGAAATCTCGACGGTGGTGGAATTGGCCGGCGATCTCGGCTATAGCGCCGGAACCATCACCGGGGATGGCGAGGCGGGGCGATGGTTCGGGCACAACGCCGCCAATTTGCTCGAAGGAGAAAACGATTCGGCTATGTCTTTGATGGGCGATTTGCAACGGTTCACATTGGGAGCTGCCGGCTTTATCTCTGCTCCGGCGCACAGGGAACTCGTGAAGGAGTCCCCTGTGAATCCGGAGAAGACGGCCAAAGCGGTTCCGGTTCAGAAGGACGAGGAGCAAAAAGAGGACGCGCCGCAACCCAAAGAAGGAAAGAAAGCGGGGAAGAAAGAACCGCAAAAAGAAAAAGAATTGGTTCCGGTGGCGTTTGAAAAATACACCTGGGTTGATGAACGCGCCCGCGTGTCGGGAGCCAAATGGGCGTTGATGGCGAAGTCCATGGAAATCAACGGGCGCGACGTGATGGAAAAAACGGGCGTCCCCGTTGAGTTGCCGGACCTTCCCAAGGATCCGTTCGGCATGCCGATCGCTTTGGTGAACGCGGCGGGCCGACCTCTCGCCGAACAGGATCTCGATCCGGCCGATATCTTTTTCCAGTTCACGGATGGAACCCAAGTTGCAATGAAAGAGGCGTCGTTCGATGCGGGGACCGAGTCTTACTCTCCGCCGGCGGGGAAGAAGTTCGTCCCTCTTCTATTGCCCTTGGACAAAGAACTGAATTATCGGGACGCCGATGGACGAGCGCTCCGCGACCGAAGCGGCCGCCTCTTGCCTCAGACGGGGTTCCGGCCTCTTGGGAAGGACATGAATGACCGGTCCGTTTATTGGATGGACCTGGACGGCCGCGTCACCGCCGCGTATCCGGAAGGAAAAGTGGCCAAACCCGTTAATCCTCTGACGGGAAACGAGGTGTTGCTGGAGCCCGATCTGGCCGGGGCGAAAAAGGCCGCGGATCAGGCGCAGACGGATTTTATACGGGCGAAGAACAAACTGACCGTCATCGAGCGGCAAATGGCGGATCAAAAATCCATCGCGTTTGAAGTGGACGAGGATTTTAACATCGTTCCAAACAAATCGTTTAAATCAAAAGCCGAGCTTCCTCCTCTCGCGTTCTACCGGTTTCCGGCTCCCGGGAAACCGTTGGTTGAATATGATCCTTACCTTGAGCCGGATCGCACGGCGGATATGATTAAAGCCGATGACGGCCATGAAGTCGTTTTCACTCGTTGGGGCGATACACGGGTTGAGGAGACGGCGAAGAACGCGCAGATTTCCAAAACGGAAGCGATCGGCGCCTGGTCCACCATGGCGACACTGGACAGCTTGGACCAGCTCATCACATGGGATGAGGCCCTTCGATACAACCCGATTAATAGCCGTCAGCAAATGACTCAGAAATTTTATTTGGCGCTTGAGAATCGAGCCACGTTGAGCCCGGACGCCGGGCTTGTTCCTGTTTATATGTTCGTTAAATCGGATGACGGCCGGATCATCCCGATTCCCGATATGAAGATAGCTGTTAGGTGGATGGAAAAGGCCAAGATTCCACCGACGCTCATGGCGGCCTTGCTTGGAGACGAACATTTCCTGTTCACGTCGGAAGCCAAATGGGATGGCATGGAGCTCATTACCAACGCCTCTCCTCATTTTAAAGAAGCCTGGCTTCAATGGTACGGGAGCATCCGGCAAGCCCCGTACGCCGTCCTCGTTAAGCCTGATATGAAAGCGCCGAAAGCGTTCGTTTCTCAAATGGAACTCATCAATCAATTTGGGCGCCAGGAGGCGGAGACCTTCCAGAAAGAAGGAGCGGTCCAGTTGCCGGATGGAACGTGGGCGGTGAAATCGTGCTTGGGATATAAAGTGAATGCCAAAGGAGAAGTGATGGAATGGTTTTCCGATCCTCTTCTTCTTCACAAATTTCTTGAAAAGGACGACTTGCTCTATCGGTTGAGCAACGGAGACGTGGTTCCTCTTTATCAGATACCGCTCAATCTCCAGGCCAAAGGGGTGCGCGTGGTTGAAGTTGTCGATCCCAAGGATAACACGGCGATTCGCTTGGGCAGCGAATGGGAACGAATCACCTATCTCATGGGCCAATCAGTCCGATTGGAACAGCAGTGGCGGGTTAAAAACGCGCCGGGCGGAGCGATGCCCATGCGAGGCGGACCCAGTGGCGCGCCGCGATTCGACAAAATGGACAATCTGCCTGCCGTGATCGGTTCGGCCCCCTCCGGCAAGCACTGGTCCTATGATTGGGAGCCTCGTTTTGAAATGGAATGGATGGGATATCTGAACTTTCTTCAAAAGGCCATTGAGACGATTCAGAATCCGGGGATGAAAGCGGAGCTCGTTAAAAAATACCGGGAAGCGATGGAGACCCGTTCCTATGACATTCATCCGGCGGCGCATGCCACTCCTTACATACCACAGATTCGAGACACGCCAACCCATTTCGTCATTCTTGGATCTCCGGAGCAACGCGTGGCGCAGAGTTGGAAAGAAATAAGCGCTCTTCAGAGGACGGCTTACATGGAGGACCTGAAACGGACCGGCGGTGGAAAAATCATCGTCCCCGGTGGAAAGCAACTCGATGCCATTGAGCGCTATCAGGACGACGCGCGTTCCATATCGGAGGAGATGACGAAGGTGATGGATCTTCTGGCCCTGAAAAACCAAGATCCGAAACAAGTGAAAGAACGCCGCGCAACGCTTCAGAATCTTAAAAAGGAATTTGCCTCGTTGGATAAGAAAATAAACATGGAAACCGTCGCCTATAACAAAACGACCGAAGCGTGGGCCAAGAAATACAAGAACCGGGCGCATATATCGAAAGGAAATATGGATCCACCGGGGATTGAGCGGTTTCAGGGTAGCCAAGAGCGCTATGCGGCCGCACGCAAAGAACAGAAGGAGTATTTTGAGAGGACGGCACAACTCAGGCAACAAGCGGCCAAGAATGCCAGAGATAAAACATGGTTCGAGAACCAAATGAAAAAATCCGCCAAGGACGACACCTATATCGATGCCGATGGAAGCCGGGTGGTCCTGATCACGCCGTTTAAAGAGGCGATTCGCGGCGAAGACCGCGCCAAGACGCAAACCGTCCAGGGAGGAGAGCGGTTGGTGATTATGGCGCAGATGCTGGCCGGCGAACCATTGAATATCCGCCGGCAGATGAAGGTCGGCGACAACGATCCCTCGCATGCCAAAACGTTTCTTGAGACGATCGAGGCCCATCGGGCAGCGAAAAAAGAATATCTCAAAATGGCCGAGGGAAAAATGGCCGCGGAACCCGAAGGCGCGCGGAAGACGGTCATGAGAAACTATAAAGAGGCAGTGGAACGAGATGAAAAATCATTCACGTTGACTCAGGGCGGCGTCAGAAATACGTGGGCCGTGAGTCGGGGCGGCGCCATTCATGAAATGATCGATCCCAAAGACCCGTTGAATCCGATCGTTTATTTTGAAACGGTCGACGCAGCGAAGGCCGTTGAAAAGGCGTTTATCTCGTCGTCAAAGAAACGGTTGTACGACAATCCTCCGCCCAATGAACGGGCGGAAATTGATATCAGCTTAAAGGCGGCTCAGACGGATAACGTGGTGTCCTATCGAGAAGACGGCAAGAAAGATGGGCGGATTCACATATGGGCGCTTTTCCCAAGTATAAAGGACGCGGAAAAGAATAGAGATGAGAAGCTGGCCCAATTGAATAGCGCTCGAACGAGGAGCGCCGCCGGCGTGGACAGCATCATTGTCTACGACGTTGATCCGAAGAGCGGAGAAACAAAACTTATTACCGAGGCCGCGGAGGTTCAGAAGCGAGTCTCGGAGCTGGCGTCACTTAAGAGTTCGTTGGCCCGGCGATATCAGGAGCGTAAGGCCAATCCTGCGGCCGATCCCAATGCGCCCTCATTGGTTAAGTTGGCTTCGGCGCTGCAGGAAGTGGATCGGGGGATCTATTGGAAAGACGGCCATCAATTCGTCGTTCAGTATGGATTGAAACAAGCTTCGGAGAATTTTGCCCGGCGTCTTGATGACTACAACAAAGTGTGCGGCAAAGAAGGCCGGGAGCGCCAATTTTCTTTACTGGATACGCAAGATCGCCCTATCGGCACCGTCCTGACGAACGGACATGTTTATTTAACGACCTTGGCGAGAGTGGTTGAAACCAATCCGGACGGGACGACTGAAGTGGAGCTTAAAACATACGCGGGGCGTTCTCCTCCGACGGACAAAGAGAAGGGAAACCTTGTCGGCGTGTCATTGGAACGGGTCGATGCTCAGGAGCGGGTCCGTAGCCAAATCTCGGGACCTTTGAATGAGAACGGAGAGTTTGTCCCTCTGTTCTACACGAAAAATAATTTTTCCGGGCCGCTGGCCTTGGGAAAACAGCCCGCCAAAAGCCAAACGTACCATTATCGGCCGGAGATGGCAGATTCTGATTATACGAAGCACCCCGAGTTGTATCTGGATAAGTCTCATGTCGTGGAGCGGACCAAAGACGGGGGGGCCATCAACGAGCAGATGAGCGCGTTGGGAGCCGTTTGGAGAGAAGTGAAGGATGGCCGCGGCCGGAAAACCCGCACGATCGAAGGACGTTACGACCCCACTGTTCCGGAGGAGAAAGATCCCTTTAGGCCGTTACGGGAGATTCGTTCGGAGTACGAGGACGCGGATTACGCGGCTCTTAATATTCCATCCAAATCATCCGTTGTCGACGTGGACTCTGAGCGGTCTCTGGGGTGGTCAAGAATCCTCACCTCGTATGACGAGTACATCAAGACCAAAGAAATTAAATATGAGAGGTGGTTGGATCAGACAAAGGAACTGACGTGGGAGGTGAAGGATTCGAACGGACAGCTGGTCAGGAAATATAAGCTGGGTCCTGACGGCAAGCCTCTTAATGTCACATTTTTCGTTTATTCCTTCGACGGGCCGAATACCTACGGGCGCCTGGGGTTGGCGGATGAAGCCTACACGTTTGTCACCGATGAGAACGGATTAATCAAGGGAGGGATTGATCCGGCCACCTTTAAAGGCGACGTGTCCACTCTCCCGTATTTCGAATACACCGAGGTTGTTGCCGTGGATGGGGTCGGCCCCGACACGCGTATTATTTACCGCATCAATACGCGCGGGGAGACGCGCGGGGAGAAGGGGAAGGACTTTGAGCATAAGCAGGAAGTCAAAAGCGGCTCCGGCGATCTCGTTGAAATTCACACCGGCCAGCGTATTAACGGCAACACGGCGTTCATCCCTCAGAAAATCACCTTCAACGATTATGATTACGGACGAGACGGATACGGGCGCATCGGCGTGACCCATCTTTCCCGCACCTTCGCCGTCCGCTTTAACAACGGGCACACGGGCCATACGTTCAATCTGGCCACGTTGCATTTTGATGAAGGGGCGCGCGTGATCGGTTTTGATGAGAACGGGCAAATGACGCGCCAATGGTCCATGAAAGACGGCAATGAGTTCAAGGATGAGGCGGGGACCGTGATTCCCCGCTCCGCGTTGTGCTCTCTCCCGCTTCAGAAGAATGTTTCGCGGATCGCGATTGTTGATCCGGATGGGGTTCTTTTCTACGAGTTGACCCTGCAGGAAGAGTCTCATATCGACAAGATCGCGGGGAACGGTGACCTCACCTATAAGCGCGACGCCTTCAAATACGTTTTCGATCCAGAACATGGGTATCGTTGGCGTCGCGTTGTGCAGTCCCAGTTTAGAGACACCATTCAACAGGGGCATCGCACCGTGTCCGTGAATCTTAAAACCGGAGAAGAATCGAACGTCGCGTATGACCCCGAGAAACGCATGAAGGCGGGGACCGCTTCCTCTTCAAGCCGACCGTCTTCTCTCATCAGCCGCGGGACGAACAACGTTCTTGAAGACGTGGTTCCGGAGAGGGAAGGCCTGATGCGCAGTCCCTATTTGCCGGATCTGCCAGAGCGATATTGGCGCGTGTTGAGGGTCAACAGCAAAAACCGCGAAGGCGCGGTGTCTTACTCGGGGCGACGCTGGGTGGACGTGTCGGGAGAGACCGTGGTGGAGGTGGTCGACAAAGGATCCGAAAATGGAGAGCTGCGCCAGCATGTGTCATTCCACGTGTCGGATATGGACGAGGTTCCCTATAAGAAGATGCGTCTTAACCCCGGCGTGAATGCGTTTGATGAAATGTCGTTCGCGGCGAACAACGGGAAAGGCGAACCCGTCGATCTCACCGATAACGATACCCGGTTCATCTATTTTTATGTTGACGACCTTCAGATGACGGGCAAACCGCTGGAATCCCTTTCTCTCACCCTGGAAGACGCGAACGGCAAGAGCGCCACCATTCGATCAAAAGATGACGGCAAAAACGGCTCACCGCATTTTTGGGACATCGTTGTGGGTCACAAAGACACCATTGTCGACGGGGAAGGCCGCTCTCGCGCCACTGCGGATATGGTGTCCAATTCCCTTTACGCCGCCAGCCGCGGCCAGGTGTTTGCTGTCCGGGTCAAAGATCTCCGGGATCATATCGACATCACCCAATTGCGTCCGTCCGCCACGCTGAAAGTGGCGGCGTCCAACGACTTGCCCACCTCTCTTCGCGTCAGCCAAATTTACCGGGCCAGCCGCGGCGCTGGGGAGACGAACTTTACCGAGAGACAAAGTGAACCGTCAAAACGACTGTCAACTCTGACGTCTTTTGTGGAAGTGGGGCCGTCCGGTCAAACGGCGTTCCTGGACGAGTCCAAAGAAGGGAAGGAGGGGTATTCCGTTCAGCTGCGCGGAGGAGACAACCGGCTCTTGGGCTATGTGCGCGTGTACCGGTTTAAAACACCCAACGGCGTTTTGCAGGAACACCGCCGGCTGATTGTGATCGACCAGGTGGGCCGGTTCCCGTTGGCCAGTTTCGGTTTGGTCAAGGATTCGAAGGGAACCTACCAGGTTGATCCCAAAGACAAAATCCCGTTCACCGTTTTTGAAGAGGGGGATGATATCTACGTGGTCGAAGAGGATCCGGTGTCTGTCACGACGCCTCGAACGCGCATCGTGTCGCACTACAAAGCGCGATCATTGGATCCCAGCGTTCCGGTTGAAATGCAGTTCGGAGATTTCAGCCGTCTTCCGGCCGTGAGCGAAGAAACATTGCGGAGCACGGCCTACAACCGAATTTTCAACAACGGGTTTATTCAGATTCTTCGCCGCGTGGGCGGCGAAAAGCTGGGACTCATTTCCATCTCCAACGTCAACGTGTCAGATGCGGAAATCGCCGCCGCCGTCAAAACCTTGGATCTGGAATTGCTGGGCAAAGTGAACGAGAAGCTGGACAGCGTGGCCAAACCGGTTAACAACGTTGTGATCCCTGAATTTCGTTTGAGCCGGATCTTTTCCGTCTCCGGCGCCATTTTGCTGGCGATGCTCTCCATCCTTCCGTTGATCCTCATGCAGGCTCTCGCGCGCTATCGGAAGTGGAATGCCGAAAATCAGAAACGAGAAGCGTTGAAGAAGAAGCAAGGAGAGAGCCGTTTCGCCCTCTACGACGATGCTCTCATGCAGAGAGCGTTGGAACGATTCAATAAAAATGTGATGGATGTCAACGTCCGGCTCAACGAGGACGGTCAGCCGGTGTTGGTTTCAAGCAATGGGTATATCGAAGGCGCTTTCTTGGGCCACTTGTTTTTAATTTACCTGCTGGCCTTTTCGGCCGAGGTGAGAGCCTATGGCGACGTTGAGGCGGATCAACGATTGACTCGGCTGGACGACTTCGCGAAGTCGGTATCGAAATATCTTTCCATGAAAGTCGGGCAAGGGTCGGACCCGGGCGTGGCGAGAACCTATATGGCCGGAAAATTTGAGCAACAGATTTGGAGTCAACTGGAAATCTACCTCTCCTCGTTTGCGGAAAGAATAAGAAACGCCTATATCGACGATTTGTCCCGCGTGGCCGCCGGCACGATGCCGGAGGTTCTCCATAACGGGTCGTTTGAAAATGCATTGGCCGCCATGTATCAAGACGCCCTTCGTCCTGAAACCGAGCGTGACGATACGCATATCCGCGTTTTTGACGAAGAGAATATGAGAGCGTTTGTCAAAGATCATCGTTTTGAGGAAGTTCCCGGGGCGTTTATCACGTTGGCGCGCCACCTGGTGAAACTGCTCCCGGCGGTGTGGGGCATACTTGTGTTTCGAGCGGGAGATTTCCTTTTCGCGGGCGTTCCCGTTCTCCTCTTGTTGACGCTCGTGGGCCTCGTCGCCGCTACCGTTATTATTAACGCGAGAACGGAATATAAGATGATCCGGTCGGCCCGCGTCAGCGATCCAATGCAAGGCCGCCTTCGCGCGCTCTTGCCTCTCATGGCTGTCGCGGAATCCGCGTATCTTTGGACCGCCTATGGGAATGCGTCGATGTTTACAACTCTCACCCTTTTCATGTTGATACTTCTCATGACGGTTGAGGCCGCGGGGATTCTTTTGCCTCGAAAAGCTATTTTTGGAGGGAACCGCTCTCTCATCGGCGTGGCATGGACCTATCACGCTCGGCCCTCGGGCCCCATCGGGTCCACCCGGGCCATCGTTATGGTTTTTGCCGTCACATGGCTCTTCACGTTCGCTTCCATCGCGCTGGGGTCGACGGTCATTCCGTGGTTTCTGGAGAAATTTACCAACGGCGAGGTGATGAGAGTTCTCCTCGTGTGGACGCTGTTCATTTTGCGTCTGCCGCTCCTTCATCACGGCGTTAACACCTTGGTTCGATTCGGGTTTTCGGCGCTGGCACCCACTCGTGGAGCCAAGAGAAATCCCAACGCGAAAATCCCCGAGGATTACATGATGGCCATCGCGCATATCGGGGGGCAGACCATGGCCTCCAAGAACGTGGTTGATGATTCTTCCATTGGAAAGACTGAGATTGACTTGGCAAAGATAAAGAAGACGCTAAAAGAAAAAGGGCGGGACATTGACCATCTGATCCTGGCCCAATTTTCTTCCGTTGACGAATTTGACAAAAGCGATAACCAGGAAATGGAAAAGAAACTGAAGAAGATCACGGACATGAAAGATCTCGCCGGTAAGATTGATTTGACTCCTTATCGCCTGAGAACCAAGACGCGTCGCCTGTTGGATGGCGTTCTTAACATGGTTGGGAACGGCCAAGAGCCTCAGCCGCAGGAAATCACCATCCTCAATAAGGCGTTGTTGCAGGACATTTATGTGGATGAGCTTATGAAGAGCCGTACCACCACAAAATGGGCGGGATCATTTAAGAATTCATTTATTGATCTCTTGAACAAAAATCCACGGGGAAGACAAACGGTTCTATCCGTCGTGAAATCAGCTTTGAGTGACAAGCGGTTGGCCGTGGATCCACAGGTGTTAAACGATCAACCGGCGCTGTCGAAATTGGTTGAAGGGTGGCTTCTGGCGTTGTTTGAAGAAGAGGAAGAAGCCGATGAGGGGCGCGGGACGACGTTGTGGAACCTGCGCCAGATGATGGATCCCACGATGCCCGAGGCCCTCAAAGTGGCTCAGGGGCGCCCGGCGTCCCGGCAGGCGGCGGTTGAATATGGATATCGGATTGAGCGGATGATCATTGAAATTTTGCCGATCGGCGGAAGCAGCATTGATACGGCCATGAGTTTTGTTGACTTGGCGGAAGCCGCCGCCGATGAAGGGATTGCCCAGCATATCGTCTTGTACAACGGGTTTAACCAATATGACGCCCACAACGATCAATCGAAATCCCCCGAAAAGATTTCGGTCATGAGCGGATCGGAAGTCGGACAGCGGGCCAAGCACGGACTTCTTTTGGCGCACGTGTCTCAACGCGGGGATAAGCCGGGTGTTCGAACCTATGTTTGCTACAACCACACGGTGTACGGGCTGAAATCCGCCGGGATGCATGAGATTCTGATGGTTCCGGAAGAGCTTCCCAAAATGAAATCCATGATCATCACCGATCGGAACGCCAAAGCGCTTAATGTGCGTCAGTTTGTTAAGAAAGATATCCGGCGCGTGATGGAAAATCCCAACATCGCCATCATGGTCGCCTCGAGGAATACGACCTATGTGTTGGACGATATGGGGTGGACCTCCTTCGCCATTGAAGGCGGCCACGGGCAGGCGATGCTGGCGATACCGGAGAAGACCGGGACCGGGTGGATGAACATCCAACGCACGGCGTTGTGGGAGTCTTGGAAAGAGCTGGGGGACCCAACCGCGTCTCTTCGGTCCTTTGTTAATAACACGTCGAACGATTTCGGAATGATTCCCTTTTCACCGAACGCCATCGGCATCAGCGAAGATTATTGGAGCGTCCTCCAACAGGTGTACACGATGGTTTCATTAGGGTTGGAGCCCGAATTCGCTTTATCAGAAGCGTTGGCTCAAAAGGATCGCGAGAACAAAACGTATGCCGAGTGGAAAGCCGCTCCGCCGCGGTGGTCCGCCGGAGGATTCCAGGCCACGGAGGCGATCATTAACCAACAGGTCCATGAGTTTGGCCCGACTTCATTCTTTGAGCGGGAAGTTCGGGCGACCAGTCTGGATCACTATTCGTTGGGCCCGCTCATCTTGTTGGATATTCTTCTGATGCCTCTCGCCATCGTAAACGATCTATCCCCGTTCGTGGGCGTTTCGCTTCTTTTGTGGATTCCCGGAATCATCTTGAACCAGATTTCCACGTTGAATTCGTGGTTGGCTTACCGTCGATCCATGGGGTTCTGGTCAGGGACCTCGTTGTGGTTCATGAATCGCATTTCAGATTCAATGCTGTTTCCCTCTCGCGTTGTGCGAGACGCGTTGGCTCAGTTATCGGGCGCGCGCGGTGTTTCCTATGAATTCAAAATCTCCGGGGCTGGAGGGGGCGGGCCGTGGAGCGCCATCTTCCCGTTCATCAAAACCGTTGAAAAAGGCAATAAGAAAGTCACGGGATTTATTTATAAAGAGACGGTACTCCTTGACGGGCCCGATCGAGGGAAAGTAGAACAGCGTATTTTGACTCTGAGAGGCGCACTGGTGAGAATCGTGGCCGCGAAAGACGCGACCGGCGGGCTTAACGGCAACATGAAGGAAATCCACAGCTTCTTCTGGACGTTTGTGGTGGGGCTGGTTCTCATCGGCGTTAACGTGTGGGCGTTGCAGTATTTGGATGCCACCAACGTCTTCATGATGTTATTTTCGCTTTGGTTTTCCGTGGCGGTGGCGTTCGGCCCCATGGTGAAAGACGCCAAGAAGGGGAAGATGGTGTGGCGTGGCGCGGGGGATTGGATTTCCAAATTATTGGGGCACGCCCTTGGATTTGGAGCCCTGATGGCGGCCTCGGTGTCGCTGCTGACGGTGTTCTCAATGCCAATGACTTTGGGGGGCGTTCTGGTGGGCCTCGCCGTGGCGGCGGGGGGCGCGGCCTTTTCTTATTTTGGGCTCCTTCGTTCCATCAAGGCGCTCGACAAAGCGAAGAAGCTTAGGGCGGTTCGATTTCTGTCTGAAATGCACCGGGGATTTTGGCTGAACTTATTTCTGTTCGGCTGGTTGGTGTTCGCTCCTTTTCCGGCCGTTTTGCGCTTCGATATTTTGCCTGGAGTTCCGATCGTGTTTACTCCCGGCGGGTTCCTCTGGTCTTTCCTCGTTCCGTTCATGGTCACGGTTGTTGCGATCATTATGATTGGACGCGTGGTCGCTTGGGTTCAAGGGATCCGTGTTCAGCGTCGACTCGTTGTTCTTTCGAATCGCGCTAGGGAGCTTCGCGGTCGGCGCTATTCCGCGGACTCTCTCGTGGACGCTCTCGCGACTCAAACGATCACATTCATCCAACAAGGGTCCTATCGGATGGCCAACAAGAATTTGGATGAAATGGAAGAGATTCTTCAATTTGACGAAATACGGAAGGAGCTGATATACCTGAGAAAGGAGATCGTGACGGGCCGCATGACCAATGCTTCTCTTCAGGATCTTTGGAAACAAGCGGCGAAAGATTACAACAAAGCCAACTACAAAGAGGCGCTGACCTGCCTGGATCAGATTCTCAAGATCGCGGGGGTTCCGATGGCCACGGCGGGAGCCATGGGTTTCTGGAAACGGTGGACAAGCAATGTGGTTCACATCGGGCGGATCGAAGGTTTTGTGACGGCGTTGGTTTCGTTGGGTGTGTTGACTCTGACGTCTCCTCAAGGGCCTCCGGCTTTTCTGCAAATCCTGTTGCCGTTTGTATTCGCCGCTGTTCTCGTCTTCGCCCTGTTTGTGGCAGGGCATCGGTTGACGGGAGTCCTGGATCCCACCCGGCCTCGGCCCGTCACTGGATGGGCAACCGTTATGAAAGCGTCGCTTGTTGCCAGCTCCGGACTTATCTCTCTCCCATTTTTGGGGCTGGGCCTCCTGACGCCTCCAGCCATTGGAGTGATCTTCATCGCGCTGGGCGCCCTGGCCGCCGCTTATGTTCATGGACGGCTGAATCAAATCATTGTTCGACGGGCGTATTCTTCGCCGTCAACTTTGGCTTCCGTTCTGACCGCCCAGATGAGCGCGCTGGAGAAAGCCAAGCAAGCCGATGATCGCGGCGCCGTTGGAATGGCGTTGGATCAAATCATTGATTTACAGGATTGGGGCGTTCGGGAATTTGGCTTAAGCCCCTCCTCGGCCCGTTATGACCGGCAGTCCCTGGATCGCCAACTCGCTGTTAATCAACAGGCTGTCGTTGATTGGTTCTTTGTCCTTTTTGATCTTCTTAAGGGTCGTTCGGGTCAGGAGGAGACAACATTGAAAGCGGTCTTGTCTGTTGGCCAGTCCGGCGCCGAAGGGAGCCTTGATAGGAAGAAGGGCGTGAGGACTCTGTTTATTCCAAAAGGTTCCGATCGATCGGCCGTCGAAAGAGAAATCAATGATTTGTTGGCTGTTGAGGAGTCCGCTTTGTCTCTCGCCTCCACCAAAATTCAGGTTTTGTTGACGGGTTCACTGGAAGGCGCGGCGGAGGACTTTGAGAAACAATTCGCCGGGCGGGGGATGGAATTCTTGAAATCAAGCCGTCTTCAAAAGCTTCAGTCGGCTGATTTAGGAAAGAGTCTTTTCGGAGACACGTTCAACCGGATCACCTTATTCCGATTGCTCAAACATCGGGATACCGTCATTCCTGAATTTATTGAACAAGCCCTTCTTGAGCTGCAACGGGATGGATCCTTTAGCCGGGTGGCGGTTGAGATCATCATCTTTACAGCGCTTTCGTCCGAGGCCCTCGCTGTCAAAGCGAGCCTGGCGGATCTTGAACGCTTGGTGGCTTTCCGGCGGATTGTGGCCCGACAGGCCTAAAAAATCTTAATCACTTCTTAACCTGTTCTTAAGGCGATCTTAATCTGCCAAATGACATACTAACCACGCAACATCTGAGCCGGTGACATTCATCGGCACAACTAAACAGGGGTCAGATTAGGTTAGGGGTCTGACCCCTGTTTAGTTGTCCCTACAGTTCGGAAACCGCTGGAATCCTCTCCCACGCTCTCGTTGTTCCGCTCTTCTTGGTTGGATAAATGTCCGCCAAAATCTCGTCCGGTTGAAACCATAATTTGATTTCCCGTTCCGCTTCAAGCGGCGTCGCCGACGCGTGAAGAACGTTCTCGAAAAGCCCCGCCGTGGTGATCCGTCCGAACATGCCGCGAACCGTGTTGGGCTGAGCCTTCTCCGGGTTGGTGTCTCCGGCCAAAGACCGAATCTTTTGAATGGCGTCGTCTCCTTCGTAGACGAGAGCGACGACTTTGTCGTAAGGCGCGCCGTGGATTTTTCCCGTGATGTATTCCATCAGTTGGTTGTAAAACGGTTTCCCGACGTGTTGGGCGTAATGATCGGCGGCGAGTTGAGGGGAGACGCGTGTCAGGCGAGCTGCGATCAGCGTCAGTTTGGTTTCTTCCAGTTTGGTCAAAACCGGGCCCATGAGAGATCTCCTCACGGCATCCGGTTTAATTAAGACGAGACTGCGTTGAATGCTCATTGTTATCTCCTTGAATTTATGACAAAGACGTCGACGCGTGAGGCGAGAACGATTTTACGACGTTTTGGTGTTGAGCGGCGAGTTTAGCAGTTTGGTTGGGGCGGTTCGGGCGAAAACTGCGGTGCCGGCGTGATTTTCCCCGTGTACGTCGTGGGAACAGGGCCTTGGTAGTAACGATAAAAATTTTGGACCAGTGAAAATTGGGCGGACGTGGGCTCCTGGGTTTGGCAGGCCGCGTCCAAATCGTCCAAGGTGAATGGATCCATCTCAATCAGCGGCTCCGGATCGCATTTTTCAAGGTGGTCCGCCATGTGAATGCTGACGAAATTGCTGACCCCCATTTTAAAAAGCGCCTTGACGCATTCGGGATCAAATTGCCCGCCGGATTCTCTTTTCATAATTGAGAGGGCGTCGGCCATCGACATGGCCGTCCGATAGTGGCGTTTTGAGGTGATGGCGTCCAAGACGTCCGCGACGGCGAGGATGCGGCCCAAAAGGGGAATTTCGTCGCCTTTCAAGCCTCTCGGATACCCTTTCCCGTCAAACCGTTCGTGGTGGCTGGAAGCGATGAGGGGAATGTCCGCCAGCCCCGCTTTGAAGACGAATTTCGACAGCAAGGTGTAGGTGCCTCTGGCGTGGCTTTGGATCTCCTGGTATTCCGAGGAGGTGAGCGATCCTTCTTTCGTCAGGATCTCTTCCTCAATTTCAATTTTCCCCAAATCATGCATGAGTCCGGCATAGCGCAGCTTTTCAAGGTCGTTCGATTCCAGCCCCATGGTTTTTCCGATTTCCTGGGCGTATTGGGTCATGCGGAACGAATGGCTGTAGGTCAGGGGATCTCTCTGGTCGATGGCGATCGCCAGCACTTCCATCGTGGACTCAAAATTTTTCTTGAGTTCCTCGTAAAGGGTTAGCGTGTGACGGTGCGCCGTGGCGAGTTGCCCCGTTCGGGCTTTCACTTTTTCTTCAAGCGTCGTATTCCATTCGCGCAGAGCCGCCGACATGGCTCTGTTTTCTTCAAGAATCCGTTGATGTTCGATCGCCTGGTTCAATAGGCATTTGATTTGCTCGATGTTGGCGGGCTTCAAAACATACGCCGAGGCGCCAAGGTTCAGCGCGTCAATGGCGTAGTTGGTTTCAGCAAAACCGGTCATCATGATCACCGTCATCTCCGGACGTTTTGATTTAAGTTCTTTGAGGACGTCGATCCCGGTGATATCCGGCATTTTGATATCCAAAAGGGCCGCGGCGAAGTCATTCTCTTTGGCGGCCGCGAGGGCGGCCATGCCGCAATCGGCGCTCACCACGGAATAGCCGGATCTCTTGAGAATGCTCTCCAGCGTGATGCGCTGGCCGTTGTTATCATCGACCAGCAAAATTTTATTGAGGCTCATGGTGATTCTCCTCCTTCTCCTCCGGTGGTTTTAGCGGGAGATTGACCGTAAAGCACGATCCTTTCCCGCGTTGGCTTGTGACCGCGATGGACCCCCCGTGTTTTTCAATAATATTGTTGCTGATCGCCAGCCCCAACCCCGTTCCTCTCGCTTTGGTGGTGAAGAGGGGTTCAAATATTTTCGATAAATGGATTGGCTCAATACCGACGCCGGTGTCTTGGAAACTGATCGCGATGAATTCCGATTTTGGGCCCTCTTCGTTTTTCGACGCAATTTCAAAACGGGACGAGACGGTCAAGGTGCCTCCCTGCGCCATGGCTTGTATGGCGTTGTTTGTGATGTTGCAAAAAACCTGGTTCAATCGGTCCGGGTCCACCATGGCGTGAGGCAGCCGGAGATCCAAGTCCAGTTTAAACTCAATGGTGTCCGGAAACAAGATCAAGCTTGGAATTTGTTCCAATAGTTCGTTGATCATGGTTTTCCGGGGAACGAGATGGACGACGCGGGAGAAGTCCAACAGTTCTCCAATGATCATCACCGAGCTGTCCACTTCTCCCTCGACCAGTTTCAAAATTTCTTTGAGATGAGGATCGGACTCCAATATCTCGCTTCCCTTGAGTATATCCCGAACATAGTAAATCGCGTTCTTAATGGCACCCAAAGGATTTTTTAATTCGTGAGCCACGCCCGCCGCCAGACGGCCGATGCTGGAGAGCCGCTCGCTCCGCAAAAGCTGTTCCTGCAGCATTTTTTCCTTCTGCTCCGACATTTTTAAGTCCGTGATGTCGCGAACCACGACTTGGATCACCCCCTGTCCTCCGAAGGACATGAGTTTGAACGACTGCGCGGTCATCCGGCCCATGCCGTCCCGCCGAACCATCGCGATTTCGCGGTCTTCCATGTTTCCTTCCGATAGAAGTTTCTTCATGGAGTCAACGACCCGTTGGTGATCGGAAGCCTGGCTGATATCGAAAATGTTCATGCCGGAGAGCTGTTCGCGGGTGTATCCGGTCAACTCTTCCCCGGCGATATTGACGTCTAAGTAGCGGCCGGTTTCCGGATCGACGATGAAGATGGGAACGCTGGCTTGTTCAAACAAGTTTTGGTAGCGGTCCTTTGTGAGTTTGAGCTGTTCATACACATCGGCGAGCTCAAGCGCCATGTTGTCCTCATCATATTCGGTGAAAGAGACGGCATCGTCCGCTGTCCAATCTTCCAGGCGGCGACCAATGAACCGGCATGAGGAATCTCCCTTGGCGATACAATGTGTTTCTAAAAAAGTGATCGGTTCATTTAAGTGGCCACTGAAGGATCCCGTCAGGTATCCGGCCAACAGCCAGCATTGGCATGCTCTCGCTTTTGAGGGGAAGAACCGCAGGTATTCGGAGGCTTCGCAGGAGTCCGTTGTTTCGATGATGAATTCATTGTTGGTTTCATCCAGCTCGGCGTTTTGCAGCGTTGCCACGGACTGAATCAGCTGGTTCTTGAAATGCGGGTCCAAGGCGTCCGTTTGGCCGCAGGAAAATCCCAGGCGCGCAAAGATACCAAGAGTCCTTGTTTCTCCGACGGTCCAGGTCAGTTCCCTTTTTAATCGTCCGATGGCTTCCGGGGCCATCAGGAGTCCCGGATCCCTCGATTTGTTGAAAAAGTTCGAGGAGAGAATAATGTCGACGCCTTTCGGGTCTTCATTCGGTCCAATATGGGCGGTGGCGAGTTTCAACCGGGCGTTCTCCTTTTATTCGGGTCCCAACAAGGCGACCACGGAATTGGACTCAACGCTGGCGGGCCAATTGTTTTCGGACCGGACGTATTGGAATGTCGTTGAAAAACCGATAAGGGGGATCTCCCCCACAAGAGGTTTGACGGCGGCCACGATTTCCTGTTCATTCTCAGCCGTTAAGGAATCGAGAGGAAAATTAAAGAGGAGAAACCCGAAGGCGGGGGCTTCCATTTCCATATGGGAGAGAGCGTTGCGCACCGCCGATTTTGTCGCTTCTTGATACACGTTTGGGTGGTTTTTAAACATGCCAATGTTCACCTCTCCGATTCCCCAGGCCGACCGGGACAGGCATTCGATTCCGACAAAACCTTGTTTGATGGCGGTATCCTGACTGAGGAGGGGAGGCGTGCTTTGATTTCGTGGCGCCAAGCTCGCCATCCACGCGCCGAGGCCCGCGTCCGCGGCGGCGCGCAGAGAAGATTCCGGCTCTTTGGTGGCGGCGGAGTTGCTTAAGAGAATGAGGCCATGGTGATCAAATTGTTGGCGAATGGTGCCGCGGTGATTTCGAAATTGAGTGAAAAGAGATGTGAGGCTCGGCAAGAGATTCGTCGGCTCGACTTCGGCCGAGGCCAGTGAGAGGCACATTTGGCCGCTTTGCAGCATGAAGACGAGAGGCGTGTTGGCGGTGGTGGATTCACTCGAGAAGAGTTGATGGGCGGCGATTCCAACGAGCGTGTCCTCTCCGCTCACGAGACGAACTCCTTCGATATAATTTTGAAAGTGAAAGCTGTCGGGGCCGAAGACCAGCACGAGGCCGAGGGGGCCTTCGCGCAGTTGGCTTTTGGCCATTTGAGCCGCTTCGCGGCCGCACTGGAAAGCGTCCGATAAGCTTGAATAGCCGATGGCGGCTGATGTGGTTTCTGAGAGCGTGGCACCCATACTGTTTATAAGGATGAAGCCAGGCCGCTCTTCTTTCAAGGTTTTTAAAGCTTTTATTACTCCTTGCAATAGTTATGTTTTGAGTTTAAATTTAGAGCGGATTTCTTATGTCTTGTATCCTTCTGATCACCTTCGGCGGAGTTCTTCTAAGCCTTCTTTTTTGGCGGTTTTTTCGCGTGCGCTCTCGCGATTTGACCGCCTATAAGTCAATTCTTGAAAACAATCAAAAAAAGCTCGATCAGCAGATTTCACAGATCAGTATCTTTACGAAAGCCCTGCCGAATTTGCAAAGCCTCGTTCTCAGCTCAGACGGTTCGGAATCCTGGCGCTCCTTTTGTTTGGATGAAGCGCGAGCTCTCCTTCGCGCGGATGGAGCGAGCCTCTGGAGATATCACGAAGAGTCTCAGGAGTTGGAGCTGGACATAACCCGGGGGACCGAGGAAAATCAACCTGCCCCCCCGTCGCGCGTTGCCGTGGCGGAAAGCGAGCTGGGCGTTCCCTTCCGGCACAAGGGGCCTGTATTAACGCCGCCCTCGCCCGATAAGAATGAGAGCGTCTTGCTGGTTCCTCTCTTTGTCGTCGGTCAGCCATGGGGCGTCTGTCGTTTCGTCCGCCTGGGAGAGGATCCCATTTCACAGAGAGACTCGGATTTGGTCGGCGTTTTCTTCCGGCAGCTCACCATGACGATTGAAAACCGCGACATGGTTCATCATCGCGAAAAATTTTATCTCGAACTGGTTCAAACGCTGGCGGACACCCTCGATTCGCGCGACGCCGCCCTGGAAGGACAAACCCGGTCGGCCCGCCGCCTGGCACGAGGCATCGCTCGCGAGCTCGATTTGCCGGAAGAGTTTATTTATTACTTGGAATTCGCCGCTCTGCTTCATGATATCGGGAAGATTGCCATTGATGAACAATTGTTGAAGAAACCGGGACGGTTGACGCCGCAGGAGTTTGAAGTGATCAAGAAGCATCCTGAAATCGGGCAGCGGATTCTGGCGCCCGTGTCACTGCTCGCGCCCGTCGGGCCCATGGTTCTCTATCATCAAGAGTGGTTTAACGGCCAAGGATATCCCGAGGGTCTCAGGGGAGAGGAAATTCCTCTGGGGGCGCGGATCGTGGCGGTGCTGGACGCCTGGGGGGCCATGACGTGCGACCATCCATGGCGATCGGCGCTCAGTCTGGATGAGGCCATCGCCGAAATTAAAAAAGGGGCGGGAACCCAGTTCGACCCCAAAGTGGTGGAGGCGTTTCTGGCGACCTTGGAGAAAAAAGGGTTGATGTTTTAAACAGAAGACTCCGCTTGCCGTTGTGGGGCTCAAGATCATATTCTTCACTCATGTCAGGAACTCTCTTCGTTGTGGCCACTCCCATCGGTCATTTGGCCGATATCACTCTCCGGGCTATCGATACATTGAAAACCGTGTCGTTGGTGGCCTGTGAAGACACGCGCCGGACCAACATCCTGCTCCATCATCTCAATATTCAAAAGCCGCTGATGAGATATGACGAGCACACCCATGAACAAGGATGCCGCCGCATCATCGACGTTCTTGGCATGGGGCAATCGGTGGCGCTGGTGACCGATGCCGGCACCCCCACCATCTCGGATCCGGGCCGGCGGTTGGTTGAGGAAGTGATAAAAAAAGGACAAAACGTTGTTCCCATCCCGGGCCCAAGCGCTTTGTTGGCGGGGCTGTGCGCGTCGGGGTTGTCTGGAGAAGGGTTCATTTTCTTAGGTTTTCTCCCCCGGAAAGCCGGCCCGGCCGGTCGCCTGTTGCGAGAGGCTCTTGGATTAGGTAAAAACGTTGTCATCTTTGAGTCGCCGTTTCGTGTTCACGCGACGCTCAGCGTCATTGCCGGGATCGGCCCCGACTTACACGTGGTTGTGGCACGGGAACTGACAAAAATACATGAGGAATTCATTCGCGGAAGCGCTCGGGACGTCACGGGCCGAATGGACGGGAAAGTTGTTAAAGGGGAAGTGGTCATCATGATTGCCCCCGCTTCCGAATGAGGAGAGAAAATTTGATTCGCGTTTCTATTTTGGGCGCCACCGGATATTCCGGCGGCGAATTGTTGCGGCTTCTGCTTAAAGACAAAGGCGTCAAGATTCAGCATCTGACGTCGGAGTCGAGCCCGGGGTCGTCTGTCGATTCCGTCCATCCGGCGTTACGGGGGATGCTCACCCATCGTTTTGAATCCCTGAATGTCCCATTGATCGCAAAGGATTCCGACCTTGTGTTTTCCTGTTATCCGGCTGGGGCGGGGATCAGCCCGAACGCGCGTTTCGTTAAAGCCGGCGTTAAAGTCATCGATTTATCCGCCGATTTTCGTCTTCCTTCCGCTCAGTTGTATAAGAAGTGGTATAAGTTGCCGCACACGGCCCCCGCTTTGCTTAAGAAAGCCGTCTACGGGTTGCCGGAATATTTCCGCTCGCAGATTGCGGAAGCCTCCCTCATCGCCAATCCGGGATGTTACGCGACGGCCGCCCTTCTCGCGGCGTTGCCTCTTGTGAACAAAGGGGTCATCGACCCCCATAGCCTGATTATTGACGCCAAGTCTGGAGTGTCGGGAGCCGGCAAGAAATTGACGCTTCCTTATATGTTCGGCGAAGTGGATGAAAACTTCCAGGCGTACGCCATCGCTTCTCATCGTCACCAGCCGGAAATGGAACAAATCATCCGTCGAGTCGCCAAGACATCGGCCACCGTGACGTTTTCTCCCCACCTTGTACCAATGAATCGAGGGATCTTGTCTGTCTTGTACGCCACGTTAAAGAAGCCCCTCTCCTTACGGGACATTCGCTCCCTTTATCTGCGCGCCTACGAAGGGGAACCCTTCGTCCGAATCCTGCCTGAGGGCGAGCTGCCACAGACGAAAAACGTAGCTTATTCTAACTATTGCGATATTGGGATCACGGCCGATCCCCGGACCAAACGAGTCATTGTCTTGTCCGCCATCGACAACCTTGTCAAAGGGGCGGCAGGCCAAGCGATTCAAAACATGAACATCTGTTTTCACCGTCCGGAACGGGAAGGCCTTGTATGATCCACGCACAAATGAAAGGAGTTTCTTATGGGTTTATTGACGATCATCAAACGCATTTTTGGATTTGCGTCGAAAAAAGGAGCGATGGGACCTGGGGATCGAATGCTCAGGTGCATCGACTGCAGTGGGGAGTTTGTTTTTGACGAAGGAGAACAGCATTTTTTCCAATTGAAAGGGTTCACGGATCCAAAACGCTGCCCTCGCTGCCGTAAAAAAATTAAGCATCGAATGAAGAAAAATCGGACTCCTCCCAAGGTGAACCGCTCGCATCGCCGGTCCGAATCGCACAACGATTCTCCCTACGTCGACGAACGATATTAAGGGGGTTGCCTTTATGAAATCGTCTTGCTGGCCCCTCGGGTTTTCCGCGACGGGGTTGTCCGCCGGGCTTTCCAAAAAGAAAAACAAAAAGGACATGGCCCTTTTTTTCTCGCACTTGCCGGCGCAAGGGGCGGCCCTCTTCACGAGCAATCTTGCCAAAGCGGCGCCGATTCTCCTCACTGAGAAGAAGCTCACCCAGCACCGAGGCCATGTTCGAGCGGTGGTGGTCAATTCCGGAAGCGCCAACGCCGCCACCGGGGTTCCTGGCCTTAACGACGCCGAAACCTCCGCCGCGTGGGTGGCCAAAGGACTTAAGGTGTCTCCCGATGACGTCTGGGTGGCCTCCACGGGCGTGATCGGGACGCGGATCAACATGGCGAAGTATGAGCACGGTGTCCGCGGCCTCATCAAAAATTTGGGGTCGTCCGAAACGAACGAAGGGCATCTCGCGGCGGAAGCCATCATGACCACCGACACCGTTCCCAAGATTGCCGAAATCACGTTTAAATTGGGCGGGGTTCCTGTTCATATGTGGGGATGCGCCAAGGGGTCCGGCATGATTCATCCGGTTCTTCGCGGGCCGCATGGGCAACTCCACGCCACGATGCTCGTTTTTATTTTGACCGACGCCTCGGCGACAACTCCCGTCATGCAACGCGCGCTTGAAAGCGTGGCGGACCGGACCTTTAATTGCGTGAGTATTGACGGCGACACCTCGACAAACGATTTCGTTTCCATCCTGGCCAACGGGGCCGCCGGAGCTCCGGAAATCACCGTCCCGCGGGGCCGCCACTACAATGAGTTCAAGGCCGCGCTCATGCAGATCTGTGATCAGCTGACGAGGAAAATCGCCCTGGACGGCGAAGGGGCCTCGAAACTCGTTGAAGTTCACGTTGAAGGGGCGCGGTCGGAAAAATCAGCGCGTCAGATGGCTTCCGTGATTGCCTCCTCTCCGCTGGTGAAGACGGCGTGTCACGGGGCTGATCCCAATTGGGGTCGCGTGCTGGCCGCCATGGGGCGTTCCGGCGTTCATTTTGACCCGACCCGGATCAGAATTTGGTTGGGCGACATTCCCGTCTGCCATGCCGGCGTTGAGCTTCCTTTCTCTGAAGCGGAAGCCATCCGATACCTGAAAAACAAAGAGATTTTGATCCGCGTGAATCTGGGGCTCGGGCACAAAAAGTCCCGGTATCTGACGTGCGATTTCACCGGACAATATGTCGGCATCAACGCCGGTTACCGAACTTAAAGTCGCCGACGTTCACCTCTCATCCCTTAACATGAAAAAAACCGTTGTTGTCAAAGCGCATCGGGAACGGCTTTCGCCGGAGTCTTTGACCGCGTGCGCCGCCCTTCTTCAAGCGGGAGGCGTGATTGTCTTCCCGACGGACACGGTGTATGGTATCGGCTGCAACGCCTTCCATCTGGACGCCATCAATCGAATTTATGAGATCAAGGGCCGGTCGTATTCAAAACCGTTGCCGGTGCTTCTCGGGAAACCCGGTCACCTTCCTCTTGTGGCCCATGATGTGTCGGCCAAAGCGTTTCCGTTGATTGAGGCCTATTGGCCGGGGCCCTTGACGCTGGTCGTCAATACCGCTCCCATGGCGCTGGCCGCCTCCCGAGGAAAAAACACCATCGCTGTTCGCGTTCCGGATCACGGCGTCATCCGGCAGATTCTCTCGGTGACGGGCTTGCCGCTCGCCTCAACAAGTGCCAATCTCTCCGGGCAGATCCCCTCCCGCACCTTCGACGATGTTAAGAAAGCGTTTTTCGGCCGTGTCGACATGATTATTGACGGAGGGCGCTGCCCCTTAGGAAGGGAATCATCGGTTGTGGACGTGACGCACGATTCCTTTTTGGTTCTGCGCGAAGGAGCCATTTCGAAGCGGGATTTGGTCAAGACGATGAAATTAGACGGGAGACTTGAGTGAACGTTCTCTTCGTATGCACCGGTAATACCTGCCGCAGTCCCATGGCGGAACATCTTTTCCGAAAAATGGCGACGGAGGCCGGGGTGGCGGATGTCCATGTGAGTTCCGCCGGGACATCGCCGGCGATGCACCTTGATTTTCCGGATGAGGCGCGCGCCACGCTGAAAGCGGAAGGGGTTGATGGGGTCCAGCACGCGCCTCGTCGGTTGGATCAAAAGAACGTGGACGAGGCCGATCTGATTTTAACCATGGAGGCGCACCACAAAGCGGCCCTTGTTTCTTGTTTTCCGCAGGCCCGCGCCAAAACGCACGTGATCAACGCCTACGCGGGGCTTGGATCCCAGGGAATCCCGGATCCCTATGGCCACTCCGTTCGCGTTTATGAAACCGTGCTCGCTCAAATTAAAACGGCACTTGAAAAAATTATAAGTAAAATCCAGGAACAGCCAAAACCTTCCGAGGAGGAATAACCGTGTACGAACAAATCAAAAAGACCGACCCCCCAATTTATAAGGCCATCAAGGCGGAAGTCCGCCGCCAACAAGACGGGTTGGAGCTCATCGCCTCCGAGAACTTNNCGAGCCAAAAAATTGTTTGGCGCCGAACACGCCAATGTCCAACCTCATTCGGGAACACAGGCCAATATCGCTGTTTTGATGACGTTTCTCTCGCCGGGGGACACCCTTATGGGGCTTCAGTTGGCGCACGGGGGGCATCTCTCGCATGGGCATCCTCTCAATTTTTCCGGGAAGTTTTTCAACGTCGTTGGGTTCGGCGTGTCCGAGTCGACGGAATTGATTGATTATGACCAGGCGGCCGCCTTGGCCAAGGCCCATAAGCCCAAACTGCTCTGCATTGGGGCTTCGGCCTATTCGCGCGTTTTTGATTGGGCCCGTTTTCGGGCGATTGCCGATAGCGTGGGAGCCATTCTTATGGCTGACGTGGCTCATTACGCGGGACTCATCGTGACTGGTTTGTATCCGTCGCCTGTTCCGTATGCCGACGTGGTGACAACGACGACCCACAAAACTCTTCGCGGGCCGCGCGGCGGCTTGATTCTCTGCAAACAAGCCCATGCCGCCAACATCGACCGCGCCGTTTTCCCCGGCGGACAAGGCGGGCCTCTCATGCATGTGATCGCCGCCAAAGCCGTCGCCTTCGGCGAGGCGCTGAAGCCCGGGTTTAAAACGTATCAGAAACAAGTGAAGGAAAACGCGGCCACCCTGGCGGAGGAGCTCTCGAAAAAAGGATTTCGAATCGTGACCGGCGGAACCGATTGCCACATGTTTTTGGTGGATATTCGTTCAAAGAACATCACCGGGAAGGAAGCCCAGGACGTGCTGGGCGAGGCGGGCATCACCGTCAATAAAAACGCCATTCCATTCGATCCGCAAAAACCGTTTATCGCTTCCGGTATCCGTTTGGGGACTCCGGCCGTGACGACGCGAGGGCTGAAACAGAAAGAAATGAAGATGCTTGCTTCCTGGATCTCCTCCGCTCTCGAGAACAAAGGCGACAAAAAAATCTTGGGCCGCATTCGCCAAGAGGTGAAGAAGTTATGCGCGAGGTTCCCTCTTTACCAGGCCCATGCGAAATAAGCTCAATCTCACGGGACACGTGGTGCGATAGAAGGTGCTTAAGCTCTACTTGATCGGCACGGTGTGTTCATTTCTGGGAGCTCTTATTCTGACGCCGGTCAGCATTCGCCTGGCCCACAGGTTCGGAGCCGTCGACACGCTGGACCCTCGGAAGATCCACACGTCGATCAAGCCTCGTTGGGGGGGCATTGGGATTCTCTCCGGTTTCTTTCTCGGCCTTTCCGTCCTGTGGTTCTTTTTCCCCGATTTCGGACATCTCCTTAAATTCAAGCAAGCCATCATCCATAAGAAAGAAGTTCTTTTTACGCTTCGGTTGAGCGAGCAATTCGCCGGCATCCTGGCCGGCACGCTTCTTCTGTTTATTTTGGGTTTGATTGACGACCGCCGGCCGGTCAAAGCGGGAATGAAGTTTTTGCTCCAGATCATCGCCGCCTACATCGCCATGATCTATGGCGTTCGGATCTATGGGCTGTCGATTACGGGAGTTGAATTCTACGCCCATTTTCCGCTCTGGCTCATGCAGATCGTGACGGTGTTGTGGCTGGTCGGCATGTCCAACGCCGTTAACTTAATCGACGGGCTGGACGGGTTGGCGGGGGGAATCGTCGCGATCGTGGCCGGATCTTTTTTGGCGGTGACGCTTGTTCAAGTCCAGGGGCATTCGGCCCTTTTTGATCATCAAATGAGTTTGGCCGGGCTTATCGCCGCGTCGCTCCTGGGCGGCGTCCTCGGGTTTCTTGTTTTCAACACGTATCCGGCCCGCGTGTTTATGGGAGACAGCGGGTCGCTCAGCATGGGGTTTCTGATCGGTTGCATCGCCGTGATCGGAACGTTTAAGACGACCATCATGGCCGTTCTTTTCGTTCCGTTCCTCTTGGTCGCGTTTCCCGTGACGGATATGACGCTCGCGTTCGGGCGGCGGCTTTTGAAAAAACAAAATCCATTTGCCCCGGATCGATCACATTTACACCACCGGCTCTTGGATGCCGGTTGGTCACAAAGGGAGGTTGTGTTGCTTGTCTATGTCGTCACGTTGGTGTTGGCGCTTGTGAGCCTTACCATGGTGGGCATGAAGCGATAAAATAACGAAATGAAAAAAATTCTGCTCTTTTTTGGAACGAGACCGGAAGCCATCAAAATGGCGCCAGTCGTCAAACGGCTAAAGGGAGATCCGCGTCTTAAGGTGATTGTGGCGGTGAGCGCCCAGCACCGTCAAATGCTGGATCAGGTCCTGAAAATTTTCCATTTAAAATCTCAAATTGATTTGGATGTCATGAAGGCCGGCCAGACCCTTTTTGATGTGACGACACAGGTCATCGCGCGGTTTGAGCCCGTGTTGAAAAAGGTGAAACCAGATCTTGTTTTGGTTCACGGGGACACCACCACCACCTTGGGCGGCGCCTTGGCGTCTTATTACATGAAAATTCCCGTCGGACACGTGGAGGCCGGGCTTCGAACCAACGACAAATACCGCCCCTTCCCGGAAGAAATGAACCGCCGGATCACAGACGCCCTCTCCACGCTGTATTTCGCGCCCACGAGAGAATCCGCCCAGCATCTTCGGAGGGAGAATCTGCCGAAGGGTCATATTTTTATCACCGGGAATACCGTCATCGACGCTCTTCTTGAGACGGTCAAGCGTCCGCGGCCTCTGGAGTCGCGTGAGCTCAAAGCGTTTCTTCCCAAACTCCTTCAAGAGAAAAGACGTCTTATTCTCATGACCGCTCACCGCAGAGAAAATTTCGGAGTTCCTTTCGACGACGTGTGCCGGGCCGTGCGCGCACTCAGTCTCAAATTCCCCGATGTTCACTGGATCTATCCCGTTCATCCCAACCCCAATGTGAAGAAACCGGCCTATCGGTGGCTTTCGAGGCGGCCCAATATTCATCTCCTCTCGCCTGTGAATTATTCCGATTTGGTTCGAGTGATGAATGCCAGTACCTTGGTCGTGACGGATTCGGGAGGCCTTCAGGAAGAGGCGCCGTCTCTCGGGAAACCCGTTCTTGTGCTTCGCGATGTGACGGAGCGTCCCGAGGCGGTCCACGCCGGAACTGTTCGACTCGTGGGAACAAGCCAAAAGAAAATTGTGAGCGAAGTCTCCAAACTTCTCACGGATAAGAAGTATTATCGCCGCATGGCCAACGCCGTTAATCCCTATGGGGACGGCCGGGCGGCGGGACGAATTCTCCAGGCCATTCAGTGGTATTTCGGACTTCGTAAAGAAAAGCCTTCGTTGTTTGGGAGGGGGCGGTGACCGAACCAAAGCAATTTAAGCGCGGCAAGCGGACCTACACGAGGTGGGGGCCCAGCTTTAAGGAGGTCCGCGTTGAAGGGCCCTCCAAAGAAGCGGTTCCGTTGGCCACCGCGACATCCGTTTCCTTTGATGTGGATCCCCAGACGGAAATCGGCGTCTATAGCAATGTGACGACGGTTCACCGGTCCGATGAAGAGGTCATTTTGGATTTCGCGTTTTTATCCCCGGGGCAGGCGAGGGGGCGCGTGAGATCGCGCGTCGTCATCCCGCTGTCCCACGTCCAGCGTCTATCGACTCTCCTGAGTAAAACCGCTGACGACATGAATAAACATGAGAACGGCAGGGACTAAAGACCCAAAGGGCCTGTATGGACGTCATTTCATATCTTAAATCGGCCTCCAATGATGAGCTGCAGAAGATTCAGGATTTTCTGTTGGAGGAAATCAAAAGCCGCCGGTCGGCTCCCCAGCGGATTCGTCGGGTCACGACCTATTCGGACGGCGCGTCACGGGGGAACCCGGGCCATGCCGGTATCGGTATTTTAATTTACGACGAAAAAGATCAGAAAATTGTCCAGGATTTTAACTACATCGGCCAGTGCACGAACAATGAGGCGGAATATCGGGCGCTTCTCCTGGCGTTGGACCGGGCCTTTGAAATCACCCAGGGACACGTGGAGTGCGTCATGGACAGCGAGCTCTTGGTTCGCCAACTGAACGGCCAGTACGCGATCAAGTCGGAAAAACTGATTAAGTTTTACCAGGAAGTAAAAGAACGGGTGAAAAATTTTTCTTCAGTGTCATTCCGGCATGTGTTGCGGAGCGAGCCTCATTTGCAATTGGCCGATCAATTGGCCAATAAGGGGATAGACGAAGCCATGCCGAAAGCGGGGTAATTTCAAGGAGAGGTATTATGGCGGATGAGTTTTCGTTTGATGTCGTTTCGAAGGTGAATCTTCAGGAAGTGGATGACTCCATTAACGCCGCGAACCGGGAGATATCGGTGCGGTTCGATTTCCGGGGGAGCGTGTCTCGGTTCGAGTTCGATAAGAAAACGGGAGAGATAACGCTTTATTCCGACGACGAAGGAAAGCTCAAGAGCGTCGTTGATATTCTCCAAACCCGGTTGGCCAAGCGAAGCGTTGACCTCAAATCCCTCGATTATCAAAAGGTGGAGTCGTCTCTCGGCGGAAAAGTTCGCCAGGTCGTCAAACTCATCCAAGGGATTGCCGCCGACAAGGCCAAACTGGTTGTTGCCGACATTAAGAGCGCGAAGATTAAAGTCACCGCCTCCATTCAATCCGACAAAGTGCGGGTGACGTCCAAATCAAAAGACAGCCTTCAGGAAGTCATGCAGCTCTTGAAGCAGAAAGACTATGGGCTCCCCCTCCAGTTTGAAAACTACAGGTAACCGTTCCAATCTATGACGTCCTTCGGCGTTTCCTATTTTGGTAATCGCTTCATCTCTCACGCGAAGCGGGATATCAAGCGGATTGCCGAATCGTGCGACTATATCGTTCACACCGTGAGCGAGTCCGACCTCACCTATCACAAAGCCGTCATCACGAAAATAATGTCGGACTCGGCCAAAGCGGGGCTCGAAGTGTGGGCGGACCCGTGGGGATTGGGAGGGGTGTTCGGCGGAGAATCATTTTCAAAATTTTTGTTGGAGCATCGGGACGCCTGGCAAGTCATGTCCGATGGGCGCGTCGTCCCGGCGGCCTGTCTCAACCGGCCCGAATGGCGATCGTACGTGATGGAATGGATATTGAACGTGAGGGATATGGGGGCTCAGGTCCTGTTCTGGGACGAACCCCATGTGTCGTTCGATTTTGAGTCCGAGTGGGAAGGCATTTACTCGTGCGTGTGCGACGTGTGCCAGCATATCTATAAAAAGCAATACGGATCGCCGCTCCCGGCCAAGTTGAATGAAACCGCCCGCCATTTCCGCCGGGAATCGATAAGGAATTTTCTGAACGACGTGATGGCGTTTGCCCGGTCTCGGAACCTCAAAAATGCCATTTGTCTTTACGCGTTCAAGGGGCATCCGGAATACGATCTCATCTGGCAGGAGGCCGCGGCGATGCCCGACTTGGATATCATGGGGTGCGATCCGTACTGGCGTTGGCGGGGGCATCAGGATCCCGCTCTTCACGTCGCCGATTTTTCGCGTTACGTGGTTGAGTCAGCGAAACCGCACGGGAAAGGGTCTCAGGTGTGGCTTCAGGCCATGCGCCTTCCCGCCGGAGCTGAAGGGGAAATTCACAAGGCGTGCGAGGCCGCGGTCAAGGAAGGCGTCACGCATGTGGCGGCGTGGAGTTTTGACGGAGGAGAATTATTGGATTCTGTTTTATCCGAGCGGCCCGAGGATGTTTGGAATACCGTCGAAACCGCGTTCAAACGGTTTCGCCAGAGATCAAAATGAAGTATCTCCATATCCTGAATCCGAGCCAGAGCCAGCGAAAGAGCGTCCAGAAGTTTTTTTCGATGAACCCCTCGGAAGCCCATGTGTGGGTTGAGAGGAAGCAGCATCCCACCCATGTGGAAACCATCGTGGAGTGGGCGTTGGAAGAGGGAATGAAGGCGATCGCCGTGTGGGGAGGAGATGGAACGTTTAACCGCGTGATCCAGTCTCTTGCCGCCGCACAGGCGCTGGGTCGGGTAAAGGTGGCGCTGGTTGCCGTGGGAACCGCCAATGATTTTGCTCGAGCGATGGATCTCGGGTCCTGGCGAGATGTCATCCTGGAAATTTTTAACGGGAAAGCGGCGTTAAGGCAAGTGGACCTCGGCCTTATGGAGGCGGGGGCTCAGAAGCGGATTTTCGTCAACAACGCCGGATTCGGGCGCACACAGGAAGCGCTCCGCCGTAAGCGGGCCCATCTTATCAAGGATATTCTCGGATTTCGGGAAGCCCGTCTTCAGCTCGAGTGGGAAAACAACGGCGTTCGAAAATTTGAGACATGCCGCGCGATTCTCGGGATGGTGTGTAACGCTCCCTTTTTCAGCAAGGGTCTTCACTTCAAGCGCGCGGTGGACCCGGCCGACGGCGTGTTAAATGCTTTTTTCGTTCCGTTGCGAGGCCGCCTTCATCTTTTCGTAAGATTGCTCAAGGCTCGGTTGGGTTCTCCGCTCGCGGACAAGGACACCGTTTGCGTCAACATGGATCGTTTGAGCGTGGAGTCCGACATTGATTTATATCCTCAGGTCGACGGCGAAGCGGTTTTAGAAAACGGGATTCGGTCGTTGAAGTTTTCTCTTCTTAAGGGCGCCCTGCGATTGGCGGTCCCGAACGGAATTTAATTTTTTTAAAGGAGGCCGACATGGGAAACATCTTGGATGGAGTAAAAATAGCGGCGTCCATTTACGCGGATATTAAATCGCGGTGCGGCGTTCTGGCGAAGAAGGGGATTGTGCCGGGTCTGGCCACCGTTTTGGTGGGAGAGGATCCCGCTTCGCATGTGTATGTGGGGCAGAAAATAAAACAATGCGGAGAAAACGGCCTCTCGTCCATCCATAAACCTCTTCCGGCCACGGCCACCGAGGCCGACGTGATTCGAGTCGTTCATGAGTTAAACCGGGATCCCAAGGTTCACGGCATCATTGTTCAGTTGCCGCTGCCCAAAGGGATTGATCCTGAAAAAGTCATCATTGAGTTGGATCCGGCGAAGGACGCGGACGGCCTTCATCCCTTTAATCAGGGGATGCTGGTTCGGCTTAAATCATGGAAGGACATTTGCGCTTCGGGGATTCCTCTCCCTTGCACGCCCGCTGGGATTATTCAGATGCTTCTTTTTGAGAATATTCCTGTTGAGGGGATGACGGCTGTTGTGGTTGGTCGTTCCACGCTTGTCGGAAAGCCTGTGGCTCAACTACTTTCAAGCCTGAACGCAACCGTGACGATGGCTCACTCGTACACAAAGGATCTGATGAAGGTGTGTCAGTCGGCTGATATCCTGGTGGCGGCTTTGGGGAAACCCGGCTTTATTAATAAGGATGGAGTCAAGAAGGGGGCGGTGGTCATCGACGTCGGGATCACCAGATCTCAAAACGGATTGAAAGGAGACGTCGATTTTGAACATGTGAAAGATCTGGCGTCTTGGATCACCCCTGTTCCGGGCGGCGTGGGAAGAATGACGGTGGCGATGCTGCTCAAAAACACCGTTGTGGCGGCGGAGAAAATGGCGTCGTAACGTTACGTTTATGTGGAAAAGGCTGTCATATTCTTGTCACACGAATATCGATTGACAATTCGCTCCATACCGTTAAATTTGAGTATATGTGGTTTTCATGCCCCGGGTTTTTTAGGAGAACATGAAAAAAATCGTGAAATTTTGTCTCGTCATGATGTTAATGATGGGGGGAAGCTGTTTGGTTCCCGCCGTCTCTTTATTCGCCTCCGCCGATTTCCATCCGTCCATCGCCGTGCCGGCTCCCGCGCTCGACTTGAGTGATTTGGATTTGAGAGACCAAAATAACCGGGCGATCATGGATCTTCGCGCCCGGCATGAGATGGAAAATCTCTTTACAAAAAATCTCAACCATCTCTTGATCAACAATCTCACGCCGTCCTTGCGAGCGCTTCTTTTTATCGTCGGACAATCCTGGAAAATTTCGTTTGGATGGATGGGGTCCCATGTTGAGGGGCTCGTTAACATTATCACCAGTTGGTGTCAGGATAAGAAAATCTGGCGGCCCGATTTTATTCTTCAGCGCGGGCTCGCGGGTTTGTTTCTTATGTCGCTCCTTTTTCTCCGATTTGACGTGCGTCGCAGTTTTCAGTTTCTCGTCTCTTTTGTACTTTCCTCGACACAACTCCTCCGCTAAGCATTCCCCTGCAGCACCCAGCCCTCTGAACCGACTTGTTTGTGGTGTTTGGAGCGCGCTCATGATCAGACGAGCTGCGTAAAGCCATAACCATGTTGGTTGAGAAGGGTGAACAGAGGCCTGGGTGTTTGAAGAGTTTTCGACGGCTCGGGGTGAAAACCGCAAAGGGGAAATATGTACCAAAGGCTCATAGAACATAAGAAGTTTATATTTAGTACGCGCGCGCGTGTGCGAGTGGGTGCTATTTCTTTGTTCTTAGGGCTTTGCGGGGGATTTGGCAGTCATCCCGCCCAGGCGGCCACGGAAGGAGTCTTGATGTCCGCCGGCCAGGATACCCGCCCCGTGATTGAATCCTACACCGGTACCACATACGGGAATCAAATTTACGCCAAGGACACCAATATCGACTCTGACGTTCAGTCCCGCGGGCCCATTACTCACATGGTCCTAAAAAGCGCGCCGAGCTGGGCCGATAATCCGAACCTGAAAGTCCTCGGGACGTTGGACACCCATGGACGATTGGTGGTTCAGGTTTCAACCAACGGCGGCACTTCATGGACGGACGCTTTTAACGTCATCAATTACACGGACTACGAAGAGTTGAATTATTTGGGGCGCGGTATCTATCGGACCTTCGACATTGGATTTTCCAGCGACCCCGTAAGCGCGCATACGACGTATGGAAAAACGTTGCCTTTTATCGTTTTCGCCGATAATGGAGCTTATGGGAACGGCGCCCAACTCAAATGGGATTATTACGACGGAGACGCGTGGCAATTGGGGAACGACGGGACCAACACTTTTGGATTTACCGGTACAAACGGAAACAATGCCCGCGTGCGTTGGGTTCGTTGCGAAACGTTCCCCACCGTGGCTCGGTCCACCCAGATGGCTGTTGTGGTCGAGACCATCGATCCGCGTATTTATGCGATGGCCTGGACGGGAGCTGGCTGGGGTACGGCGCTCTATTTGGGAGCCACCAACACGTCTGCCGTCCCGTGTTTTGACATCGCCATGGAAAATACAACGGGGAATGCTCGCGTGTGGTATTCGGACAACTCGACGACTCCGCGAAATGATTATTACAACGGGATGAGCTGGTTGCCCGGAACAGATTATACGTCGACTCTGTCTAATAACGTCCGCATCATTAGAGCTGTCAGCCAACCCTTGGCAGCATCGAACCGGATAGGGCTTATTTTCGGGGACACAAGTAACGCCAATATGACATTGGCTATTTGGGACGGGTCCTTGACCTCCTACCCGGCCGGTGATAAAAACGCCAATGCGTTAACAACTGTTCGTACGGTTGCCAACGGAGGCCGGCAGTTTGACGGAGCTTGGACCACCAACATCAGTTCCTTTGTCGTCGTGGCGCTTGAAAATAACGTCGCCGCTGCTTTGTCCGCATTTGTTTGGAAAGGGGTGAACGGTTCTGGGTGGACGACGCCGAAAATTAACCCCGGCGCGATTGACCCGGCCCCCGGAACAGCCAACACGTACTACGAAAGTATTGTTGTGCAGGCGACATCGACGGCCACTAATAATATTCAAATTGCCTTTACGGGCAGGTTGTACTTCAACACGGCCACCACGGTGAATCACGAATCCTCGGTTTTATATGGAGCCAATTTGGATGCTAAAGCGGCCGTTCCCACTCTTACTGTCTACGCGAATTATCCCACTTATCTCACGAGGAATATTCCCTCTGGTTTCAATTTCCCCTTTGCCATGGATAAAAATTTTCTCGCGTTTGCGGAAAACACAAAAATCCCCAAATTGCGAATGTACAACGGCGACTTCGGAGTGGAAGCGAATTCAAACGTCACCGCGGGCGAGTCGATCCGGTATGTCGTGACCAAAGCCAGCCCGCGAAATGATGAAAAAATCATGGCGTATTCGGACGCGGGTGGAAACCTTTACGCTGAAGTTTGGCGGAAAACAGGGACAGATACGTGGGCGTGGGTGACAAACACCAATATCCCAGTCCCATTGGCTTCAGGGCTTCACGCTATTTACACCGGGGACACGACATTCACCCGCCCTTTTGATGTGGCTTATGAGCAGGCTTCAGGCCGAGGTATGGTGGTGTACGCCGTACCGGGTCAGAACACGCCCAAATGTATCATCTGGAATCCCTCCACAAAACAATGGGGTGCGCCCGCCAATGCCGGTTCCTCGGGTTCGGGCCTCGCCTGGTGGGTCCGGTTGGAAAATAACCCCGATCAAACGAAGAATGAAATCACCATGGTTTATCTCGACAACAAAAATAGTCTTAACGGAAATACGTGGAACGGTTCGTTGTGGTTGGGCGCCACCGGCGACAGCGACGCGGCCTTTAACTTAACCACCACAGTTTATTACCCGACCCAATATCTTCCCCGGTACGAAGCGTTTGACGTGGCCTATGAGCAAAAAACCCAGAGGGCGATGGTCGTTTGGGGTGAAAACACGGCAAGTTCCGCCTTCCGGTACATGTTTTGGATGTCCACCGCGACGGCGTGGGACACGAACATCTATACGGGGGATAACCCGGATACGGGCGCCGCTAATTTTATTGCCCGCGTTCGGCTGGTTCCTGATCTCACGTCCAACCGGCTACTCTTGGGACTTCATCCGACCACCAATAAGATGTACGCGAACGTATGGAGCGGTACCACTTGGGGAGCCTCTGTCGCCGCTGGGCGACGTGGGAACGGATACGACAGCGCTCCCTTTTTCTTCCTTCCCGATTACGTTTATAAGAGAGGGTTTGACGTGGCGTGGGAGGCGAGTGGAGACCAAGCCGTCGTTTTCGTGGCCAGTACCACGGCGGTTCGAACCCGATGGTGGAGATCGGGAGCTGACTGGAGCGTGGCGATTGGATCTTGCGACACCCAAGCCACCGCCCAAGTCGTAAAGGCTTATCCTGATGCTTACACAGATACCATCCAAATTGTCGCGAATAATATCGCGGGTCATCTGATTAAATTTCAATGGAATGGAAATCAATGGGCTTCCGTTCAACCTCCCAATTATGAGGGGAGCAGCTTGTATTATAACGATGCCAACGGAAATCTGGCCCCGTTCGAGCCTTTTTCCTTTGCCTGGAGTAAAGATACCACGCCGCCCACAACGACCGTTAGCCTTGCATCTCCTCCAGGCTATTTAAATTCGTTGCCGATCCTCTCAGGAACGCACGACGCAGATCTTGCAAGCCCCAATTCCAGCGGTGTTAGTCAGATCTTATTGAGGATTAAACGGGGCGACAATTATTGCTGGCAAGGGAGCACCTGGACCAACGCGGATGTTTGGATCACGAGCGCGACGGTCTGGACCAGTTCGTGGACATACACGCTTCCAACCCCCAATCCCTGGGAACATCTGAAATATTACACCATCAATTCCAAGGGGGGCGATTTGGCCGGGAACTGGGAAGTCAATTTTTCGACGAAGATTTTTTACTTCGACGTCGTTGCCCCGACAGGAACGGTGACGAATATATCGGAAGGGTCCTTCTTTACGTCGGCTCCTATATTTCTAGGTTCTTCGTTGGATAACGGAAGCTCCGTGAATCAGGTCAGTATCAGTATTCAGCAGAACGGTCCAACGACAAAATGGTGGGACCCGAGTCAACCAGGTTGGAGCGGAGCTTTTGACCCAAGCTTAGATCCCGCTAACTGGATCGCCTGTTCAACAAACGCGTCGGACGGCTCATGGGACAATTGGAAATACGACTCCAATACCAAGGCTGTCAATTGGCAGGCTGGCACCAATCTGGGGAGTTATCTGATTCGAATCCGAGCCAAAGACTTGGCAGGGAATTATCAGACGTATGCGTCCACGTTGGGGATTACCTTTGATAATTTACCGCCGACAGCCTATGTCGGGAAGCCCGCCGCCGGGTATTTAAGACGGCTTCCGAGCATCACGGGAACCGCTGCTGACGCGACAAGCACAAACGCCCAGAACCAAAGCGTGTATGTCGCGATTTTGAAAAATGACGGATACAACACCTGGTGGAGCCATGATTTTGGCGACTTCGTTTATTCGGCTTCGCCCCTCTGGAATCTTGTTGCCAGCACCGTCGGAGTTTTGTCGCCCAATGCGACGTCTTATCTCTATGCGCCAGCGAATCTTGATAACAAAATAGCAACAGGGCTTTCCTATACGATTTTAAGCAAAGCCATCGATAAAGCAGGAAATAATCAAACTGTATTCATAACCGGCGCTTCTTCCGTGACCATTACCATGGACAAAGATGCGCCCAACTCGACCATCACCTTGCCAGCCGATAGTGCCGCGGCGGGCCAGGGAAGATACACGCCCTATGCCATCGGGCAATCCGGAGCTCCTGACACGCGGTTTACGGGGACGCTGTCGGACGGTATTGGATCCGGAGTCAAAACGGTAAAAGTCCGGCTGTCTTATCTCAACGGGAGTACGACCTATTATTGGAACGGCTCAGATTTTTCGTCGACAAGCTCCAATAACTTTCAAGGGACGGATAACTCGACGTGGCGCTATCTTACCTCCATTGCCGCGGCCAATTGGATTACGGTCCTGGACGGAAGCGGTCACAGGAAGTTTATGTTGGAATCCTACGCCGAGGATAACACGACGGATTGGGATGGGACAGGAGGAGGGAACATCCAAGTCGTTTATACAACGAACACATTTATCGTCGACAATTCTCCCCCGCTCGTGGCCATTACGAGCCCAACGCTCACATCCTCCAATTTTTTAACGAATATCACGGGAACGGCGGATGCCACGTTGGCCGATTTGAGCGGCGTCTGGTTGAAGGTGTCCACGGGAACGGCCACTCCTTATTATTGGACCAGTTCTTCATGGACAACAACGGTCTCATGGTTTACTTCCGTCAAAGACAGTTCCTGCGCCTGGCATTACGACATCCCAGGTGGAATGCTGGCAGATTCCACTTACACCATCGTGGCCCGAGCCTTGGACTATGCCGGGCAATATTCCTCAGTATATTCAACAAAAACCATTACGTTGGATGTGGCTATCCCGACGGTGACCATTTCACTCCCTTATTCGGGGAATTTCTATTCGAGCGTGCAATTGTCGACTCCCTTTGCTGGAACCTCTTCCGATCCGGGAACGCAGGCTTCCGGAATTTCTACCGTCACCATTTCATTGGTGGATATCTCATCGGGAACGTGGTATGACGGGACCAACTTTGCCGCAGGCAGCCCTGTGTGGATCGGAATGAACGGCGGCACCCTCGCCAGTTGGATCGTGACGATTCCCAATTTTAAGATGTACAACGATCGGAAATACCGCCTGCAAGCCCAGTCGATGGACAAAGCCGGGAACTGGTCTGTTATGGCCACGAGCACATTTACTTATGATATCGATAAACCGACCACTTCCGTAACGGTGCCGACTCCTGGATGGAAAAAAGCGCTCACGCTTGTGGCAGGAACCGTCACGGATACCGTGCAAGGAGAAAGCAATGCTTCCGGATTTGCCTCCGGGAACGTTCGAGTGGCGTTCAAGCAGGTTAGCAACAGCCGCTGGTGGAACGGCTCCAATTTTACGACGGCCACCAATCCGCAATGGTTTACAACGACTCTGTCTCTTAACACCACCTATTGGTCGTATGATACGTCGGGGGTCTCTTGGGTGAGTGGGGAAAGTTATCTCATTCTTCCCATGGCCAAAGACACGGCTCAAAACCAGGAATTTCCTGACGCATCGCCGGCGGCCGGATCCGGAATCACCATTGGGTTTGATAATCAGAATCCGACGATCTCCGTTTCCCTTCCTTCAAATGGCCTCGCCTTCAATCAAGCGGGCATTGCTCAGAGCACGGGGCCTGTGTCAGACGCCGCAACGGGAAATTCGGGAATTGCCAGCGTCAGCTATATTTTAAAACGGACAGATCCGCCACCGGTTGGATATTGGTATGCCCCGGATAATTCATTCCAGCCTGGAATTATTCGCTCAACGGTTAGTATTTTTACTTCGTCCTGGTCCGTTACGATGCCATCTCTCCTGTCCAATACGACGTATTACGTTTGGATCGAAGCCACTGATAACGCGGGCAATGCCACGCTCGTGTCCGACGCCAATATCAACAGCAATGTCGGGGGAACCTGGTTTACGTATGACAACAATGCGCCCACGACATCGTTAGCGGTTCCTTCCAGCGGGGCCTATGTGAACGCTCCGCTCACTTCTCTTTCCGGAGCTATTTCCGACAGCGCTGGCGGTGCGGGACTTCAAACGTCACCAGGAACTCAATTTCGTCTTCGCCTCACACGCGGCAACGACTCATCTTTTACTTATTGGAATGGAGGATCGGACCCATCCACGGCGTGGAGCGGGACTCCCGTTGACTTTTTCATTGCCCCGACGTTATTGGGTGACACGACAAAATATTATCAATGGACCCAAGCCATCAGCGGATCCTTGTGGGAAACGAACTATCGCTACAAAATCATGGCGAGAGGCATTGATAAAGCCAATAACACAGAAAGCCCCGACAAGGAATTTACGTTCATTTACGACACCGTGAAACCAACCGCCACGGTCACCATGCCCGCCCACAATGGATTTGTTCAGGGGATCACCATTGTCAGCGGCACGGTATCAGACCTCAGCCAATACGCAAGCCCACGGAATTTTGAAGCCGGCGTCGCGGCGAATGGGATAGGCGTGGCGATTCAGCGTTTGAGCGATAATCAGTGGTGGAAAGATGACGGCACTCCGGCGTTTGATAACGGAACGCAATACTGGAATACAGCCTCCTTCGCAGGGGGATCGAGCGGCACCTGGACGTTGGCGCTCCCGGCCGGCAGTTTCACGAACAATACGTCCTATTACATCACGGCCCAAGCTGTTGACCGGGCCAATAATCTTCAGGTCAACTTCACGACCAATTATTTTACCGTTGATATGACGACGCCCGCTTCTTCGGCGGTGTTCCCGTCGGGCAATCCTGTTAATTCCATTTCGATTGCTTCAGGAACCGCTCAAGATGTGTTGCCGGGACAATTGGCGTCTGTTTTGGTGCGGTTAAAGGACGTCACCTCAAACCGGTGGTGGACCGGATCTTCTTGGACAACCACCGGGGAGACGTGGTTCAACGCCGACAACATCAGCAATCCTTTGGGACAACCGGCGCAGTGGACTTATGATACGGTGAGTCACAGTATCGTGTGGCAGAACAACACATGGTATGAACTCACGTCTCGCGCTGTGGACAAGGCCGGAAACACGGAGGCAATTCCGGGTGCGGCGAACGTCAGTTTTTATTTCACTGAACCCCCGGCTCAAACAACGATCACGAATCCACCGGATATTCTGCCCAGCCGGCCGGATCATTTTCGACCTGACTCTGGGTCCGTTCTGACCATCACGGGGAATGGAAACAATCTTCGACTCACCTCGGGCGTGTATGTTCAGGTCAAACGTCTTAAGGGACAGGGGGCCTGGTGGATCGAGAGTTCACAGACGTGGTCTACCTCATTCGCTTCCAATCCAGTGAACGTTCCAGGGGCGAACAATGGAACGCCGGATTATTCTTGGTCTTTTTCTGTCACGAATCCTTACGGTGTCACTGATGCCTCCTACACCGTTACGACCGTCGGATTTTCCAAAGGAAGCGGTTTGCAAGAGGCCACGCCTCCTTCGAGAGACTTCATTATTGATAGCACTATTCCTGTTGTGGCCATTCAGAGCCCCAACGCGACATCCACAAATACATTAACGATGATTACCGGAACCGCGAATGACTACAGCAATCCGGATCAGCCTTCTATTTCTTCCATGGCTTTGCGATTAAAGCGCGACGACGGACTTTATTGGGATGTGTCGACATCAACGTGGGTGGCCGGCGTTCGGGACATTGCCTGCGCTCTTCAAACATCCGTCGGACAGGCTCTTGTGAATTGGAGCACGAATCCAGCCATGAATTATTGGGATGGACGACGTTATTCCTTCTTTGTCAAAGCGCAAGACTTGGCGAGCAACGTGGAAACAGTCGAAAGTAATATGGCCAACTTTACCGTCATTTATGATACGTCACCCCCCGTGGCCATCTCGACGCAAGTATTGAACGGCGACGTTCTTGCAACCTTGCCGCAGCTGGCCGGAACGGCGACCGATCCAAGTGGTAAATACGCTCCGGGATATAAATCTGATCTCTCAAAAGTCCAGTTCCAGCTTTATTCCAATTCTGAAAACCTGTATTGGGGGGGATCTTCCTTCAATATGGGAGTTTCCACTTGGGTGGATGTGACCGGAACGTCCGCTTGGTTGTACAACTCGGCCGCTCTTAACACCGAACTCACAAAATCAGAGCGTGACGGGGAATCATTTACTCTTCTTGTCAGAGCCATCGATAACGCCGGGAATATTCAAACCGATTTCACGGTTGGCCAATCCAGCTTGACGTTTAGAATGGACTCCTCAAAACCTACCACGACCGTGACGAAACCTGCGGAAGGCACGGCGTACAAACCAACGAATATCAATGGCGGTAGCGCGTTTACCGGGTATTCCATCGACAGCCCTGCAGTCGGAGCTTCGGGAATTTATGGCACAGAGGTTTTGCTCTATTATTTGAGCGGAAGCAATGCCTATTATTGGACGGGGTCCTCTTTCAGCTTCAATACGCCAACGTGGAATGGTGCGACGACGGTGAACACGTATCCATCCAGCACAACCTGGCAATTCCTTTTTGCCAATGCCAGCGACTGGGCGAGCCAGGGAGATCAATTCTATGTCATGAAAGCCCGCGCTCGAGACAAGGGTATCGTTCCGCCCGGCTTAACCGGCCAAGGTAATTTGGAAAATGTCTTTGGATCAAATAACACGATCAACTTCATCGTCGATAACACGGTCCCCCAAGGAAAAATCGTGGTTCCATCCAACGGGGGGAATGTCTCGAATTTAACCACGATCACGGGAACAGCCAACGCGGACAAAGCGGGATTTGATGTTTCCAGCAGTTCTGGTATTTTGATCCAGTTGCGTTACACAAATGGCTCTGTCTATTATTGGGATTCGGTGAACCGGTTGTTTGATACGAGCGTCCATACGATGCAGGCGGACTACACGGTTTATACGGGAACCATCACATGGACCAAATCCGGAGCCTCTCTTCCAGCGCCGGCCGAAATGCCGGAATTCACGTATGCCATCGATTTGATTCTTAAAGATCGAGCGGGGAACACAACCACTGCGGACTCCATTACATTCACATTTGATAAGTCCGCTCCACCAGTGGTTTCAACGAGGCCGGTTGAAGGCGAGTTTTACGGAGGCGCGGGTGGCTTGGGATATGCGGCGAAATCCATTACGACGCTGGTCGGAACGGCACAAGATCTGGGCGCTTTTGCGACAGGCATTCAGCAGGTACAACTGCGAATCCGCGATACCAGCGGTTCCTCTGATTACTGGGATGGAAACACTTTCTCGATTGTTGATCCATTTGCGGTCAACGTATTCAGGCCGGCTCAAGGGTCTGGAAGCGGTGTGGTTGCATGGCAATATCCGGCGGCTGACACGATTCCCGGTTGGAAGAGCGGGCGGCAATATCAAGTCAACGTCAGGGCGCTTGATAACGCGGGAAATTTCACCGTGGCGTACGCCACGGCGAATTTCTTCTTCGATATTGACCGGCCGACGGTCACGCTTCAGGCTCCGCCGCCGGTCTCAAACTTCGTCAAATCCTTGAGCATTATTTCAGGAACCGCGACGGATTTGGGGTTTGCGCAAGACAATCAAAATTCCCTTTTGAAAGCCGTCGAGGTTCAGATTCAGCGGCAGGAAGATTCCCAATATTGGACGGGAACGGGATGGGATTCGAGCGTGGCGTGGATCACTTCCAATGGCGGCCCCATTCAAGGCGTGACGGTCGGTCTTTCCACCTCTTCATGGTATTTGACCGGCTCGACACCCACGTGGGTGTCTGGAAAAATGTATTACGTTCGGACTCGCGCCATAGACCGGTCTCATAACATCAGTACCATTTCTGATTCAACGTTCACCTTTGATAACGGAGCTCCTTCGCTTGCGATCACGTATCCGCTGGACGCCACGCCGCAGAATGATTCAACGCCGCGCATTTCCACCATCGGCTTTGTGAACGGGAAATCAGCGATTGCCGGGACGGCCGTGGACAGCGGGCCCTCTGGAATCGCCCAAATTCGGTTGCGCGTCCGGTACAACGACGGGAACGTTTGGTTTGATAGCGGCAACGGGTTTTTTGACATTCCCGATGCCTCGGCCAATAACGCATGGTTTAACGCGATGTCTTCCAATAGCTGGGCCAATTGGTACAGCACTTTTACCTTCACGACAGATTCTCGGTACCGCGTGGAGGTGCAAGCGGTCGACGTGGCGGGGAACACGTCCGTCGATTATTCCACGGCGAGCTTTGTGATGGACCAGAATGTGCCCATTTCTTCGGTGACCTTCCCGATGAACGGAAAATATGTGAACGACATCACGCCCTCCCGCGATCCCATTTCAGGGACCTATTGGGATACGGGTCTTGCGAATATCGGAAGTGTCGGTTCGGTGAACATTGGAATCCGGGAGTTGGGACCTCCCAGCAATGGACAGTGGTGGAACGACGGGACCTTGTTTAATCAGAATAATCCTCCCGCTATCGTTGCCAGCTTGTGGGCCAGCTCATGGACGTATGTGTCCATCAGCACGGCCAACATGACGTCGGGAACGAGTTACTACGTGACGGTCCATGCGATTGATAACGCCACCCCCGCCAACGACGAGGGATTTTATTCCGTTCGATCCGTGACGTTTACCTATGATGGCGCTTCGCCCAGCGTCCTCGTTCAAGCGCCGGTGGATGGAGCGTTCTTTAACAATACCAGCCCATTGACCATCAGTGGGACGGCCGTGGACGCTCTTTCAGGAGCGCAGGCCGTTCAGGTCAGCATCAAAAATGGGGCCAATTATTGGAATGGTCCCAACAATGGCGACGGAAGTTTCGGCTCGCTTAATTACGTGACCGCTGATTTTTCTGGAAAGCCCACCTGGCAGTTCATTGTTCCAGCGGCTCAGTTGACCGAAGATTTTGTGCATGGCCAAACCTACGACATTCAAGCGCGCGCCTGGGACGTGGCCGGGACAACGTCCGCTTTCACGTCTGTTCTCACCATCACGTATGATATCGGGTTGCCCACGGGCACGGTCGTGGCGCCGGCGGCGTACATGAACAGTTCTCTGACGCAAATCACAGGAACGGCCGTCGATGTGCCGGCGGGCGTGTCTAAGGTTGAGATCGCGCTTTCCTCCGATAGCGCCGGTGGGAATGGCAGTTGGTACAACGGGACCAGTTTCAGCGCGAATTTGGGTGATGTGAACGTATGGCGAGCAACAAGTTCATGGACCAACCTGGGCGGCGGTCAGATATCGTGGACCTGGACGAGACCCACTCTTGAACATGGGAAGACGTATTCGGTTGTGTTGCGTATCACCGACAAGGCCGGGAACGTCAAGACGCAAACGTTAGGGGAACGAAAGACCTTCATCTATGATGATGTGTCGCCCACGGCCACGATTTATGATCCCAACCAGGAATACGAACGGTCTCTCCCGGTCATTCTGGGAGGAGCGACAGACGCGAACGGAGCTGTCACCAATGTTGAAGTGGCGATTTCGACCGGAGCGTCGGCTCCCTTTACGGATTTTTATTGGAGCGGGACGGCGTGGGTGGCCGGCCCGGCCATTTGGTTTAGCGCCTCCCCGGTGGACGGACTCTTCAACTCCGGCAATGAAGATTGGCTCTTCTCCGCTTCGACGCCAACGTATCTTAACAACCGAATTTATAAGATTCAGGTTCGCCCGACCGATTCTGCCGGCAACAATTTCAATATTGCCGCGGCGACTTTCACCTATGATGATGTCCCTGCTTCTGCCGGAATCGTTGCGCCGGCGTCGTTGGCGTCTTTCCGTCAATTAACGCTCGTGACCGGAACGATGTCGGATGGGTTCAATCCGCCTCCTCAAACCGTGAAAATTGCGTTACGGCATCCGGCCGGGACGTTCTGGGATGGTTCCACTTTCTCTGGGTATGACTCTGTTTTATCATGGCGAGATGCCAGTGCGCTTTATTCAACGACATGGACCTACACGGCGCTTCCGACCAATTGGGATGACCGAACGGTTTACCGGTTGTATGTGAAGGCCATCGACCGGGCGGGGAACCCCGTGGCTGATCCCGACTTTCCCAACACGGGCCGCCAGTTCCGGATTGACTTTTCCTCTCCCACGTCCGCGGTTAATTCTCTGCCCACATCCGCCACGACTTATTTGAACAGTCCATTGTCCAGCGTTGCCGGCACCGCCAACGACTTGGCCGGGGGTTCTGGAATCAGCATCGTTAACATTCGAGTCCGGCGCTCGGATGGGCTGTATCTTAACGCCGCAGAAAACGACTGGAACTTCGGCTCCTCGGATTTCCCGTTGGCGACCTCCAATGGAACAAGCTGGAATAAAACGTTTTCCGATCCAATCAACTCGTTCGTGAACGGTTATCGATATGAAATTGAATCACGGGCGGTCGATAATTCGAATCCGTCCAATACCGAACAGGCCTACACGAAAGCCGCTTTTGTCGTCGATCAGTCGACGCCGACGTCCGCCATTAACAACGTTCAATCGGGATATTTCAACAACAACTTGACGGTTCTCACTGGAACGATGAACGACGCTTTGGTTCCGCCGGGCAATATCGCTTCCGGCATACAAAAAGTGAACGTCAAAATATTTGACGGCGTGGAAGCGACGAACATGTGGTGGAACGGCCAGGCCTGGGACAGCGTCCAGGTCTCGACGCCGGCCCAGGTGTATTCATCGTCCTGGAGCTTGTCGGCGATCCCGACGGATTGGAGCCATGGGACAGGAGCGGATGGCCGATGGTTCCAGTTCTACATTCAATCCATTGATAATTCATCCAACACGGAGACGTTCCACGTCTACACGGCGACCTACGACGTTCAGCCCGGGACGGCCACAATTTTAAAACCGAATACGCTGATCGTGTCGGCCCTGCCGGTTATTTCCGGAACCGCCGTGGACACGACGTATGGATCTAAATCGTTGTCGAACGTAGAAATTGCGATCCAGCGCAGGAGCGCTGATTTTAACTGGTACCATTTCTCCGATCAAACGTGGATTCCCTCTGGCAGCAAGGTGTGGAACCCTGCCGATTCATATAACCCGGCCACGGGAGATTGGTATAAAACAACCAATCAGGTGAATCTCTGGGAAAATCAGGTCGAATACTATGTGTACGCTCGAGCGGTGGATAAGGCCGGAAACAATCAAACCACGGAACTCTATCCGAGTACTTTTTCGTTCACGTTCCTGCCGCCTCCGGCCGCCGTGGGCATTACGAAGCCGACCGCCAACAAAGCGTTCCGGGAGAATCTGACGGAAATCGCCGGAACGGCCAACGCGGACACGATCGAAGTCCAGATTCAGATCGAACGGAACAGCGATCCGATCAATAAATATTGGAGTTCCGTGTCACAGTCGTGGGTGAGCTCCGCCACGTACACATCGGCGAACATTCTGGCGGTGAACAACTGGACGTGGAATTCAACGGTGCCGACCTCCGGCGATTGGTTCACGCACGCGTCGAGCTACACCATTCGGGCCCAAGGCAAAAACTCCGCGCAAATCATTGGGACCCAAGTGGCCGTGAACTTCAGTTATGACACGCAGGCGCCGGCCTCGGTCATCACTCAGCCCGTTACGGCGTTTACGAGCAGTTTCTTCCGGATCGCCGGGACCGCCAGCGATCAGGCGGGTCAGGCTGGAGTGAGCAACGTAAAGATGGACATTCAGCGCACCTTTAAACCGGATACGAGCCTCGCCGACAATTTTTATTGGAACGGTTCCACCTGGACGGCGGTCCGGCCGTATTTGGGCGTCCCGGTCACGTACAACTCTCCCAATGTGTGGGACTGGGTTTATACCGTGGCCTACTCAACGATGTTCACCGATGGTTATAAATACAAAATATATGTTCAGGCTCAGGACGCGTCCTATAACACGAACAACGTGTTTGACGGCAATTCGGAAGCCGAACATTCGTTCGATAGCATCTATGATATTTCGATGCCCACGGCGACGATCACGTCTGTTTCAAATGGGGCTGTCCGCTCATCAGTCTCCATCGCTTCCGGAAATATTTCGGATGTGTTGGGGGCCGGCCAGAACAGCAGCCTTCCCGGATTTAATCAGGTTAACGATATTCAGGTGTCCCTTAAGCGGAACAATAGCAGCGGTTCCTATTGGAATGGAACCGATTGGCAGGCGGGTCCCACTCCGTGCTTTAGTTCGGCAACCATTTATTCCAGTTCATGGACATTCACTCCGATGCCGGACTTCACTCTTCCTATTTATAACCGGGAATCATTCTCGTTATGGGTGATGGCGATAGATAAAGCTCTCAATCAGAACGCGCTTTATGTGGTCGGGGTTTCATCGTTGAGCTTCACCGTGGACAACAAAGCTCCATCGATCGCCATCACGCTGCCGGCGTCCAACACGGCTCGTCGTCAACTCTTGGCCATTAATGGTGCTGTCGATGATAATACTGCAGCTGATTATCCCAATAACTCGGGAGTTAGTGGTGTTGGAAACGTCGATGCCCTTGTGTATTACACAGTGGGTCCAACGACCTATTATTGGAATGGCGCTAACTTTACCAACGCTATTCCGGAGAGTGCCGCGTGGAAGACCGTGGACAGTTTTTCGGCTCAAGGAGCGTCGTCGGGAACATGGTCATACAACGCCTTGGACAATTTAAAGATGGATCCGCCGTCCGTCATGAATGGGTGGGTGTCGGATCGGTCGTATACCATCAAGGCGCGCGCTCGTGACAAGGCGTATCCGACGCCGAATCTGGGGGCCGAAGTCGTTTCGTTCAACGTGATTATTGATACGACGCCTCCGACGTCCGGCGTCACGCTTCCCAATACGTCGCCGATCCGAGCTCTCACGGCCATCTCCGGAACGGCCGATGCCAATTTAGCTGGATTCGGAAACATCAAATTTTCCATGCAGGATCAAACCACAACCTATTTCACGGGGTCCGGATTCACGTCGTCTTCTGAAGTGTTCATGGATACACGAACCTTGGCCGGCGCTTCCGGGGTTCAGGTGTATACGTCCACGTTCGTGACGACGGCGAATTTGACGAGCGGGTCCACTTACACGATTAAGATTTACGGCACGGACGCGGCGGTTCCTCAGGCCAATACCCAGGTGGGCGGCGTGCCTGGAACCTATTCGTTCCTGTTCGACAACACTCCGCCTGAGACATTGACGATTTCAGCTCCGGTGAATAACGGGGCTTATGGTCCGCTTAAGCCCTTGAATAATCTGACGGGGCAGGCGGCGGATTCCCATTCCGGCGTCCAGACGCTGGAGCTTGAGCTGCAAAATTTGAAGGATGGTTTCTATTGGGGTGGAACCGCCTTCAATCAAGCGGGTTCAAGCTGGGTGGTCGTGAATACGCCTTACAACAACTGGTCCTATTCTTCGCCGATATGGCCCCTCAATATAACGTATCGATTGAGGGTTCGCGCCACCGACCGCTCCGGCAACGTGTCCACGACGACCGCCGTTGACTTCACCTATGATTCCACGGCTCCTGTCGTCAGCTCCATTCTAGTTCCCTACCAGCTTTATCAAAAAGCGGGGACGCTGAATGTTCTGTCCGGAACGGCTCAGGATGGATTGGCCGACCCTCGAGCGGGCCTCAGTAAAATTGAGGTCGCTCTTTATGACGCCGACGACGGAGACGCGAACAAGTGGTATTCGGGCACAAACGTCGCGGGGTTCAATCAGGCGGGAGCTCTTTTCCGGCTCACGTCCAGCACGCTTTCGGTGGCGAGCGCCAGCGCCCCGTGGTCTTATCCCTTTGGCTCGGACGAAATTCCGGCCTGGCAAAATGGCCATGAATATGAACTTCACGCTCGAGCCACGGACGCCGCCGATAACGTCAGCGCGGTTGTTGTCTCTACATTCATTTATGATCCGGTCAACCCAACCGGGTTTATTTCTCAACCGAAGGATTCAGGCGGGGATAATTATCAAAACAGTCTCTCAACCGTTGCCGGGACATGCGCTGACACGAGCGGCGGCCCTCGCGCGGGCAGCGTGAGTCTCGTGCAGCTGCGAATCCGGCATATTCCCGGAACCATCTGGTGGAATCCGAATGCGGCGGGAGGAGCGAACTGGGATGGGACGTTAAACGATAACACGGCTTGGTTTAACGCAAGCTCAACCAATAATTGGACCAGCTGGTATTTCAGCGGCTCGACGCCGACATGGGTCTCCGGTATTTCATACGGAATTTCAATGCGCGTTTTCGATGCAGCCGGAAATATTTCCAGCGTTTATTACTCAACGTTCACTTACGACACCAATCTTCCCAACTCTTATGTGACGTCACCTTCGGCTGGAACCGTGATCCGAACTTTGGGAAGCGGCATCCAGGGAACGGCCGGAGATACAGGATCCCCGGTTGCGGGAATGCGAGTGGCCATCAAGAACATAAACACGGGTTTGTGGTGGAACGGAATCAATAAAGACTTCACCGATTCGAGCTTGATACCTTCATTTGTCACAGGGGTGAGTTTGTCGACGCCCAATTGGAGTTATTCTACCACCAGTCTTGGCGATGGAAATCTTCTCTCGGGAGCTTCCTATTATATTACGAGCGAAGCCACCGACTCGGCCGGCAACGTGGAAACGGATTTCCAGGGTGGATCGTCGACGTTCACGTTCGACAACACGCCGCCTGTCACCTATGTGACAAAGCCGAAATCCGGCGGCGTTCTCTATAACAACGAGGCCTATTATTCCTCGCTCCCGACTCTTTCGGGTATCGCGGATGACTTTACGATGTTGCCGGCCGGGCGAAATCTTAATTCCGGCATCGCTTCCAACGGTGTCGTGGTATCTGTCAGGGACGATACGGCCAATAAATATTGGAATGGAGCGGGTTCTTTCGCTTCCATTCAGGAAGTGACTTCGTTCTTCCCGGCGTCTTTTGTAGGGACATCATCCGGCACATGGTCTTATTCGCCTGGTGGGTTTAATGCGCAACTGACTCAAGGTCATACCTATGTCGTGAAATCATCCGCCACGGATCAGGTGAATAATAATCAAGTGGTCATTTCATCCGAGGTGTTCGTATTTGACTCCTCCGGCCCGGTTGTAGTCATTCAGAAGCCAAGCAATAACGCGACCTTAAAAACATTGACGGAAATTTCAGGAACGGCCCGTGACTATCCGATCACGGATAAGCGCGTTGGCTTGGATCACGTTGCTCTCCAGATTATCGATCTGGGGAATGATCAAGTGATTGGCGGCGCCGGAAATAACGCGGATCGATATTGGGATGGCGTTTCCACCTTCAGCCTGGTGTCAGCGACGGTCACGGTTAATTATTCGGACCAGGGCCAGGTCACATGGGTCTATGATAACCCGGACAGCATCTGGCAGGACGGCCACACGTATCTGATCCGGGCGAACGCGTATGACGCGCTAAATAACATTTCGCCTCAGGCGTCTCTCTCTCAATTTATATTCGACTCATCAGCTCCGGTAACCTACATCACGCGCCCTGCTGAAGGCATCGGGTACAACGGAACGACCAATGCGTTGTTGAATCTTTCGGGGACGGCCCAAGATATGCCGCTTCCGCCTCTCGTCAACGTGGGATTGGACAATGCCAAGTTTAAATTCACCCTGCGGCGAGACGACAACAAAAACAATGCCCCGGACGCAGGAGATAAATATTGGGATGGCAATTACCCCGGGGCGTTCAACCAGGCCCCCGAGACTATCTTTACGATGAATCATGACGCCGGGATTAATTTCTCAACGGCCGCCCCCACCTGGGATTCCGGTTATCGATATTTCCTGGAGACGTGGTCCGAGGATAATTTGGGGAATGTCGAAGCGCGCCACATCCGCCGATTCACCGTTGATAACGTTCCTCCGACGTCGCAGGTGACGTTGCCGCTTGACGGCGACTCGGTTAAGTCGTTGGGCTTGGTTTCAGGAACCGCCGGAGACGATACAAGCGCCATCGACAGCGTTTGGGTGGCCATTCGCGATTTAGGAGCCAACCTGGCAGCGGGTGGCGGGGACGATTTGTATTGGAGTGAAGCGCAAGCCGGGTGGGTCGCGTCGGCCACACAGGTGCGCGTCAATTTTGACGATATCTACACGACGTCGGTGACGTGGAATTTAACAACCGCCAATAATAAATTGCCGGTGAGTTGGACGTCCGGCCGCATCTATTGGTTGACGCCTCAAGCCATCGACTCCGCGGCCAATATCCAAGTGGCGCTATCCACGGTTACATTTAGGGTTGATAACACGCCGCCCATCGCCGGGATCATCACGCCGCCTCATAACAGCGGTTATAATTCCTTGTCGTCCTTAAGCGGAACCGCGGGCGGAACGGAAGTCCTTCCCAATATGGATTTCAGCGCGATCGACGAAGTCAAACTTCAGATCATTGATATCAGCAATAATCCCCACTTGTATTGGAACGGATCGCTGTTCGCGTCGTCCGTGGCGACTCGCACGGTGACGGGATTTGTCGGCGGGTCATCGGGGACATGGACGTATGACGATGGGAACATCAATGATCAATACGTGTCCGGCCATCGTTATTTGGTTTTGGCCTGGGCCTCGGATTCGGCCGGGAACACACAGACCACATTTACCGTGGGGATTTCTTCGAACGCGTTCTCGTTTGATAACGCTCCGTCCACGTCGTCCATCTCGGTTCCGGCGAATCAGCAAGCGTACCGAACCTTCACGACATTTAACGGAGGGGCCGGGGATGATTTTTCGGGCGTGGCCCGCGTTGATTTAACGATCGATTATTTGCTCGCCGGCACGACCTATTATTGGGACGGAGGCGCTTTCAATTCCAGTTATGCGTCGGTAACGTCGTCCGTCGTGGTTCAATATCAAAACATCGCGAGTTGGAGTTACGACACGTCCGCGCTCCTGCCGAAACTGGTGTCCGGACGCCAGTACAACGTATTTACTCGGGCTGCGGATAAAGCCAGTAATTATGAAGTCATCTGCGCCACTCATACTTTCTTGTTCGATACGGATTTCAGCACCCCGGTTTTCTCGGATCCCATGGGAACCGGCGTTTATCGGTCGCCGGCCAACCCGTTGGCTCTTATTCGCGGGACAGCCGTTGATTCTCCGACTCATCCGTTTGCCGGAGTGGCGCGAAACGAGATCCGCGTCCGGCGCGACCCTCCAGGCAATGAATATTGGAACGGGTCCGACTGGGTGGTTAATTCGTCCACTTGGTTGGTCGTGAGCGGCACGACAACGTGGACGTTCCCAGAACCCAGCGCTCATTGGCAGGATAACACGGACTATCTGTTGAACGTCAAAACGTATGACTTGGCGGGGAACTTGTCCCCTTATCCAACGCAGTATTTCACGTTTGACTCAAGCATCCCCTTGGCCGTATTGCAGCGGCCGAATGCCGCCTTCGAGAAATCATTGACGTCCGTCTCCGGAACCGCCGGCGATGTCGCGACGGCCCGAAAATCAGGGCTCGACAACGTCAAAGTGGCCATTCGGCGCAATCCCTCGGGGGTTGGCAATTGGTGGGATGGAAACGGCTTTAACGTTATTCAAACTGATTACGATGACGCCGGCGGAGACGCGGGGTCTTTGGGCTGGTCGTTCACCTCAACCACAACCGACGGCGGACATTGGGATCTTCCGGTCAGTTCCATGCCGGTGTGGGTCAATGATATCACCTATCTTGTGAAGGTTCGCGCGCAAGACGTCGCGAAGAATTATTCATCGCCCATCTCTTCGTTCACGTTTACGTATGATGACGTTCCGCCTTCAGTGGGAATTAGAAATCCCGTGGGCGCGCCCACAACGCCGCGCGTGTCCAATTTGCCGATTATCTCGGGAACCGCCGCTGACACAACCAATTCCAATTTAAACCGGGCTGAGCTGCGAATCCTCCGGAATGATTTAGGAAAGTATTACAACCCGGCGTCCTCACGGGACAACCCCACGTTCGATTTGGACGCCAATTCGTCCGAGTGGTTCACGGCAACGACAACGGAGGCGTATGTGACATGGACCGCTTCGTTCACGTGGACGACAACCAAGAATTATTCCATTCATGCCCGTTCCGTTGACAAGGCGGGCAATGTGTCGGCGATCGCCTATTCCACGTTCACCTACGATACGGATAAACCGGAATCATTCGTTGTCATGCCGTCGAGTTCCGTTATCAAGGGATTGGTCACTGTTTCAGGAACCGCGCTGGAAGCGGGGACTGTCACCAATATTGAGATTGCGATCGAGAATTTGAAGACGGGGAAGTGGTTTGACGGAGGGGCGTTCACGTGGGGGTCGTTGTCGCAGGCGTGGCAAGGGAAATCGACCTTGGCCGGGGCGGCGCCGTTCACCTGGACGTACACGATTCTAAACAACACGCATCTTGA
>PLLH01000117.1 GCA_003140895.1 Elusimicrobiota bacterium
GGACTGGCCGTCCAGCGCTACAAAGGCCTGGGCGAAATGAACGCCGAGCAGCTTGCCGAGACCACCATGAACCCCGCCAAGCGCACGCTGCTGCAAGTCCGCCTGGAGGACGCCGTGGAGTGCGAAGAGATTTTCTCGACGCTCATGGGCGAAGACGTCGAAGCCCGCCGCAAATTCATCGAAGAAAACGCCCTCGACGTCGTCAACCTGGATATCTAACTCCGGTGAACTATCAACTGGTATGGAAGATATTGCCGGGGCTGCGCGGAATGAGCTGCTCCGATTTTCGCGCGACGACCACCGAAACGCCGAACAACGAGCAAGGCGTAGCGTTCGAATGCGCCCCGGAAGCCGAGTGCGAAGCGCTGCTCAACGAACTGGAAACGCATTTCGGCCCGCAGCGCTTTTCGAACAACGCCACGGCGTTCGAAACAGTGAAGACATACGTGCTGGAGCGGGCCAAAGCCAAAGCGTAGGCGCGGCGGCAAGAGAGATCAATCACTACTCACCAAACACGGAGATTCTAAGTGGCCGACGAACTAGACAAGTCAATCACCACCCCGGTTGATATCGAATCGGAAATGAAGAAGTCCTACCTCGATTACGCCATGAGCGTGATCGTCGGGCGGGCGATTCCGGACGTCCGGGACGGGTTGAAACCTGTTCACCGCCGAATTCTCTACACGATGGACGAAATGGGCTTGGCTCATAACAAGCCGTTCCGCAAATCCGCCCGCGTGGTCGGAGACGTGTTGGGTAAATATCATCCCCATGGCGATTCCTCCGTTTATGAAGCGCTCGTCCGGATGGTTCAAGATTTTTCGCTCCGCTATCCGCTGATCGATGGACAAGGGAACTTCGGTTCCGTGGACGGGGACTCTGCCGCCGCCATGCGATACACCGAGGTCCGCCTCTCCAAAATTTCCCATGAAATGATCGAGGACATCGACAAAGAAACCGTCGATTTCACGCCGAACTACGACGGCTCTTTGATGGAGCCATCGATTCTTCCGGCCAAGCTTCCCAATTTGCTCGTAAATGGTTCTTCCGGAATTGCGGTCGGCATGGCGACGAACATCCCTCCACACAATCTGACGGAGATCTGCGACGCGGCCATGGCCGTTATCGAGGATCCGACGCTCGACGCCAAAGGGCTCTCAAAATATGTGAAAGGGCCCGATTTCCCGACGGGCGGCATTATTCTCGGCAAGCAAGGGATCAAAGATTATTTTGAAAGGGGCCGGGGCTCCATCCGCGTACGCGCGAAGACCGACATCGAGGAAATCAGGGGCGGACGCCAAGCCATTATCGTGAACGAGCTTCCCTACCAAGTGAATAAGTCCTTGCTCATGGAAAACATCGCCACGCTCGTGCGCGACAAGAGAATCACCGAAATCTCCGACCTCCGGGACGAATCCGACCGCGACGGCATCCGCATGGTGATTGAAATCAAGCGCGAAGGAAACGCGCAGATTGTTCTCAATCAGCTTTACAACATGACCCAGCTGGAGACGTCCTTCGGCGTGATCATGTTGGCTCTCGCGAACGGGAAACCGAAAGTGCTCCCGCTCCGAGATTGTTTGGATCATTATCTGGCGCACCGGCAGGTCGTCATCACTCGGCGAACTCGCTATGAGTTGGCGAAGGCCGAAGCCCGCGCGCATATTTTGGAAGGACTTCGAATCGCCATTGATCACATGGATGAAGTGGTCAAGATCATTCGGGGCTCCAAAGATTCCGCTGTGGCCAGAGAGAAATTAATGGCTAAGTTTGAGCTTTCGCAAATCCAGGCTCAGGCCATTTTGGACATGCGACTCCACCAGCTCACGAACCTCGAACGAGAGGCGCTGGAACAGGAATACAAAGAGCTCATTAAAACAATCGCGCGGCTCAAAGGCATTTTGGCCGACCCCAAAAAAGTGATGGCCATCATTCAAGAAGAACTCGTCGCGATTAAAGAACAGTATGGAGACAAGCGCCGAACGCAAATCCAGGCCACTGTCGAAGAATTTGACGTGGAAGACCTCATTCAGGATGAAGAGGTCGTCGTGTCGTTGTCTTATTCCGGTTATGTGAAACGGATGCCGGCTGACACCTACCGGGCCCAAGGGCGCGGCGGGCGCGGCCTCACCGGCATGACGACGAAAGAAGAAGATTTTGTCGAACACCTGTTCATCACAAGCACGCTCGCTCATCTTCTTTTGTTCACGACGCGCGGCCGGGTTTACGGCATTCGCGTGTTTGAAATTCCAGACGCGAGCCGAACGGCGCGCGGAAAAGCGGTGGTCAATTTCGTCCCCATTGATCCCAATGAAAAAGTGACGGCGGCCATCGCCCTTCGCTCTTTCAGCGATGAGGGGTTTCTCACCATGTGCACGCGGAAAGGCCAGATCAAGAAGACCTCCATTTCCGAGTTCGACAGCATTCGTAAATCCGGCATTATCGCGATGAGCCTCTCTGAAGGCGACGTGCTGATCGGCGCCAAATTCATCGACGGGAAGAAAGATATTGTTCTCGCGACAAAATCAGGCAAAGCCATTCGGTTCCCGGAGACCCAGGTTCGCTCCATGGGGCGCGGCGCCGGCGGCGTGCGCGGCATCAAACTGGATGATGACGACCAAGTGGTCGGTTTGGAAATTGTGGACACCAAAGAGGAAAAGAAAACCACTCTTCTCTCGGCCTGCGAAAATGGGTACGGGAAACGCACCTATCTTGACGAATACCGCGGCCAATCCAGGGGCGGCAAGGGCGTCATCACCATCAAGGCCACCGAACGAAACGGCGATGTCATCGGAATCCGGTTGGTTCGAGACGAAGACGATGTCATGATCATGACGGAGCAAGGGATGGCTATTCGTCTTCACTGCAAAGCGCTTTCCATTATTTCCCGAAATACACAAGGGGTCCGCCTGGTTCGCCTTGAACCCGGAGATAAGGTGGCCGCGGTGGCGTCGGTTATTGCTGAAATCGAAGAAGCCAAGACCGGCGAAAAATAGCGTTCCAAAACGCGTTTTTTTGAAGAAATCGCCCATCGCTCTCTCCTAAATTCACCTCTATTTATGGAGGCAAATTTCAAATTGCCATGCCTCCGTAGTCTTTTGTCATCACAATAGAGTAATTTTGTCATACGGATGTCATGAGTTCGGATTAGAATGGGTTCGTATCTTTTAATGCGCAAGTCGTTCGATGGGGGGGGCGTGGCGTGGACCCGAAAGACCGAAGACAATACCCACGGTTCGAAGGCAATTTCCCTGTTGATGTTCTCAACATGGGCGACGATCCCACTATCGGTCAGTGGGAATCCGTTGTTCCCGCCAATGCCTTGGACTTGTCAAAGCATGGCATGCGCCTTAAATCCCACTACAACGTGAACGTCGGATCTCTCATCAGCGTGATTGCTTATTACCAGCATCGAGATTCGGTTTGTTTATGCGAAGTGGTCTGGAAACGTCCCGCCGAAGGCGAGATCCTGTACGGTTTGTATGTAAAAGAATGGTCGCGGTTGGATCCGGGCTTGAGAGCCAAGTTGGAGTCAATGGAAATGGACGCTCTCAAGAGCGAATCATCGACTCGCACCTCCGCCGCGTTGGCCATCGATTCCGCTTCCTCCCCCGCCTAAGAAAGACGTAGTCTTTTTCTTACATGAACCTGAACGAATTGTTTTCCGTTTCTCCTTCCAAAGTCGAGGCCCTTCTCGCGAAAATCGCCCGTTTGAATGTCGACATTAAAAAAATTCAGGAACAGTTCGCGCGTGGCGGGGGTCCTGGCGGCCAGAAGATCAATAAAACATCCAACGTCGTCATCCTCACCTATGAACCCCTCCAGCTTTTGGTTCGGGTCCAGCGGGAACGGCAGAGAAACGTGAACCGGTTTTTGGCGTTGCGGGAATTGATGGACCAGATTGAGATAATCCTCTCGCCCGGAACGTCCCCTCGAATCAAAGAGTGGAAAAAAATTCGAAAACAGAAAGACCGCCGCCAACGCCGCTCCACCCAGCTCTAATCTTATCGCTCGCCTTCCCATAGATTCGGGACACTCGAATTGCTTAAATCATGTCTTAGGTCATTCGTTGGATTAAAGGAGGCTTCTTTGGAATCCAATAACGAGATCGGTTGCTGTGCCGGGTCCGCCGGCGCATGGGATTCACGATTTGCTCTTAAAGGGGCCAAAGCTGTTTATTCGCCGGATCGAACGTTCGACACGGAACACATTAAGCTGGACCTTCGAATTGACATGGCTCGCGAGACGATCGACGGCGTATGCGAAACGACCCTGCGCGCCATCGCCGACCATTGCCGGACGATGGTCTTTGACGCCGTCCACTTCGACATTCGAGACGTCAGATGGAACGGGAAGAAAACACCCTTCCACTATGAGAAAGGAAAACTGACGGTCACCTCAAAAACAGCGGTGGCCTCCGGCACAGAAGTCCTTATCTCGATCCGTTACCGCGTCACGAAGCCTAAGATGGGTGCCACGTTTATTAAGCCGGATCGATTCTATCCCCAACGCCCCACCCAGATGTGGACGCAAGGAGAAGACGAATACGCGCGGTATTGGTTCCCGTGTCACGACGCTCCGCATGAGCGGACCACGACGGAACTGATCGCGACGGTTCCCTTCGGGTTTACCGCCGTTTCCAACGGAGCGCTTCGCCGCTCCTCTCATAATCGCCGCCAAAAAATCTCCACCTTTCACTGGATTCAAAAAATTCCTCACGCCACGTATCTCGTGACGCTGGCCATCGGAAAATTTAGCTTGATTCGGGATCGGTACAAGAAAACGCCGGTCCTCTATTATTGCGAGAAAGGACGAGAAGCCGACGCCAAGCGAGCCTTTGGCAAAACGCCGGACATGATCGCCTTCTTTTCCAAACACATCGGGGTTCCTTATCCGTATCCAAAGTACGCTCAAATCGCCGCGGTGGAATTTATCTACGGCGGGATGGAGAACACCTCGGCCACCACCCAAACCGAGTACGCTCTCCTGGACGCGCGCGCGAGCCTGGATACGACGAGCGATGAACTGGTCGCCCATGAATTGGCGCACCAATGGTTCGGAGACTACCTCACCTGCAAGGACTGGTCCCACGCGTGGCTCAATGAGAGTTTCGCCACGTATTTTGAAGCGCTCTACAAACAACACAACCGCGGCCAAGACGAATATCTCTATGAGATGCGCGGGAACGCCGACCGGTACTTTGACGAAGACAAGGAACATTATCGGCGCCCCATTTCAACGAAGGTGTTCAAACGGCCCTCCGATCTTTTTGACCGGCATTTGTATGAGAAAGGGGCGCTTGTTCTCTCGATGCTTCATCACCAATTGGGCGATTCTCTTTTCTGGAAATCCATCAACACGTATGTCCGCCGGAACCGGGCGCGCGTGGTTGAAACCGGCGATTTTCTGAAGGCCATCGAGGAAGCGACCGGCCGCAACATGGATTCCTTTTTTGATCAGTGGATTTACGGCGCCGGGCACCCGGAGCTTCGCATCCGCGCGTGGTGGGATAGAAGGAAAAAAGAAATGCGCGTCCGCGTGGTCCAGTCTCATGCGCAAGGAGACGGGGTCGGCCTGTTTACGCTTCCGACGGAGTTCCTTTTTCTGACCAAACAAGGATCCGTCCGCCGCCCGGTTAAAATCGACGGCAAAACGCATCTATTCAAATTCGCGCTGCCATCCGAACCGACGATGACCCTCTTTGACCCCGATCACGCGTTGCTTAAAAAAGTGGATTTTCAAAAATCCAAGACTCAGTGGCTGGCCCAATTGTCCAAAGACAAAAATCCCCTGGGACGGATTGATGCCGCGCGCGCCGCGGCGCGTCTCGGCGGGAAAGCGGTGTTCGAAGGCCTGCGCCGGGCGCTGCTCAAAGATGCTTTCTGGGGCGTTCGGGTGGAGTGCGCTCGGGCGTTGGGATCCCTCCGGACGGAAGAGGCGGCCCGCCTTTTACTTCATTGCCTGGACGTCATCGACCACCCAAAAGTCAGACGGGCTCTCTACGAAGCCCTCCGGGATTTTAAAAGCCGGGAGGTTGTGATGGAGATCGAGAAACGTTTTCGCGGCGAAGCCAGCTACTTCGCCGAGGCGGAGGGATTAAGAGCCATTGGGGCGCTGAATCATCCAAAGGCTGTTTCAATTTTGCAGCAAGCGCTGACAAAGGATTCATGGAACGACGTGATTCGAATCGCGGCCCTGGAAGGGTTTACCGCCTTGCGCAGTGACGAGTGGATTCCCCTTCTTGTTTCCTATACGCGGCCGGGACATCACCAGAGATTGCGGATGGCCGCGGTGGCTTGCCTCGCCTCCATGGGAGCCGGTTCCGACGAGGTTCACGCGCGTTTGATTGAACTCCTCAATGATTCTTTTCTCTTGGTGCGGATCGCCGCGGTCCGGGGTTTGCACCGGATGGGAGACGAGCGGGCGCTTTCCCCTCTCAAAAAACTGACCGACGGGGATTTGGACGGGCGCTTGAAACGCCTGGCCGAAGAAGCCGTTCAGAAAATCACAAAAGGATTTGAGTAAGCCTTAAGGGAGCCCCCACGCGTTTTTCCTGCTCTCGTAAACGTCTTTCGGCAGTTGAATGAGATGCGGGTGCGCGGCTTCCGCGAGCCACGTTAGCAGCTCAACGATGTTTTTTTCCTCCATGGCCGTGCATCCTTCCGTCGGAGAACCTTCTTTTCGCCACACGTGAAGAAAGAGGCAGCTCCCCCCTCCTGGAATAACGCGGGGATAATTCTGCTCGATGTTAATCACCCACCGATACAAATGATCCTCTCTCTTCATGTTTTCCGCTGACGTCCAGTCCGGCTTCGTGCCGGGTTTTATGGAAAGGATCTGGTTGTAACAGGAAGAAGCCGGATCGTCGATACAGCGCCAGGTGGCGTCCACCTGTTGGTAGGGCCAAGCGGCTCCGACGGGCGGAGCTTCGGCGTAACCGTACGAGTGGCCGATGTTGAAGATTCCCGCCGGCGACGCCGTGTCTCGTTCCGTTTTCTGCGGCCCTTCCTGTCCCGCGGGATGGAGCCCCGCGCCCCACGCCATTCCTTTGATTCCAAGCGAAACGGGGAAGGCCGTCCCCACTTCTTCCCAGGCCCCGTCCTTTTTTTCAAATCGAGACAAGCGCCCCGTCTGGGCGTCCCATCCGTTCGAGAGAACGCGGATCAGTTGGCGGACATTGTCCGTCTGAAGCTGTTTTTTCATCGATGCCATTTCCTCCTTGTTTGGGTCCGGTTCCAGGGGGTCGTCTCGCAGAGCATAGGTATTCCACCCCGGGTCGTCAAAATGCCACCATTCCGTTGGTAAAGAGACAAATCCTTCCGCTTCCATCGCTCGCCGGAGCGTTTCCCTGTTATGCTTCATCTCCGCGGGAAGATCATTGAACGCTTGGTGAGCGCGGGGACTAAAATCATCAAAAGCGGTCGGCATCGAAAGTTCTTTCCCGGTCTGATCGACCAACGTCACATCGACGGAAGCCCCCCGGTTGTGGCGGGATCCGGTTTTTGGATTGGCCACGTACCGTTCGTCCGGCATGAGTTCCCACAATTTTTTCTGAACGGAGAGCGGCCGATAGCAATCCCACATTTTAAGGCCGAGCCCGTTTTTTCTCAGGCGGCTCTGAACAGCGGCCAGGCGGCGAGCCACGGGGCCGCACAAATAACATTCCGAAAAGGAATAAAGCGTCTGACCCGTGAAGTTGTCCGGCGTTGCGTATCGGAGATCGACCACCATATCGGGCGAGATGGTTTTAATATTAACAAGCGCCGATTCGCCGGCGGAAACCGGCGAAAGCGCCAAAAGGGGCCATAGCCACAAAAGCCGTTTCAATATAGGCAAGGCGACGCTCCTTTGACTGGCCAGAGTTGGTTCACCTGATTATAACAAGCGGCGGGGGGTCTTTCTGCGGGAGTTCTTTTCGCTGTTATTGAACCGAGAAACGGACGATGGGGGTGATGGGGCCATAGGGACATTTTACGTTGTTTTCGTTCCGTAAAAGGCTGCGCAAAACAGAGACGTTTCGCTTCAATTGACGAACGCGCTCTTGAGCTGAATTCATCTTGCTCAAGATGGATTCAAGCAGGGCCAATTTTGCCTTGAAGCTTTGAATGGAGTCCATGGCAGCGCCTCCTTCTGACTAATTTAAGTCTACGGCGTTAACGGTTAAGCCCGCCTTAAGGCCGGGTTAAGAAATGGCGAATGGCTCAATATTTGATAGTTTAAACGCGTGTTTCAGCATCATTTGACACGGTCCGGTCTTCGCCCATGAAAAAAATAAAAGCGTTAAAAATGGTATTCCCCTCCCTGCTTTGGGCGGCCAGCTTCGCCGTCTTTGTGCGGTCGTTGATGGTCGGTTTGTACGACCCCGATTTGTGGTGGCACTTGTCCGCCGGGCGCTGGATGGCTGAAAACAAAGCGATTCTCCAGCAGGAAGTCTTTTCTCACACGCTTTACGGAACCCCCTGGATCAATTTTGAATGGTTGAGCGAGATATTTCTTTATGGGGCTGTTCGCGGATTTGGGATTTCCGCCATTTATTGGGGAAAAATCTTCTTTTGTCTTTTGGCGCTCGCGCTTCTCATTTATTCGATTCGTAAGGCCGGCGCGCGCGGTCCGTGGCTTCTGCTCTTGGCTTGGATTGGCTTTAAAGTGCTTCAACCTCGACTATTGGAACGGGTTGAATTGGCGACGTTGATCTTCATGCCGGTTTTTATGGCGCTGATTCTGCGCGCGCGGGCCGCGACGTCTTCTTCATTACGGGTTTATCCGTGGATCTTCTTCTCTTTGATGATTCTCTGGTGCAATCTCCACGGGGGTTTTATTTATGGCCTCGCGCTGGTGGTTCTTTTTAATTTGGGCGCCCGGTGGGCTCAGGAGCGGCAGGAATACCTTGGCATGATGGACCGGTCCCTGGTGCTCGTTTTAGGGGCCAGTCTCGTGAATCCCTACGGCCCCAAGATCTACGGTTTTTTAATGGAGCATTTGCTTCAACTGAAAGGCGACTCCTTTATCCAGGAATGGATTTCGCCGGGCGTGAAAGACCTCCCCGTATTCTGGTTCCTCTTTATCCTCAGCAGCCTTCTTTTGGTCTGGGGTCTGTTGGGCCGGATGAAAGAAATAAAATTTTGGGCGATTCCCCTGGTCGTGTTCGCGGCCTGGGGCGGATCGTATTATCGAAACACCGCTTTGTTCGCTTTTGTCGGTCTTCCTTTCTTGGCCGTTCTGATTCAACGATGGACGGACTTGAGCCCCTCGGCGTCCGAGGGCGCGACGAAAGGGGCGGCGCTCCTCGCGCGATGGAAAACCAACGGCACCCTTGCCTTGTTGGGGTGGTTTCTCTGCCTTCTCCCTCTCAACGCGCACGCGGCGTTATTTAAAATTTCGTTTCCGAAAGGCATCGTCGTCCCCGATAAGGTGCCGGCCGGCGCCTGCCGGTTTGTCCGCGACAACAATCTTCAGGGCCTCATGTTTAATGCCTATCATTACGGGGGCTATATTGAGTGGGACCTCGGGCCCCAGCGCAAGGTGTTCCAGGACGGACGTTATATTTTTCACTCGTTGGCGAAAGAACAGGCCGCGTTGAATACTGAATTGTCCAGAGGGATTCGGAACAGCCGGTGGACGGCCACTCTCGATAAACGGCGCGTTTCATATGCCATCATGGACTATCCCCTGGTTTTTGTGCGTTTCGTCTATAACAATCCGGGTTTCCATTTTTCTCTTTTAAACGCGGCGTTTCCCCGCTCCAAATGGGCTCTTGTTTTTTGGGACGACGCCGCTCTCGTGTTCGTGCGCCGAACGCCGGAGAATAAAGCGGTGATCGACAAATACGAGGCCCGATTCATCTGGCCTTACAATCTCGAACAAATGAAATACTTCATCAACTCAAAAACCATCGCCAAAGACGACGTTCGCCGTGAGCTGGAGCGGCATGAACAAGAGGTGGGGCGGACGCAGATCGGGGATCAACTGAAGGCGCTGGTTAATTGATCCAGGCGGCGGGGGCTCTATTCTAAACGATAGTTCATCCGAGTCATTGTGGTCCGAGCTTCGGCGAAAAACGTTTCATCTCCTCGCCTTCGCGTATGTGGCGGGAATCGTTTTTCTTCCAAGACTCCTTTTCATCAAATGGCTTCTCGCTCTCCTTTTGACGGATGTCGCGATGGAAGTTCTTCGAATTAAAATCCCCTCCGTGAACGCGTGGTTTCAGGCTCACCTGGGAGCGGTGCTCCGCCGAGAAGAACAATTTACGTTTTCAGGCGTGCCTTGGATGATTATCGGGGTGCTCGGGACGTCGCTTCTCCTTCCCGGGACCCGGATGGCGGTGGCGACGCTCCTCTATTTGATTTTGGGAGACGCCGCGGCCAGTTTGGCCGGGAAGAGAATCGGCGGCCCCCATTGGCCGCATTCGCCAAAACGAGTCAGCGGAAGCTTGGCCTGTCTTTTCGTCTGCCTGGGGGTCGGTGTTTTTATTTTGGGGCCTGACTATGGATGGGCCTGCGTTTTCTGGGGCGCGGCGGCCGCGGCGATCGCCGAAGGCCTTCCCCTCCCCATCAACGACAACCTGCTGATCCCGTTAACGAGCGCCTTGGTTTTATTAACGGCTTCCGGGACGAGACCTTGGTTTTTGGGGTGATGCCTCAGTGGGAGAAGGAGCCTTCATGAACGTTCGGGAGTTGGGGAAAACGGGAAAACGCGTTTCCGAAATCGGTTTCGGCGGATGGGGGATCGGCCAGACTTGGTGGGGCCAGACAGAAGACGCCGACTCCATCCAAGCCATTGAAGCGGCGTGGGCGGCGCGCGTCACTTTTTTTGACACAGCCTTTGTTTATGGCGACGGGCACAGCGAAGAGTTGCTGGGGCGCGCTCTCAAAGGGAAAGAGGCGTTTATCGCGACGAAGATCCCCCCGAAAAACCACGAATGGCCGGCTCGTCCCAATACTCCGGCGGGGGCGGCGTTCCCGGCGGATTGGATTGTCTCGTGCACCGAGAGAAGCCTCAAGAAATTGGGGAAAGATACCATCGACCTGACCCAATTTCATGTTTGGACCGACGCGTGGCTGGCCGATGACGAGTGGAAAGAAGCCGTGGCGAAACTGAAGAGTCAAGGCAAAATCAACTTTTTCGGAGTGTCCATCAACGATCACGACCCCAACTCCGCTTTGGCGCTCGTGGCGTCCGGCTTGGTCGACACGGTTCAGGTGATCTTCAACATATTCGACCAAAGTCCGATGGAGCGATTGTTTCCTCTGTGCCGGACGCATCGGGTCGGCGTGATCGCGCGCGTTCCTTTCGATGAAGGCGGCTTAACCGGCGCGCTCACCAAGGACACCCGGTTCGAAGGAGACGATTTCCGCCAGCACTATTTTAAAGGAGACAATTTGACTCAGACGGTGGAACGGGTGGAGAAGCTGAAAAAACTGTTGGGGGCGGAGGCTCAAACGCTTCCCGAATTGGCGCTCAAGTTTATTTTGGCGAACGAGACGGTGTCGGTGGTGATTCCCGGAATGAGGCGCGCGCGTCACGTTCAGAAAAACACGGCGGTGTCAGGCTCCCCCCGGCTTTCGCCGGCGTTGCTTGACGAATTAAAAAAGCACGCTTGGAAGAAAAATTTTTATGAGTCCTGGGACTAGGGAGGCATTGAGATGAAAACACCATCAACAACAGTGTACAGGCGGTTGATCATGGGGGCCGGGATCGGTTCCATCACGCTCTCTTGTATTATTTTGGCGATTGGTTTATGGGAAGCGTTCGTCGGAGTGAAAGGCCAGATCAACGTGATTGAACTGCCCGGCTTTCACCAGATGGAGTTTAAAAACGCGGGCCTCTACGCCGGCGTGTATCAACACACCGGCCAGGGGCCCATGCCGGTGGCGGCGTTGTCCAAACTGGATGTCCGCGTTCTCTCAAAAACCAACGATGAGGAGATCCCCGTCGTTGTGAATACAACGGGTCAGACGTTTTCGCGGCTGGGTCAACAGGGGATGCTGCTCTTTAATTTTGTCATTCAAAATCCGGGCGCTTACACGTTAAGCGGCGTTTTCACCGGCGAGAGCCCGGCCTCGGCCCTCCCGGTCGTCCTCTTCTCGCAATCGCTTCAAAACATCAAGCCGACGCTGGTCGTCGGAGGACTTTTTTTCGTCCTGTTTCTGGGGCTTGGCATCATGACCCTCGTTAAACTCAATCAGTGGGCTCCCCCCCTTCGGGGGGCTCCCCTTCCCAAAGAAGGCCGCCGGCAATGACCTCTATTTTGGTCCGGGCTCCTCAATGGCTCGGCGACGCCGTTGTCAGCACGTTGTTTTTGTCACGGCTCCGGGAGAGAGAGAAGTCGTCGACGATCACCGTTTTGACGGAGCCCGCTCTGGCGCCTCTTTATAAAGCGCATCCCGCTGTTAACGGCCTTCTTCTCTTGTCTTATCGAAACGGCGGAAGCCTTCTCCAGCAATCTCGGCGAATCAAGGAAGGCGGATTTGATGTGGTCTATATTCTCCCTCGTTCCTTAAGGACCGCTTTGGAAGCGTGGCTGGCCGGGATTCCTCAGCGAATTGGATTTGAGGGAGACGGCCGCCGGTTCTTTCTGACCCAAGCCGTTTCCGCCGATGCCCGCCTCGCCTATCCTCTCCGGTATTTGAAATTGATCGGCGACGAGGGCGCCTCCCTGGACGGCGTGTCCCCCTTTTTCCCTCAAGCAGAGCCGACGGAAGAAGAACAAAGGAGAATTTTTGGCGCGGCGTGGCGCGATGTTAAAAAACCGATCCTGGGACTCGCGCCGGCGTCCATCGCTCCGGCGCGGACGTGGGCCCCGGAGCGGTTTGCGGAGGTGGCCGCGTATTTTCTAAAGCAATACGGAGGGACCGTTCTCTTGTTTGGTTCTGAGCGCGAGAAGGCCGCCACGAGCCGCGTGAAATCTCTGGTCCACGGTCCGGTGATTGATACGGCCGGGCTCTTGTCTCTTCCTCATCTGGGCTGGACGGTCGCCCAATGCCAGCAATTGGTCGTTAACGATTCCGGCATCATGCACGTGGCGTCGGCGTTCAATGTCCCGACGGTGGTCCTCTTCGGCGCCAGCAACCCCACGGCGGCGCTTCCCCTCCATGGACGATTTCAGGCGATTCAACACAACGAGGTGCCGTGTGTCCCCTGCCTGCGTAATTATTGCGTTCGGTTTGGGGACCACCACAAAGAATGCCTCCGGAAAATTACGTCTGAAGAAGTGGCCGCCGCCCTGGCCCGGTTCCGTTGAACTCCGCCATGCGCTACGAACTTTATTCCCTTCGTTGCACGGCGTGTCCGCAGAAAAATCCGCCGACGGCCGCGCGCTGCGCCTGGTGCGGATCTCCCATGATTCAATGGCGGAGGTGCCCGCTGTGCCAGGTGGAAAATCCACCCAACGCTTTTTTTTGCCTCTCGTGTTACCACGGCCTGAAGGGCAAGCCACAAACAAGTTTCCTGCATATGCGGCTTCCTTGGAGCGTTTCCGCTTTGACCCTGGCGGTGTGCTTGGTGTGGCTCATGTTTGAAGGGGTCAAGGGATGGATGAACGCCGCTCAAGCGCAGATTGAGGCGAGCTTGACGAACGAACAATATTTGGCGCTTCAGCGAATGGAATTACGCCAACGATCGAAAGCGGTTGAGGAGCAAGCGCCCCTTCCATAAGACGCCGCACAGCGTCAACAAGGACACAAGGTATCCCCCCCACAAAAACCAGGGAGGAGAATAATAAAATTCAAGCTGCCGGACATCTCTGGCGGCATCCAACAAGCTCAGCTTGGCGAGGTCGTCAGGGGCGGTCTTCATTGTTTTCCCATCCGCCTTAACGCGCAACCAGGGATGATAACTGAAGGCGAACGAGTCTCCGATGTCAAAGGACGCGGGGGATGAAAAAAGCGCCGTGGTTCGCCCCGCGTCGTCGTACGTGAGGAGTGACAAGCGCTTCGCCGTCTCCGGCGTGAGGCCCAGCGGCGTGTTGAACCCGGTGAGCTCAAATAAAGACAAGACGCCGTTTTCTGAGCCATCGCCCTTTCCTTTAATGATTGTTTCCGGCCCTTCCCATATCAACGTCAACCAGGATATTTTTTTGAGGGACTCGCGCGTGTCGCTTTGCGTCGACACCAGATATCGAACCCCGCGTTTGCGAAGATACGTTTCCTGAGAATTTAAATACCCGGCGTTCCAGAGATTTTGTCCGATGAGCAAAGGCCGGGCGGAGGCCCGAGTGCACTCCGGGTACCATCCGCTCAAGCTCCATATTTTATTGGACACGAGCGGGGCCCGGCTGCTCACGAAATGAGGAGTCCCGAACACGGGGCGCGCGTTCCACGAGACTTCGGCCAAAATGAATTCTCCCGCGTTCAGGCGCCGGTCCAAAACGCTTCCCAGCTCATTGATGGACAGAGCGGTTTCGTTTTGGGCCGCCCGGACAAATCCCCGGTTTCGCTGGAGAGAGGGGAGAAGAAGGGCCGCGTAAAAGACAAGTCCAGACAACCCAAGCGCCGTTATCGCGGGCCCCTTTCCCAGCCGGGACACGCTTCTCCACAAGGCGTCCAGCGAAATGGCGCCCAAGGCCAAGGAAAGGCCGGCGAAAAATCCTTCAAACCGGATTCGTTCACTCGATCCGATGACCTTCCCAAACGGCATCCATGAGTTGATGATATTCATCGCCAAGAGCAACGTGAGGACGCCGGTCCCGACGAAAAAAAGGAGCGTGGACCAGTTCCGTCGTTTGAGAAGCGTGATGAGGCCGCCTGCGGCCGCGATCATCATGAGGCCCCCCCCATTTTGGTCCCCCCGAATCAAGCGGAGAAAAACCTGCATGAGCGGCGCTTGTTCAATGGGTTCCGGCGTGCTGACGTTGGGGATGTTCATGGCGAAGGGGACCCACCAGAAGGCGCTGAGAAGGAGCGTCAAGGAGAAAACAATCAGAAACCGTTTGAGAACTTCGGTCCGATTGACTCGCCCGGCCGAAACGTTTCCCACGAGAAGGAAAAACGAGGCGAGAAGCGCCCAATAAAACGAGTACGAATGGCTGAGGAGGAGCCCCGCTCCAAGCAAGGCGGAGAGAAAAATCATCCGGCGGCCGTGAAGAGAGGAGAGCGTTTTATTTAAACTTCCTAAGAAGAAAAAGGTCATCGCAAATCCCAACGAATTGGCCAGAAGCCCCACGCCGTAGAGGGCCGATAGCCCCGCGCTGAAACTGGCTCCGCAGAGCATGATAAAAGAAGCCCCCATCGCCGCCGGGAGCGTCGACACATCGAAGCATTTCAGGAAGACGAACAAGGCCGGAAGCAAGAGGATCCATAAAAAGGCGCAGTAAATCCGCAGGGCCAGCTCCGGATTCATCAGGAGAGAAAGAGGTCCCAGGAGATAGGTCGTCATGGGAGGGTATGTTTGGATGATGTCAATGCCGCCGTGCCAGGTGGGGAGCCAACTGGCCCAATGCCCTTCCATGAAAAAATGGCGCGCCCACAGATGCGCTTTGGCCAGATGCGCCCCGCCGTCCCAAGCGACCAAAAACCCATTCGTGTTGATGGAGGGCCACACAACCCATCCCATGACAAGGGAATGGATCAGCAGGAACAGGCTGGCACCCCACCAGGGAGACAGAAGGGCCCCGGGCTCTTTCGTCGGATGCGTTTGAGGGAGAGGGCGTTTCATAAGGGAACCATTTTACTTTTCTTGGCCGGGTCGCGCGGGTTGTTTCTCTGATTTGAGATGTGTCCCACGTTATGTTCCGATGGAAAAGATATGATGCGATCCATTAACGCACCACAATGAAATTCCGTTAAGGAGAAAAATCATGCGTCTGGCGAAACGGTTGGCTTCGTTTGTCATTCTTTTGTTCGGTTTGGGGTTTATCGGGGTTGTTTCAGCGGACCCGGGTTCGGTGACGACGAAAGCAGCCTCCCCTTCGGGCACTCCGTCGCGGAGTTCATTGGGAGACCGAGGCGAACAACTCGAACGGCGTGGAAAAGTTTTACAACTGCGAGGGGAGAAGAAGGAAAAGCGCGGTCAGGCTGTGACGAAACGAGGACACCGGCTTCAGGAGAAAGGGGAGGCCATCGGAGCAGAGGAAGGCCAGGCCCTCAAACGGCGCGGGCGGCGCTTGGAAGAAAAAGGGGAGCGCGTTCAAAAACGAGGGGAGCGGATGGAGAGAAAAGGAGAGAATCAAGAGGAACGCGGAAAACACACGGAGCCATTGGACGATTCTAAGTAAACAGGCTATCGCCCCGGTTTTTTCTCTTTGCTCGTGATCACAAAGACAGCGTTTTGAGCGAAGAGATTGGGCAGCCACCTGACAAGCCGCTCTTTTCCCAGATAAACGGCCTTCAAAATCGAGAGATCTTTTTCAGAGCAGAAGTTGACGAAGTCCCGGATGCTTAAGAAATGGATGTTGGGCGTGTCGTACCACCGGTACGGCAACGACTCATTCACGGGAGCCGTGCCGAGGAAGAAAAGGTCAATCCGCGCTTTGATGTTCGCAAAATTCGGAAACCCGACGATGACCTTCCGCCCGACGCGAAGAGCCTCCGCGATGATAAAATCAACGCTCGCGACCTCCTGCATGCTTTGATTAAGAATCACCGTGTCGAACGTTTGATCCGGGTAGCCTCCCAGGCCGCTCTCGATATCGCCGTGGAAAACGCTCAAGCCCTTTTCAACGCACTTGTAGATGGACTCTTCTTTGAGCTCAATGCCTTGGGCCTCCACTCCTTTCTTTTCAACCAGGAGAGCCAAGAGGTCCCCTTCACCGCAGCCCAAATCCATAACGCGCGAGCCGGGCTCGACAAGATCAAAAATCACTTTGTGATCCAGCTTGATATTTTTAGTTTCCATTGTGAATGGCCTGGGCCGTCTTTGCCAAGAAATGTGTGATGAGATGCGTTTCCTCTTCGAATTCAAGAAGAAACGCGTCATGGCCGTAGGTGGATTTCACTTCGCAGTACGTGGCGTCCACGAACCGGGTTTTCAGGAAATCCACCAACTCTCGTGATTGATACGCCGGATAGAGCCAGTCGGACTTGAAGGCGATCACGAGAAATCGCGTGCCGACTTTCTTGTCGACCGGAATCAGTTTATCCCCGGAGAGATCGAAGTAATCCATGGCTTTCGTGATGTAAAGATAGGAATTGGCGTCGAACCGCCGGACAAAACTGTCCCCCCGGTGGCGCAAATAGCCCTCCACCTCGAATTCCGGCGCGAAGCTAAACGTATGGTCGCCTTCGCGAAGCCGTCTCGAAAACTTTTCTTCCATCGACTGGTCGCTCATGTACGTGATGTGCCCAATCATGCGGGCGAGCGCCAACCCTCTCTCGGGCTGACCGTGAGAGTAATAGTTGCCACCCCTCCACGCCGGATCGGCCACGATGGCTTGCCGACCCACTTCGCTAAAAGCGATTTGTTGAGGAGAGTGTTTGAGCGCGGTCGCCATCGGGATGATGGAACGCACCCGCTCCGGGTACGAGGCCACCCATTGGAGCGCTTGCATGCCTCCCATGGATCCGCCGGCGACGCACAGAAGCTTGTCGATACCCAGGCGATCCAGGAGACGCCGCTCCGCTTCCACCATGTCTTTGATCGTGATCATGGGAAAATCCGGGCCGTATGGTTTTTTTGTTTTGGGGTTGATGGAGGAAGGGCCCGTGCTTCCTTTGCAGCCTCCGATGACATTCGAGCACAGGACAAAATATTTATCCGTATCAAAGGCTTTCCCGGGCCCAATCATGGCGTCCCACCAGCCTGGTTTCTTTTCGTTTTTGAGGAGGCCGGCGGCGTGAGCGTCGCCGGAGAGGGCGTGGGCGACGAGGATCACATTGGATTTGTCCGCGTTCAACGCGCCATAGGTTTCATAGGCGATCGTGACGGGGCCCAACTTTTTGCCCGATTCCAGAACCAACTCATTGGGAGGTTCGGCAAGGGACAATCGTTTTGGCTCGACGATTCCTAGGCTTTTTTCTTCCGTCACGGCATTCTCCATAGCGTCTTCATCATACATCTTCTCTAAAATAAAAAATCCCATGCCACGATGGAGAAGTGGCATGGGATTTTAGAGAGAAAAGTTTACCAGCGTTTTCCGCCGCCGCTTCCGCCGCGACCACCACCGTAACCGCCGCCTCCGCCGCGTCCACCGCCACCACCATAACCACCGCCGCTTCCGCCGCCGAATCCGCCGCCTTTGGGGCGTGATTCCATGGGCCGGGCTTCGTTGACGACAATCTGTCGCGAACCAACGGTGCTGCCGTTCAGTTTCTGGGTTGCGGCCGCCGCTTCCGCGTCATTGGCCATTTCAACAAACCCGAATCCTTTCGATTGCCCCGTGAACTTGTCTGTGATGAGTTTTGCGCTCGTGATCGTACCGAACGGTGTGAACATCCCGTGCAACTGGTCTTCGGTCACGTCGAACGGAAGACTTCCTACGAATAATTTCTTAGACATAATACTTGGCCTCCTCGCCAAAATAAAAAAACCGCAAAGGTTGATTCCTTTGCGGTTCATCTCTTCTCACAGGACATTTTCAAGGTATCAAGGATTGAGATAATTCCCGACCACCTTGACATATTTCGGTCTCTTTGTCCAGCAACAAAAGTGAAAGGTCGACGGACGGTCAGTCCGGGACCCCGGCTGCGGTGGCTATGCGAGGGGACCCCTGGAGGCCGTCGCCGCGGCAATGGCGAAGGCCGCTTGCGGCTTAGCGCACCGGCGGGCGTTCCTTTTCATGCCGGCGACGGCGTCGGAATTGGAAAGAAGTTCCTCCAACCGCCTTCGGAGTTCTTCGAACGAATTGGCCCGGACGCCGGCCCCGCAGGCGATGATGTGGTTGGCGTTGTTTTCTTCCTGTCCCGGAATGGGATCAAAGATCACCATGGGGGCTTCCTTGGCCAGGCATTCCGACACGCTTAAACCCCCGCCTTTTGTGATGACGAGGTCGCACACGCTGAGCCATTCATGAATGTTGTCGATAAACCCCAGGTTTGTCATTGAAAGAGACGCCGGCGGTCTTAGTCGGTTCATCCGATCCAAGAGTGCCAGGTTTCGTCCCGCCACCGTGATGAGATGAACGTGGGTGTTCAGGTCGAAAAGGGCTCGAGCCGCTTCTTCCACGGCGCCCAGCCCGCAACCCCCCGAGAGGAGGAGAAGGGTCTTTGACCCGTGGGTCTTCGACCCGCGGGTCGTCGACCCCTGGATCGTCGACCCCTGTTTCAAGCCCAGTTTAGAACGGAGGGTCTCCGCGTTTGTCGCTTCCGAGAAAACCGGGTGGATGGGGATTCCGGTGACTGTGACGCGCGACGGATCAATGCGCCGTTTCGTCAGTTTCGCGGCCACGTTGTCGGAGGCCACATAATAATGGGAGATCACCGGGTTGATCCAAAACCAGTGGACATCAAAGTCCGTTACGACGCATTGGAGCGGCGCGCGCAGGCGCCCGCTCTTGATTTCCGATGAAAGAAACGGCGCCGTTAGGAAATGAGTGGTTAAAACGAGGTCGGGGTTAACGTCGCGCACGAATCGAATGAAGCGCCCGGCAAACTGGCGCTGGACGGAGTCGAGAAAACCTTGGGTGGGCGACGGCTTTTGCGCTTTGTCCGTGAGCCCGTATAAAAATCCCCACACCGGAGACAAGTGTTTGACCGTGAAAAGATAGCCTTTCACATAGATGGCGCGGAAAAACGCAGGGACATAATCCATCAAGTCGACGTGAAGGGTGTCAACGGAAGGATGATTCTTTCGAAGCGCGGCCTGCAGGGCTTCGGCGGCGCGGGTGTGTCCGGCGCCGGCGGAAACGGAAACGATCAGTATTTTCATGAGTGTGTGCGGTGGATTTTACAAAGAGCGGGGCTCTGAGCCTACGACGAACTTCCCCCCCCCATTCAAAAAAGACCATCCATCTCTCTGCGATTTTTTTAGTATGGGGATCCTATGAATCGTTCAAGGGAGTTTCTTTTATGAAGGGGTCCGCCGCTTGGAAAGCGGTTCCGCTTTTTTTCCTATTCGGGTCTTTTGCCTTCCTTCTTTTCTCGACGGCTCGTCGCACCTCTCTTGTTTATGATGAGGTGATCTACCCCACCGCGGGCTACCTTTATTGGACGACGGGGGACCTCCGGTGGAACAGCGAGCACCCGCCCCTTCAAAAATGGGTGTCTTCCCTTCCTCTTGTCTGGGAGAAAAAAGGCCCTGCGCCGTCCCTGAACCCTCTCAAAGAAGACGCCTGGCGCGCCGGATTTCAGATTTTCTTCGACGGAACGGACGCCGTTCAACAACGAATCTTGTCGTGCCGCCTTCCCACGGCGGGAGTGGCGCTTCTGTTGGGAATCGCGGTGTTTCTCGTCACGAAGAAACGACATGGATTTGACGCCGGCCTCGTCGCTCTCGGCGCGCTGGTTTTTGATCCTCTCGTGCTTGGGAATGGGGCCTTGGCCATGAACGATCTTTTTGTCACTTTTTTTATCTTTCTCTCCGTGGTTTTGTTCGAACGCTGGCTCGATTCTCTCGAACAACCCTCTGAGTCCAAGACCGGCTTGGCCTCCATGGCCTGGGCGGTGGCGACGGGACTTGCGACCGGCGCCGCGGTGGCGTCCAAATTTTCCGGATTTCTTCTCCTTCCAATTTTTTGCGTTCTGTTTGTTGCGCGGGCGTGGAAACGCCCGCTTAAGGCGTGGGGCATGAGAGGGGCGGGGGCCGTCCTCCTTATCGTGTGCGCGTTGTTCGTCGTCCTGGCGAGCTATAAATTTGATTTTTCATTGATTGCCCACGCCTTGGCGCGCGGTTTGACATTTCATAAGCCCAACCACCGCCCCGGATATCTCCTGGGATCCATCTCGGATTCATCGGCGTGGTTTTATTATCCCGTCGCCGTCTTGATTAAAACGCCGTTGGGGCTTTTGGGGCTGTGGGGGCTTTCGTTCTGGATCTTTTTCCGAGACCGCCTTTTTTCAAAGAGAACTTTTTTTCTGATTGTTCCCATTGTGTTGACGGGGGCGGCCGCGCTCTCGAGTCACAATCATTTTGGGGTCCGTTATCTTTTGCCGGCGATTCCCTTCCTCTCCGCCCTTGTCGGGCAGGCGTACGGGGCCTTAAAGCCCGGACGGGAGCGCGCGGTGGCGTGGCTTTTGGTGGGGTGGATGGCCGCCGAGGCGTTCTTTTTTCATCCGCATCACATGGCGTATTTCAACGCGCTGATCGGCGGCCCTCGCCAAGGAGCCCGGTGGCTGGATGGGTCCAATCAGGATTGGGGGCAGGATCTGCCGGCCTTGGCGGACTTTCTGAAACAGCAGGCCAACAATAAAGAGGCCCCTTCTAACAACGTATCCGTTCTTCTGGGATATTTTGGGTCGAACCAACCCGAGGCGTGGGGCATTCAGTACCAAGACGTGGCTTCGGCCGCGATCGCCAATTCCTTCCGGGCTGACCTTCCTAATCCGGTTCAAGTGGACAAAGAATTTCTGGTGGTGAGCGCCCACCTCATGAACAACCCGGTGACGCGTCCCATTTACCAATGGTTGGAGGAGAAAAGGCCGGCGGCGTGTTTGGGATACACGCTCTTCGTTTACGATGTGACGCATGACGTGCCGGCGGTTCTTCGTCTAGCCGACCTCTATTTGGAAATGGGGCGTTTGCCTTTGGCTCGGCGGCAGTTGGAGCGTGCGATTCTTCTTGACCCGGAAAATACCGTGATACGCGCGGCGCTTCAAACCGTGAGTCGCCAGATTACCCTTTCACAAACATCCACACGCCGATCCCGATAAAAAGAGCCGCCGCCATCTTGCTGATGAGGTGAGTCGGGACGAAACGGGCCACGCCTTCTCCGACCAGCGTTCCCAACCCCGTCACCAGAATGAGAGCCAGGCTGGCGCCGACAAAGACCGAGAGCGGTTGCTTCGTCGACGCCGTGAGCGTTAAGACCGCCAGTTGTGTTTTATCTCCCAGTTCGGCGAAAAAAAGCGCCGCGAAAGCGGTGAGGATGACGTTGAGGTTCATTGAAATTCTCCTTGGTTGAATTATTTCTGCGGGAAATCGTTGGTTCGACGGACGTAATAAGCGTAGGTTTCAAAGCTCATCATGGGCTGGGCGGTTCGTTCCCAGATCTCCGGCGAAGGAGCCTCTTCCTTGATCTCGTCCGAGAGAGCCAGAAGCGTGGCCAGCTCCTTAGCTTGAGGTTGAACGAGTCCGGCGAGTGTCAGCACAAACGCGGGGACCGTCCGAATCTTAATGGCGGGGTCGTACGCTTGAATGAACCGGCGGGCGGCCGTCAGAAGCGAATATTTTTCAGGACCTTGGATCGGGACGATCTCTTCCTGGCCGATATTTTTCTTGAGAAGCGCGGAAAATATCCGGCCGAAGTCGTCCCCGGAAATCCAATACGCCTCCAAGCCGCACTTCACGTAATAAAAGTTTTTCCCTTTAATGAAAAGCGGAAGGGATTCCATAAACCAGGTGGGTTCGAACAAGGTCCAGGCCAATCCGGAGGATGTGGCGATTTGCTGCGCCTCAAATTTTTCACGGGCGTGCCACCACGGGTGGTTTTTCGCGCCCGGGTCCGAGGAGCGGAGCGCCGAGAGGACAAAAAGGCGGATATCCGGATGATTCCGGGCGGCTTTGATCAGATTTTTAAGACCTTCCGTTTCCGAATGAAACCGGGCTTTGGGCGGGGTGTCGACAGAGAGGTACGCGGAGTGGCAGCCGTCCAACGCTCTGTCCATGGATCCAACGTCTTCCAAATTGCCCTGAACCACATCGAGAGAGGACGGTAACACGGCTTTGGCCTTCTCGGGATGACGAGCCATCGCCCGGACGGAGAATCCGTCGGCGAGGAGTCGACGGGCCACGGGCCGCCCCAGCATGCCGTGAGCTCCGATCATCAGGATTCGGTCCTTCTTGTTTCCCGCTCTCTCGTCCATTTTGGCCTCCCTTCTCTTTGTTTCAGCCGGGATAATTTACTCTTTTGCTATGATTAAAAAAATAGTTGTGAGCGAATTTTAAGGAGCCTTGTGAGCCAACCGCCCGGCGAGTCGTTGATTGATCTTGATCATTTGGAGCCCGTGAGGTGCAATCTCTGCGGCGCCGATGATACGGATGTTCTCGCCACCCGGAGCCGTTTCGACGTTCCCCTCACCTCTGTCCTGTGCCGCCGCTGCGGCCTCATGTACATCAACCCGCGCATGTCCTCCGATCAGTACCGGGATTTTTATAAGACCACCTACCGAAAATTCATCCGCGTGAAAGATTCCGTCGATGTTATTTTCGAAAAGGAGGTGCTGGAAGGGAAAAATATTTTTGATTTTTCAAGAGCTCGTTTGACGCCGGGTCAGCGCGTGCTTGAAATTGGATGCGGGCCCGGAGGCATTCTGGCCGCGTTTCAATCCGAAGGGATGGCGGTTCACGGCGTGGAGCCGTCGTTGGAGGAATCCGCGTTCGCCCGGGCCCGCGGCATTCCCGTCGACACCCTTCTTCTCGAAGAGTTCCCGGAAACAGGGCCCAAATTTGATTTTGTGATTTTGTCCCGGAGCCTCAATCATCTGGCGGATCCCTCCGCCGCGCTCGCCAAGGCGTGGACGCTTCTGGGCGACAATAAATATCTGTTCGTTAACCTGCTGGATTTTCCCACCCAATGCCGGTTTGGACTCGTCGCCGAATGCGCCCAGGCGGATCATTTGTATATGTTTTCACCTGAGATCGCGCGGGTGCTTTTGGAAAAAACCGGGTTTGAAATCATCAAAATGGACGTGGCGGGAGACCATTTATCATGGTGGGATCAATTGTTCGGCGCGCCTCGGTTTCATATGAAGATTCTGGCCCGTCGGGTGGAACCGAAACCCATGGAGCGTATCGTTTTTCCTTCTCCTCAAGCGATCCGGCAAAAGATCCGGCGGAATCAGCAGCTTTTCTTTTTGAGGCGGTTGGTGCGTCCGGCCACGTATCGCCATTGGCTGGCGGTTGTGATCAAACGCGTCTTCGGGGAAGGCGTTTTGACCCGTCTTAAGAGGTAAGAGAGCTTTCTTCCGCCTTGATGCGGCCGATCAAAGAACGAACCTTCGTTTCGATCAAATCTCGCACGCGCCGAAACTCATGAAGCGGCAGCTCTTTCGGATCAGGGATATCCCAATCCTCTTTTGATTTGGACGACACAAAAGGGCAGGCGTCAGCGCACCCCATGGTGATGACGGTATCCCATTTTATTTTGGGGAGTTCACTGAGGTTTTTTGACGATTGAAGTTCCAGGTTAACCCCGATTTCGTTCATCACCTGAATGGCCGTGGGGTTAATTTTCCCCGACGGTCTGGATCCCGCGCTCCACGGATGGAGAACATCTTTTCCCCATTTCCAGGCAAACCCTTCCGCCATTTGGCTCCGGCAGGAATTTTCGATGCAAACAAACAACACGCGTGATTTCATTTCACAAAAACCATTTTGAGGCCGATCAGAATCAACGTGACGCCGAAAACTTTTTCAAGAGTGGAACTGGAAAACATAACGGCTAGACGCGCGCCGATGAATCCCCCCAAAAAGAAACCGACGGCAATAAGAGAAGCCATCTTCACGTCCACGAAACCGTTTCGGTAGTAGACCCAGGCGGCGAAGATTCCAATGGGAGGGACGAGGAGCGCCAATGTGGTTCCTTGCGCCTGGTGCTGGGAGAGTCCATAGAAGAAGACGAGCGCCGGAATGATGATGATGCCCCCGCCGATGCCGATGAGCCCGCTCAGCGTTCCAGTCACGAGTCCGAGAATGATCAACGAGAGGATCTTGGTCATGAGAAACAAATTCTAGCAAAGCTCGTTGTCTTCGGCGTGGTGCCGAATGTCTTTTCCGACCACCATGAAGATGACGTCCTCAGCGATGTTCGTGGCGTGATCCGCGATCCGCTCCAGATTTCGGGAAATCAAAATGAGGCCCAGCGCCCGCTGAATCGTTGAGGAATCCGATTGCATGAGTTGCATGAGCTCGTTAAACGCTTCGCTTTTCAACTTGTCTTCTTCCGCGTCTCGTTTCACGACGGAGCGGGCCAGCTCGACATCCTTATTNNTATTAACGAAGGCGTCCAAACTGTCTTTGAGCATTGTTGTGGCGATCTCCGCCATGCGGGGAATGTCGAATAGTTTTTGGTCCAGCTGAGGATAACGAAGCAGCACCTGCGTCGTCTGGGAAATATTGACGGCCTGATCCCCGATGCGCTCCAAATCGGAATTAATTTTGCTGGCTCCCATAATGGTTCGCAGGTCCGTGGCCGCGGGCTGAAACAGCGCCAGAAGCTTAAAGCAGCGGTCGTCCACTTCGATGTGAAGCTTGTTCACCTCTCCTTCACGGTCGTACACCTTCTTGAAAATGTCCGGGTCCCGATCCACAAGGCCCGTGACGGCCAGATGAATCATTTCTTCCGCCAGGCTTCCCATGTGGAGAAGCCGGTGTTTGAGCTCGTCTTCTAGTTCGTCAAAATGTCGGTGCATAGTTTCTCCTCACCCGAACCGGCCG
>PLLH01000096.1 GCA_003140895.1 Elusimicrobiota bacterium
ATGTCATTTCTTGGAGATGTGAGAATCAGCGAGCATGATAAACCAAGGCTGACCACCATCCGCGAGCAAAGAGATATCAATCTTGAGCTATTTCTTTTCAAACTTTTCCATTTGGATTTTCAGTGGGATTATACCGACCCAGCNNGGGACGCGCCATCTAAAGGAATGGCAGCCGTTTGCCCATCGCCTCAGTTCTCTTATGGACGGATTTGAAGAGGAAATGATCGCAACGTATGGCGACATCGCAGGGCAACAGGCGGCGATGCGCTGTTACATGAAATATTTAGCGGAAGGGAGAAAGATTGGGTCTCCTTCTCATTCTTTATTCCAGCACAGAGAGTCGTTTATGAAAAGCGTTATGTTCAGCCATGTGGTGGGAGTTAAAACACGTCGTGTGATAAAAACGGAGCCTGGGGTTGATATTGAGCCTCTGCTTCGTCAGAGNNCAGTTTGTGAAAGGGGCGACCCCGAAAAAAGGGCCGAAGCCGGCCGCGGGGAGCGCGCGGTGGTTGGCGCGCGCCTTGGCGGGCCTTTCGGGAGAGCCGGTTGAGACTTGGGTCACGCGCGCGCATATCACGGAAACCGTGGTATTCCCCATGGTGGGCGTTCTCTTTATTCTGGCGATACGGGCGTGGGATGGCTTTGGATTGAGCGGTCCTGCGATCTCGGCGTTTGCGGCTTTTCTTACGTATGCCATTTGGGTTTTCTCTCACCCCGTTCTTTTTGTTGATGGAGAATGGGTTTCCGCTCAAGACCATCCCTCCCTCCGGCAACAGGTTCGTTGGCTGGGGCTTCTCGTGGGATTTCTCCCGGTCTTGGCGCTTGGACTGGGCGGCATCCATGCTTTTGTCATTTCTCTGGTCACGTCTTTCCTTGCGCATCGATCATTTAACCGTCATCTATTAAAATCGGATTCGCCGTCGGTTTCAACGGAGCCGCGCGAGACGAACTCCTTACGGGCATCAGACCGGCTTCGTTTGCGCCTTCGAAGCCGCTCCGCCGCTCAAGGGAAAGCGTAAAACGCTTACGTTCCACTTGGAAAATTAGGTTAGAATGAACACCCAAACTTTATGACCGATAAAAAAGACAAAGATAAATTCCGAATCATCAGTCCCGCGAAGAAACCGGCGGCCCTCAGCCCGGAACTCCGTCTGCGCGAAGAGGTGGATTCGTACACCACTGAAACCGCCAAGGCGACTGTTCAGCGGTTCCGCCAATCCCTTCAGGAATCCAAGCGTCAGGGAGATCAGAAAAAAGTGGGGTGGGCCTATCTCCAGATCGCGATGGTGTTTCGAGGCCAGCACCAATACGACCCGGCGCAAGAATTGTTGGAGAAAGCCAAGGATATTTTCGGGTTGCTTCGGCACAATTTGGGTCTGGCCACCGTCTTTTTGGAACTTTCTCTCGTCAACCGGGAATTGGATCGAAACGCTCTCGCGTTGGAATATGGGCATCAGTCCATCAAGATGTTTCAGGAATTGGGGATGACGGGCGAACTCGCTTGGGCCTATGACAACATGTCGACCATCCGCTTCAATATGTTCCAGCGCCATGAGAGCCTCACCTTCGCCAAAAAAGCGCGCGCTATATTTATGGAATATGGATCGGACATCGGCTTGGCGTGGAATGCCTGCAACCTGGCCGTTCTTTATCGCGGGATGGGTTTTTTCTCCCAGGCGGATCAGTTTTTTTCCGAGGCGCTCAAAATTTTCACGCAGCTGGATCATAAACAGGGGATCGGTTGGAGCCTTTTGGGGCTTGGGACGGTTCATAAAGCGCAGTGCAAATTTGATTCGGCGGAATCCCTTCTTTTTAAAGCCAAGAACGTGTTCAAGGCGCTTGAGCTAAAGGATCGCGAAGGGTGGTGCCTCTTAACGGAGGCGGCCTTGAAACGCAGCGTCGGGAACAATGAGGACGCCGTTCTCATTAACAAACGGGGCATTCAACTGTTTAGCCCCATTCGCAACCACGACGGCGTGGCGTGGGCGCTGTTTCAAATCGGTCAAATTTTCCGGGATCGAGGCCAGCTGATTAAAGCCTGGCAGACGCAGCGCGAAGCCCTCAATCTTCACACGGATATCGCCAATAAACAAGGCATGGGCTGGGATGAAAACGAGTCCGGCCGGATTTATTTGGATTTGAACGACGTGTCTCACGCTCGCGAGTGTTTTATAAGGTCCAAAGTGTTGGCGGAGCAATTGGATGAAGGCCCGCTTAAGGTGGAAGTGGACAAAAACATGGCCCGGCTTAACATTGACGAGGGGCTTCTTCAAAAAGCATCGGGCCTCCTGGAACAATCGACGACGTTTTGCCAGCATTTTGAAGCCAGAGAAGTGGAACTGGAAATTTATCTTGAGCGCGCCCGCCTGGCGCTCATCATCGGAGAGTATGAAAAAGCGAAAGACTGGCAGGATGCGGCGGAGGCTGTTCTTGAAAACAACAGCTTGCATCGGTACAAGCCCGCCTTCGACGTGTTGTTGGCTGAAATTCTCGCGAATCAAGGGAAAGTGAAAAGCGCGGCAAGCGTTCTTCAGGAAGCGCTTCAGCTCGCCAATAAATATCAACAGCGCCGCCAGCGGGCGGAAGCCCTGTTGGGACTCATCCAATTGGTCGGGAAGGGGCAGCCGGCCGCGCAACTCAACGCCATGCTTTCTCAGATGGATAAAGACGTGAAGGTCTTGAGTTCGAGAAAATTGAGGGCCAAATTCCTTTTTGTGAGAGGACTTCTCTCGCTTGGCGATAGCGACGCGGGCGCCAAACTGATGACCCAGAGCCTTCAAATCTTGGAGGCGGCGGGACTTTCCGTTGTCGAAAGACAATTGTTGGAAATGCTCTGCTCCGTCTATAAACGTTCCCAAAACGAACGGGAGGGGGCGGCCTGCCAGGAGAAGATTAAGAGTTTGCTGGAAAAAGGATCCGTGGATCTTTATCTCGTCCGCCCTCGCCACGAAATGTTGGGAACGCTTCCCGTTTCGTTGACCTCCTGATCGCCTCGGCGCTTTTTATCCCATCAACAAGCCGTCTCTTTTTTGCTATCGTCACCCGACGATAATCATGAAACAGGCACAAGGAAAATCTCTTCGGCGCTCCGTCTCTCCTTTCGGACTTAAACTTCAGGAACCCGGGCCCTTTCAGGAGTTGGAGGATTCTCTTCAGCGCCTTCTTCCCCCGTTTAAAACCACAGGCGCTCCCTCGCTTCATCTCTTTCCCGATGTTCAGTTCACGCCGGCGTTTTTTAACCGGGCGTTGGAATCGCCGGCCAATGATTGCCCCGATTTGGAAACGCTGTGCCAATTCCTGATCCGTTACGCCATTCAAATTGAAGAGACCGGGTTGTTCGATGTCGTGTTTCGTTCGATGGAGCTGTTGTTCAACCAGAAAACGGAGCTTTTCCTCGTGGATCACCAGAATGAGGAACACTGCAAAAAAGTGGGGCTGGATGTTCCTTATCGCGACATTGTTTTGTTTTCGCGAGAACGGAACCTGCTGATCGGCGGATATTTCGCGCCCATGACCAACAACAACCCCGGTCATTTTTCGGAGTTTATTAACCGGTGGGTTCAATCAGACTCGATGGACAGGGCGCTTCACTTCCTTGATTTTTGCCGGGCCGCCCATGATTCTTCGTCAGAACACTATCTTTTGTTCACTCATCCGGCGTTGGGCCGGATCATCCGCAACAAACCTCAGTTGCAAACTCTTCTGGAGTTGGGGCGTCCGCTTCTCAAGAAGCTTGCCTCGCCCACATGGGAGAAAGACGTTCGGGCGTCTCTCGGATTGTGACGGAGCGGACGTTAAGGTGTCTTTTTCTCGGTTGGTTTTGGATGGGGGGATTTTGT
>PLLH01000035.1 GCA_003140895.1 Elusimicrobiota bacterium
GAACGCCTTGCCCCAAGATGACGCCCGCTTCTTTCGCGCGCGCTTCCAGGATTCTCGCGATCAACGATTGTTTTCGCATCCCGGTGACATTTTCAATTTTGGCATCCACAGCCAATTGAACCAGGTCGGCCATGCTCATTTTGGCCAGCATTCCCCCATCCAGGTGGTTCTTGCTGCTAACATAGGAAGCCTGCGTTGTGACGCTGGGCGTTTCCTGTTTCTTTTCCGCCCCCGGATCATTGGATGTGAGTGTCGGTGGGGGTGTCGGTGTCGGCACCTGTGCCTCCCCGTTGGGGCGGTCCGGATGCGGCTTGTGATCGTGATGCGATTCTTCGCGATGTGATTCCATGTGTCCTCCTTAAACGTTTAAATCGTTGGGTTCAACAATTTTGCGACAAATACGGCTGACTTGCTTTTTTGTATCCATTAATCTTCCATTGTTATTAACAACAAAATCGGCTTTCTTGTTTTTTTCGGCGAGGGGCCACTGGGCTTTCATTCGCCTCAGCGACTCCGGTTGAGGCATTCCCTTTTTTTTAAGCCGTTTCAGCCGAACCGCGCGGCTTGCGTGAACGACAACAACCTGATCAAACAAAGCGTCCCAACCGCATTCGTACAACAACGGGATCTCACAAACGGCCAGGGTTCCTTTTCGGCGCCTCAACGCATCCTGAAGGGCTTTTTTCACCCGGGGATGAACCCAGGATTCAAGGCGCCGCCGCTCCTGACTTGAATGAAACACCACCTGCGCCAATTTTTTACGATCCAGTTGATGGCGCCGCGTCAAAAGGGCGCGACCGAAATGGTGGACGAGCGTTTTCCTCAACGACGCGTCATGCTTAAAAAGGTGCCGGACCATCGCATCAGCGCTCAACCCGAAAGCCCCACACGAACGAAAAAAATCCAAAACGGCCGATTTGCCAGATCCCAGCCCCCCAGTCAGGGCCACCACATGCCGCCACTGCTTTTGACTGACAATCCGCTTAGTGTTTTGTCGAGGCATACCGCTTCATGATGTCATGTTCATTTTCCGTCAAACTTTGGAGACCTTCGGAAGAAATCTTATCGAGGATACGGTCGACTTCCGAAGAGAGAGGTTCCTCGGGAGAACTCGGATTGTCTTGGTAGAGCTCGAAATGCGGCTGACGGGAGAATTGTGAAAACGACAGGTTCCGCACAAAAGAAAACCAAATTGGGAATTTAAAGTAAAGATATCCCGTTAACATTCCTCCCAAATGAGCGAAGTGAGCGATCCGGGACCCTCCGCTTCCCATCGCTGAAAAAAGCGCCAACGCCGCGAAGAAAAGGACCGAATGAATCGCCCGGAGCGGGAAGAGAAAATACAAATAGAGAACCGTGTCCGGATACATCAGCCCAAACGCCAGGAGAACCCCGTAAATCCCGCCCGAGGCCCCCACCACCATGGCGTGCGGAGCGACGATCGTTTGAGTTAACGCGGCGCCCAGAACGCAAATAAAGTAGAAGCGAAGAAACCGGGGCGTTCCCAGGCCCGCTTCAACATGCGGCCCCAAAAACCACAACGACATCATATTGACCAACAGATGAAGCCAATTCCCATGCAAAAAGGAATACGTCACCAACTGCCAAACCCACCCTTTATGAATCACATCATCCGGGGTGAGCGCCAGATACGGTGTGATGAAATCCGGGAAGGCCATCTGAACAAAAAACACGACGACGTTGGCGATCACCAACCCCTTAATCCCGCTAGGAAGTTGATCAAAAAGGCCGACAGACTGCCTGTTCCTCATACCGGCACCTCGCGCGCCATCTTTTTCATGTCATTCCAATTGGCCCCTATCTTTAAATCCACCACGAGGGGAACCCGAAGAGGGAAAGCCGATTCCATTCCCCGCCGGACCAATTCCACGACGACGTCCAATTCGTCGTTCGGCACATCGAACAAAAGCTCATCATGGACCTGCACCAGCATCCGTGTTTTGAGAGCCTTTTCCACCAATTCGTGATACACGTTGATCATGGCCGCCTTAATGATATCGGCGGAACTACCTTGAATCGGCGTGTTAATGGCGATCCGTTCCGCGAAGCCTCGAAGGCTCCCGTTTTTGGAGGTGATGTCTTTCACCTGTCGCCGTCTTCCAGCCAGCGTCGACACCCACCCCGTCTGACGGGCCACCTCAAGAGTCCGGTCGATCCAGACCCGAACGCCGGCATACTTTTCAAAATAGGCTTTAATGAACGCCTGTGCCTCCTCCATGGGAATTCCAAGCCCTTGAGAAAGGCCATACGCTTGTTGCCCATAGACGATGCCGAAATTAATCGCTTTCGCGCGCCGCCGCATCTCCTCTGTCACGTGATCGGGCGGCGCATGAAAAACCGCGGAGGCCGTTGAACGATGCACATCCCCCCCCGCCTCAAATGTTTTAATAAGAAGTGGATCTTCCGACATGTGAGCCAGCGCGCGCAAATCAATCTGAGAATAGTCAGCCGACAGAAGAACATTTCCTTGTGACGCTACAAAAGCTTTTCGAATTCGCCGGCCGTGCTCGGACCGGATGGGGATATTTTGGAGATTGGGATCACTGGAACTTAACCGCCCGGTCGCCGTTCCGGTCTGATTAAACGAGGTATGAACCCGATGACTCACGGGATCCGCCTGCTCCAAGAGCGAATCAACGTACGTCGATATTAATTTGGCGAGTTCCCGATACGCGATCATTTTTTCACAAATGGGATGCTGCTGGGCCAAGCGCGTCAACACCTCTTCATCGGTGGAATACCCCGTCTTCGTTTTTTTGACGACGGGGAGTTTTAATTTTTCAAAGAGGATATGCCCCAGTTGTTTCGGGGAATTAATAAGAAACGGTTCGCCGGCCAGCGCGTGAATCTCCGACTCTAAGCCGCGCCGTTCCTCACTCAATTGTTTTCCGACCCCCGCCAGATACTCCACATCCACGGCCAATCCCGCCGATTCCATGGCCTGAATCACTTTCACGAGCGGCATTTCGAATTGGTTAAACAGATCCCATAAATGGGCTTCGTCCAACTGTTTCGAAAAAAGAGCGGTGAGCCGGATCACGACTTCGGAGTCGGCCCCGGCGTAAAGAGAAGCCTGCTCGATGGTCACGTCGGAGAAATTGCCGTCTTTGCTGTCGCCAATCAGCTCCTGTATCCGCGTCATGCGCTCGCCCAAAATCGACCCGGCCATTTCTTTCAACGAATAACTGCTTCGCGCCGGATCCAGACAATACGCGGCGATCATCGTGTCGAAACAGGGATCCGCCACCTGAATTCCAAACCGTTCAAGAATCTTATTGTCAAACTTAACGTTTTGCCCCGCCTTTTTAAGACGCGGACTTTCCAAAAACGGTTTAAGCGCGGTTCTCACTTTTTCCCAGGGAAGTTGCTCCGGCGCCCCCAAATAGCGGTGCGCGATCGGAATATACCACGCCTCATTTTCTTTACATGAAAGCGACACCCCGACGATAGAACAGGTGCGTGAATTCAAGCCGTCCGTTTCAAGGTCATAAGCGAGGAGCCCGGCTGTCCCTAAGGTTTTCGTTAACGCATCCAGCTCGGCCGCCGTCAGGACAACCCGAACCGTCCGCGTCGCGTTGGTTTGCCAACTCGACTCTTGGCTGACGCCGCTAACGCCATAGAGTTCCTGCTTAAATTCCAACCGCTGCATAAGGGCCGCTAAGGCCGCCGGATCATACGGGCGCATTGTGAGCGACTCCACGCTCAAGTCAACCGGAACATCCTCTTTAAGCCGGATGAGGGATCTGTTCCTCATCACCGTCTCGCGATGAGTGAGGATCTTTTCCTTGATCGGCAGCGGGCTCTCTTGAATTTTACTGAAGAGGTTTTCAAGATTTCCGTACTCTAGGATGAGTTTCGCCGCTGTCTTGGCTCCCACGCCGGGGACACCCGGAACGTTATCCACTTTGTCGCCCATCAAACAAAAATAATCGGTCAACTGATCCACCGAAATCCCATAGCGCTCCTGAACTTTCGCGGCATCGTACTCGACGTCTCTCACTTCATCGCGCACATGAACGTTTTCCGCCACCAACTGGAGAATATCTTTGTCTCCGCTTAAAATCAGAACCTGATAGCCGTGTTTCACCCCGAACGCGGTGAGAGTGGCAATCAAATCATCGGCCTCATACCCTTCTTTTTTCAAGCAGGGCAACCCCCACGCCTGCGCGAGTTCCTCCGCCAGGGGAAGTTGGGAAATCAGGTTGTCTTCCGGGGCTTCACGGGTGGCCTTATAATCGGAAAATTCCTTGTGCCGGAACGTGGGGGCGGGCGTATCAAAACAAACGCCGATCAAATCGGGCTTTTCCGATTTCAACACTTTGGAAATCATCCGGGAAAAACCATAAATGGCATTGATGGGCTGCCCCTGGGAGGTGGTCAACAAAGGAAGCGCGTGATAAGCGCGATGCAGGTAACCGCTGGCGTCAAAGAGACAGAGTTTTGGCATAGACGTCATTTCATCTTCAGCAAACGATCCAGATCTTCCCGCCACTTCATTTCAAGCGATGGGTGATATCCGTCCCACGCGTCCACGACGTATCCTTCTTTATCAATAATGAAAAAGGCGGGAATGCCCCGAATCTGATATCGAGAGGAAATATCGGAATCGCCGGCCATAATCACCTTGTTCGTCACTCCCTTTTCTCGAACAAACCGGGTCACGACACCTTCGGTTTGGTCCAAACTAATGCTGACAAATTCGACGCTTTTCCCTCTATAGTCTTTCACCAATTTCTCGACCAGGGGAAGAGACATAATGCAGGGAGGGCACCACGTCGCCCAAAAATCGAGGAAGACCACTTTCCCTTTTAATTTCGATAGGGAAACCTTGTCGCCCGAGAGGCTCATCAACTCAAACGCAGGCGCCTTGACCCGTCTTGCCTGATTGGGAGAAACAGAGCCACCGGATTCGGTGGGACCGGCTTGAGAACCGCAGCCCAACAGCAAGGCCAAGGCACACAATGTCACAGAAAGGCGTGGTCGTATCATGTTATTTTTTCAGAACACAAGGGAGTGGTGAAAACAAATCACCCCAATAGAGGTGCGTGCGGCTAAGAAATTAGAAAAGCTTTTCGATAACGGTTTTGATTTCCGGCTTCGGACGAGCCCCCGTTAATTGCTCAACGAGCTTTCCATTTTTGAAGAACAGTATCGTTGGAATAGCGGAGATCTGAAATTTCTCGGAAATCTCGGGGTTTTCATCGGTATTCACTTTGCCCACCTTCGCGCGACCAACGTATTCATTGGCCAGTTCCGCCACGATGGGCGTCAACATCCGGCACGGACCGCACCACGGAGCCCAAAAATCAACCATCACCGGAACCTTGGACTGAAGGACTTCCGCGTCAAAATTACCATCTGTGATTTGTATTTCGCTCATGAAGTTATCTCGGTTGTTCTCGAAGGTGCTGGGATTCTAATACACGCACCCACGAGTGTCAAACATTTTATTCCGCCCAGAAAAACGGCTACTGCGACGGCGGGGACGACAAGCGCTGCACCTGATCTTCCAATTCCCTCAACTGTTTCTTTTGATGTTCCCATGTTTGGCGCTCTCTCTCCCATAATTCACGATACTGCGCTTGTTCTTTTTGCCACGACGCCCGAAGAGTCTCCCGTTCATCTTTGCCCATCCGGAGTTCCGTCGCCGCATGTTCCAGCTGTTTGGTCAAATCTAGAATAGACTGATTCAGTTCTTTCACCTTGTCTTTCGATACCCCAAGCTCGTTCGTTCGAAGAGCCTTTTCTTCGTCCATCGTTCGAAGCAAATGATCCCGGCGTTCAATCTCTCCCCGCATCAAATCAACTTTCCGCTCCAAGCTTTGGATTAAATCGTCTTTGGCTTCAACCTGGGAGGCCTGTTTTTTCTCAAGCTCCAGACGCTGTTCCGACGAAGCCACGTCATCTTTCTTTAGAACATCAATCGTTCGATGAAGTTCCTTGATCTGTTGATTGAGATGCGTTTCCCTCTGCTCGGCTTTTTTTCGATCCAGGTCCAAGGCCACCCGAGCCCGGGTCAATTGTTCTTCGACGCGTTGACGCTCCTCCTCCCAACTGAGCTTGATCCTATCCGACCGCTTTTGAAAATCCGCGTATTCTCCCGATTGCATCTCTTTCACGGCTTCTTCAAATAATCTCAAGGACCGCGTTTCCTCGCTGAGCGTGGCCAGCTTTTCCTCCAGGCCTTTCATCTCCTCGTGGAGCGCTTCAATCTGCGACTCCTTGGCTTTCACAATCTCGGCATTTTGGTCCTCGAGCATTTTCACTCGTTGACGGAAATAGTCCCAACTTTTTTTAACCAGAAAATGATCCGACGCGAGCGGCCCTTCTCGATAGGCGCTCGAGAGCGGGATCGTTTTCTGATCCAAATGCTCGAAGGCATCGTCAAACAACTTATCTATTTCAGGATAGTCCATAACGTGTTCACACCGTCTTTAATAATTTATTCAATTCCAACAAAAAGTTTTTGACTTCAAACGGTTTGGCCATGTAGGCCGAGGCTCCCGCCGCGCGGATTTTTTCCTCATTCTTCGTTGTGTCATATCCGGTCAACGCAAAAATGGGGATGTTTTTTGTCTTAGGAAACGCCCTTAACTGTTCGCACACTTCAAACCCCGTGATTCCCGGCATCATCAGGTCCAGGATGACAACGCTCCATCCTCCCGACTTCCATCCCCCTTTTTTGAAATCCTTCCCATCCGATAAATGATGGACTTCGGCGTTTTCAAAAAATCCTTTAAAAATAGAAATGATCGTCTCCGACACATCCGGATCGTCTTCGATCAGAAGCACCTTCATGCCGCTCCTTCCATAAGAGCGCTCCGGGCCCCCCCATGAACAAACGCCCCTTTCACCGGAAGAGAAAAATGGAAGCACGCGCCATGACTCAAACCGTCGCTCTCCACCGTCAAGTCACCGCCATGTTTACGAACGATGCCCATCGAGACCGACAATCCCAACCCCGTTCCTTTTCCAATCTCTTTGGTCGTGAAGAACGGCTCGAATATGCGGTTCAAATGATCTTGTGAGATACCGATCCCCGTGTCTCTGACGAGGATTTCCACCCACGGCCCGCTGGCTGTTTTGGGATGCCCGCCTTGCCGGCGATCCATGATGGCCAACGGCCGGCTATGCGTTCGGGTTTCAAGAGTCAACGTTCCCCCTTGGGGCATGGCTTGGATGGCGTTGTTGATCAGATTTAAAAAGACCTGCTGCAATTCCGAGGCGTTCCCCTGGACCCGAGGCAAATTTTTCCCGAATCGCTTATCCATATTAACGCGCGTCCCTTTCATGTCGGCTTCGCACAAATCCATCGTCACGATCAACAATTCATTGACGTCGATATCTTCAAATGTGGCCTGCCCGGGTCTTGAGAAATCGAGCAGGCCTCGAACGATTTTTTTACAGCGGAGCGCCGCCTGCTCAATTTTCTTTAGTTGCGCGTAAGACGGATCTGTTTCAGGAAGTTTGGCTAAGAGAATTTGGGCTTGCCCCAAGACCCCCGTGAGCGGATTGTTGATTTCATGCGCCACGCCGCCCGCCAATTGACCCACAGCGCTCATCCGGTCCATATGAACGGCTTGCAGTTGGAGTTGCTTGACGTTTTCGGCCATGGTGTTGAAGGATTTCGCCAATTCGCCGAATTCATTCGAAATCATCAGCTCAATGCGATGATCCCAATGCCCCCTTCCAAACTCTTCGGCGCCTTTTTTAAGAACTTCCAACGGCCTCATAACGGCTTGATAAAGGGTTCGAAACAAAACAACGCCCAAAATCACCGCGAACAGGACCACAATAAAAACCACAATACCGGCCCGGTCACTCAACAAACGCGACGTTTCGAATTGCGCCGCGGCCATGGCCGAGTGATCTTTTTCAAGCTGATTCACGCGGTCAAAAAACGTTTGAAATTTCGGAAATAGATTCGACGTCGTTTCGTCGTAGGCTTTGGCGATGAGCCCTTTTTCATAGAGGACCGTCGCTTTCTTGGCGGCTTCATTGGAATTTTGAAAGAGATCGGACAAGTCGGCGTGCCACGCCGGGACGCGGCCGCCGTTCTGTTTGGAATAATCGTCCAAGACGGCCTTCGCCTGACGAGACGCTTCTTCAAATTTCAATAGCTCCTGGGCATCCCCCAAAAGAAGATACTGGCTCAACGAGGCTTTTTGCTGTCTGACAGAGGAGCGGAAGTCCCGAATGGCATTGAGCGAGTCCATGGCCTCCATGGAACCGCGAAAGGCATTAACGATCGTGCGGCTTCCCAGCCAAGACACCCCTCCAATGACGAGCAACAGGCCCGTCATGAGGAGAATAAATGAGGCAAGTCTTTTTCGAATACTCATATCAAATCAATCTCCGAGCAGATCACTTATAAATGTAAGCAATAACCACGATTTTTCCAGACGTTTCTATAAGGAAGGCCGTGAGATGTTAAACCAGCGGGACGGATTCCTGCGGCAACGGGTCTCAAGAAAGGCCCATCTGCGACCGAACCCGTAATGAATGAAGGGCCGACTTGGGGGTGTGTTTGGATTTAAAATACGCCGCCGCCGCGATCATGGCGGCGTTATCCGTGCTTAAGGAAACCGGAGCCAGCGAGAGCCGAAACCGCTCCTCCCGCGTTTTCCGAAGGAATTCATCTCGCAAAACCCGGTTGGCAATCACCCCACCGCCCACGACAATTGTTTTCACCCCATGCGCTTTGGCCGCCGCTATTGTTTTCCCCACTAAAACATCGATGACCGCCGTTTGGAACCCGGCGCACACGTCCCGTTTCTGAGACGTCGTCCAGTGTTGTTGAGTCCGTAATTTATAGAGGACCGCCGTTTTTAGACCACTGAATGAAAAATCCCATGTTCCCGGAAGCCACGCGCGAGGAAACGGGCAGAGGCTCCCGCGCCCCCAGCGAGCCATCTTCTCAACAATCGGTCCTCCGGGATATCCCAGCCCCATCATTTTGGCTACTTTATCGAACGCTTCCCCCGCCGCGTCGTCCCGGGTCCTGCCCAGCGTCCGGAAGTGCCCCCACTTTTTAACCAGAATTAAATCGGTATGCCCCCCCGAGACCACAAGTCCCAGAAAGGGAGGGGCCACCGTTTTGTCGGATAAGAGAGGAGAAAGAAGATGCCCTTCGATGTGATTAACGCCGATGACCGGCAAATTCATCGCCCAACCCAATGTTTGGGCCGTCATTTTTCCGACCAGAAGAGAGCCGATCAATCCGGGGCCCACCGTCACGGCAATGGCATCAAGACGAACGCGGCCGGACCCCATCGCTTGAGAAATGACGGAATTGATCCGCGACACGTGAGCCCGGCTGGCCAACTCAGGAACCACGCCGGAAAAAGGTTGGTGTAATTTTATTTGCGAGCTGACGACGCTGGCTAGAATGGTCCGGCCGTCTTTGACAATGGCGGCGGCCGTCTCGTCGCAGGAAGACTCAATACCGAGGATAATCATGAAAAGGGATCAACGGAACACGTTAAGACTTAAGAAACCGAATCTCCTGAAAAAGGTGACCGCCCCTCTTCACCTGGATCATCCGTTCGCCGTCTTTGGTTAACTCTTCGACAGTCGCCCCGGCGTCCTTCAGATCTCCGATCAATTCCTTACGCTGGCTTTCATCCATGTTTTTGAGCCCCAAACGGTTCACAACCCAATCTCCCTGAGCGTTCTTCTGAAGTTCATGCAGGCTATAGAGAATGTCTCGATTGCCAACACCGGAGTGAGAGAGGGAGGCGCGAAGAACCGTTTCAAGTTTCGCCCCCATCCGATGGGAGGAAAATCGAGCCGTTCCGACGGCAATGCCCCACAAGCCGCTGCCCGCCAGCGCCAGAAGGAGAGCGGAGAAAATTCGGCTCATCATTCTTTTTGTCCAACGATAATCGGACGAATTTTGAGCACCTCAAGGGCTCTTCCGAGAACGTCATCTTTCACCCGTTCTTTGTCCGGCACCAGCGAATGAGATTCCTGTCCTTTGGCATAGACTTCTTCCGACTGCGCTTGAAGCTTCACTTCCGCGTCTCGCTCCACCTGAACGACGATGTCCGGTTGGATTCCCCCCACGCCGGTTTTCATATCTCGATGAATGGAACGGCCGGCCGGTGTGTAATATTTAGCCGTGGTCAGCCGCAGGCCTGACCCGTCTTCCAGCTTAATGACGGATTGAACGCTTCCCTTGCCAAACGACTCGCTCCCAACCAAAACCGCCCGTCCATGATCTTGAAACGCCCCAGCCACAATCTCCGAACCGGAGGCCGAGCCCCGATTGATGAGACACACAATCGGAATCTTTTTGTAAGGCGCCGTCGTGTCGGCTTTAAAATCCTGCCGAGGCTGAGCCCGGCCTTCGGTGTAAACAATCAATTTCTGGTCTCCAATGAATTCTTTCGCGACGTCCACGGCCGAAATCAGAAGTCCCCCGGGATTGTTTCTTAAATCGACGATCAAGCTCTGCATCCCTTGTTTGGTTAAGCCCTCAAGAGCCTTCTGCAGATCTCTCAACGTCGGCTCGATAAATTCGGTGATCCGCACATAACCCACCCCATTGGTCAGCATCTTGCTTTTCACGGAAATGATGATGATATTTTCTCTCGTCAACGTGATGGGAATCGGTTCTTTGACCCCTTCTCTCGCCAGCGTGATTTTGACTTGCGTCTTGGGGGCTCCGCGAAGTTTTTTAACCGCGTCCTGAAGCGTCATTCCCCGCGTTGAATCCTGATCGATCATAACGATTTTATCTTCGGGCAACACGCCCGCTCGATACGCCGGCGTGTCCGGGAGCGGCGTGATCACCGTCAGCCAATCTTCCTTGATCATAATCCGGATTCCGAGCCCGCCGAATTGCCCCTCGGTCGTGGTCTGCATCTCTTCCCGGGCTTCCGGAACCATAAATTGACTAAAGGGATCCAACGTTCCGACAAGCCCGGCGGCGGCGCCATAAATCAATTTTTTCGTGTCGACATCTTCAACATAATTCTGGTTGACCTGTTGATAAACGTCGAGGAGGAGCTTGAGTTGATCGTACGTTTGATCGATGGTTTGCTTGGCTGACTCTTCTTTCGTTTTCGAAGCGCCCAACGAGGGAAACGCCACGCATGAAACGATGAAACTGAACAAAAGAAAACTCTTCACGATCACCATCCGCGATGTTCTAAACATTGATGTTCTAAGCATTAATTCGTCTCCTTTAAAAAACAATATTGTTTACCAAAACAGTTTATGGAACCAACCATGGCAACGGATCTGTCGGTTTACCATAAAAACGCATCTCAAAATAGGTTTCGGCCCCACCGGGGATCCCGTTCATTTTCCCCACCCCATCACCGGCCTTAATGGCCTGCCCTTTTTCAACGGACCAACTGAACAGCTTTCCATAGACGGTGTACCAGTCCCCCGAATGCTCGACAAGAACGATAGACCCGTAACTCATAAACTGTCCCGCGTATAAAACGTTCCCATCCGCCACAGCTTGAACCGTCTGACTTTGTTGCGAATGGATGGTAATCCCATTGGAAATATAGGGGGTTCCCAATTCCTTGTTTGTTTGCCGGCCAAATTTTTCGACAACAACCCCCTTGACCGGCCAAGGCAACGAATGACTGGAAATTGGAGATTCGCCGCTTTGCTGGCGAGAGAGGCGAGCTTGACGCTGCGCCTCTTCATCCTTCACCGCCTTGGTTCTGAGCACGTCAATGAGTGAAGCCAGTTCCTGCGCGGTTTGCTGCAGATCCCGGAGTTCCGATGCGACGATTTGCTGGCGAGTCATCTTCTTTTCCAACTGCTTTTCCTGATCTTTCAAATTGGATTTCATTTTCGTGAGCAGCGATTCCTGCCGTTCCACTTCCTGGCGAATGGACCGTTGAACCTGAATGATTTCCGTCAGGGCGGAATCGCTCTGATCCCGTTTCTGATTGAGAACCCGTAGTTTTTCAGCCTCTCCATAAATCGCTCGACGCGTGTAGACGGGAACCGATGAGGAAGGCCCCATAAGCGAAGAGGCCACAAAATAAATCTGCATGGATTGTTTTAACCCGTCCTGGTTTTTCCCGATATCCTGCACCAAACGATCCCGTTCATTCTTCGTCGATGCCAATTGCGACTGAACCTGCCGGCTCTTGCCCATCGTGTAGATCATTGTTTGCTGGACATTTTTCATCTTTGATTCGTTCCGCTTCAAATTTTCGGATATCTCGGCGGCTTCCCGTTTTAACCGTTCCGTTTCTTCCCGTTTCCGTTTTAATTCCGCCTTCACTTTATCCAGATCCTGCGTTTTATGAATGATCTCGGTTTTGGCCTTCTTCTCCGCCTCGCCGAAAGCCACCGAACAGAACAGGCCCATAAACAAGCTGAAAAGAAGAACGGCGATTTTCATGACTTGAACGCGTCAACTCGCAGAGCATAAAGACCGATGTAATGAAGAAACCCGACGACGAAACCCCCCGTATAAAAAGCCCACGGCAGGCCGCCGAGGACCTGCCGTAAAAGCAACAACCCGGCGATCCATCCCAACTCATCACTGATCAACGCCACCCCCACCGATTTCCAATGGAACCGGTCCAATGGGACGAAAAAGAGGCGGCCCAGAAGCCACGCCATGCTTCCGATAACCAAAAAGGTCAAAAGGGACAGGACCACCCGCACTTCCAGCCAATGTCGACGTATCAGTTGAATGGATTCCCCCGCCTTTTGATCAAAAGCCACATCCAAAACACCCGTGAATTTTTTAATGTCACCCAACAGATTCTGCTGACGGTTCACATCGAACTCTGAAGGCACCCAATCCATCACCCATGTCGCCGGGAACGCATCAGTCCCGAACAACCCCATCTGGGGTGCAAGCATCGGCTCCTGGCTGAGCTGCTGATAAACATCCGACGAAGACATAAAACGGACATTGTTGACCCCGTCCAACTGCTTCAAAAACCGGCCCACCTCATCCACTTGAACCGGGTCCCCCTCGACGAGAACCATCCATTTGTAATCCGAACAACGAACGGCCCAACTCTCATACAGATTGTTTTTGACCAACCCCAATCCACCGAACACCACGCTCACGCACACCGACAACACAAAAAAGAGCGCCAGAGACCAGGTCGAGTTTTTGACAGGAGCGGATTTTCCATCGCCCGTATCCTGAAACAGGGATTCCAAAATCGGGTCATTCATTTTTGTGTATAATTCGCTTCGCATTTTCGTTTTCATATTTTCCTTTTAGGAGCTCCTTATGGCCAAAGAAACAAAAGAAACACCGGAAGAACATCATATCATGATTGGCACCCTCGAGAAAAACGACCGAGACACCATTGTCGTCCAAATCCGTTCGTTCAAAGGCAAAGAGTATGTCGATGTCCGTAATCACTACAGGGATGCGGAAGACGAACTCAAGCCGACTCAAAAAGGAATCAGCATTGAAACGGGCCGGTATGCCGAACTGAAAGCCCTGTTTGACAAGATTCCTGACGCCATTTCAAAAGGCATGGGCAGCTGATTTACGGAATCAACCTCACGGTCTCTGCCGCTTTTTGGCGAAGAGCCGTGCCATCGATCCCGTGAGGATTGGGTCCCACCTCGAACAGCCGGTCAAGCGCCTGTTGAACGGCGACCGCATCAGAATCCCAGGATAAAAAGGGCATCCCCCAAAATTCACAGAACCGGCCCGTTTTTTGAGGGTCTCCGATTCCCAAAAACGGTTTACCGCTCATCGCCGCCAACACCAGCCCGTGAAACCGGGCGCTCACCACATGCGTCACCCCCTCCAACCAGCGAAGAGTCATATCAACCGGTTTGCCGTCAAACGACGTTGCGACCCCGAATGCTTGTTCGACGATTGGTTGGAACAAGCCTGTTTTGACGGACAACGAACGGACGCGTCTCACGTGATCGAGCAAACTCTCATATAGGGGAATCCCGTCCACGGAACTGGAAAATCGAGGAATAAATAAGACATGAGGGGCGGCCGTCTCACTCCCGTGATGAACGGTCGCCGGGAGTTCCGTTAAAAACACAGGGTCCGCCGTCACGTGTATGATTCTCTTGACGCCAAGGGAGAGCAGGGACTGGTTTGAAACCTCGTCCCGAACGGAAACCGTGACAAACGGCTGGTTCAACAGGAAGGCCAAGGCGCGGGGAAGAACGGATCCGGACACTCTCTCCACCCCAACGGAAAATAAAAATGAAGGCACTCGGAACACCCACGCCAGCATCAACACCCCCGCATAATAGAGCAAAGACCGGGAGGAGGTGTGGTCTTGAATCAGGCCGCCTCCTCCAAGAATAAATAGGTCGGATTTCCACATCGCAACAGACACGCGAATCGGATTCCATCGGGAAATCGCGTTGACTCCATGACAGTGACGCGTGTCGGCCGGACACGACGATAAGACAGTGATGCCGGCCCCCGGAAAACGACGTTCCAGCTCGTTTCGAATATTCTTTAGAATCAGCTCATCACCGAGATTGCCAAACCCATAATACCCGCTGATGAGAATATTCATCGGCGGCTCTTAGGTCCTCCGCGGCTCATCAAATAACCCAACGACAAAAACGACGGGACGGAAAAAAGAAGCCCCAACCACATTCCATTCAATGTCCGCAAAAGACAGACGCTAAACGGAGACTGAAAATGGAAAAACGTATTCAGAATGGAGATTTGGCCAATCAGCCCAACGAAAATCCATAAACGGCCATCCAACCACACCTTGTCTTTGAACCGGTTCGTAGACATCAGCATGAGACCCGTCAACAAAGCCGGGTGGCCGATCAACACTTCTTTAAACCGGGGCCGGACGAGAAAAAAATCTTCCAAACGGTCACGAAGGATCCGCTCGCCATCCAAAACGGGGAGAAGAGGGAAATTCCCGCTGCGCATGAGATAGACGGCCAAAACAATCAGAACGGCTCCCCCGCCCCAAAAAAGATGTTTCCCTTTAATAGGAGAATCCATAAAACGACGCCATTCGGAGGGACGCACCAAAACGGCGAGAGCGAATAACAGCGGCACAACCAACTGAAGTTTGACTCCTCGAATCGGCACAAGCCCCAAAACCGTTCCGGGTGAGGCCCCCAATCCATGAACCACAACGCCCGACAGGAGCGTCAGAAGACAAACCAAGAGAAAACTCACAACGGGCGAGAGCGAACGGAATGTCATCACCAGAAGAAGAGCCATCACGGGCGAGAGAAGAGAGATGAGAAACGCCCCTTTGAATCGAAACGGAGAAATGTTTTCAGCGCCCCACGTCGGGAACCTGGGACGAGAATCCATCTGAAATCCGCCGTTCCGAAGCTCCTCCACCACCTCACGCTGGAATTGAATATTTTGGGCCATGGAGAGCGCCGGACTCCAATTAAGATACAGCAACCGAACCCATCGCTCTTTGACCGCGCGGAGCAACCGGTTTTTCCAAAGCGCCGGACGACTCGCCAAGAGTTCTCGCGCCTCCAGCACGTGGCATTTAACGAGGTTTCGCCCCGCCAACGAAGCCAGGCAGCCAACCCCCTTCTGTCCTTTCATATCGAACACCGGGATAAAACCGTTTCGGGCCATGATCACGCCGGCCACGTCTTGGATTCGAGAAGGATAACCGATGACCATTTCCCCCCCGGAAAACAGGCCGTCCCCTTCTTGAATTCGCCGCAAGAGTGGCGACAACGGCAGAAGTGACTGTTCCGGTCTTCTCCAGAGGAGGACAAATCCTTTGCCCCGGAGAAGCTGTTCATCCGACGGCGAAATCGAATCGGGAACGGACATGATCTGAACGGGAAGAGCCTTCACGTTATCGAGGAGATCGGGAAGCGATCGGTGTTCACGCGCGGCAAAAACGACAAGATCGTCCCACTCGTTAACGAGAGCCAGGGAGGTATCAGCGCGCTGTTGTTTTATTTTTTGGGTCAGATTGGGCCAGCAAAAAGAAAGAAGGACGAGAAGCGAAACGACAGTGGCGAATACGATCCACGCCCCTTTTTTAGCCATTGTCCGCCTGGCGCCATCGAACGGCGTTTTGATACAGGTTCACGTACGCTCGAATGGGAGAACCCCAGGAAAAATCCTGCGACATCGCCCGGCTTTGGACCGCAGCCCACTTCTTTTTTCTCCCCCACATATTGAGCGCGTGGAAGACGCAGCGCAAAAATTCACTCGACAATTTATTGGAGGCGATAAAACCGGTTCCATCGGAATCGGTGTTCAGGTCAATAACAGTATCCAAGAGACCTCCGGTCGGAGTCACAACGGGAATCGATCCATACCGCATCGCGATCAGTTGGCTGAGCCCGCACGGTTCATACCGGGACGGCATGAGAAAAATATCCGATCCCGCCGCGATCTTATGCGCCAACGGCTCGGCGAATTTATTCTCATAAAAAAAATAGTCGGGATGTTTCAATTGCAAAACTCTCAACGCGCGCTCATATTCCAGCTCTCCACGTCCCAGGATGACGACGTGAGCCTCGTTTTGAATCAACGCCGGAATCACGTCCAGCAAATAATCCACGCCTTTCTGATAGTCCAACCGTCCCACATATCCGAACAAGGGAATCTTATCGCTGACGCGAAACTCACAATACCGCTGAAGGTCCGCCTTGCACTTTTTACGAAGAGCCAACGTTTTCACTGAGAATTTCTGGGCCAAAAACCGATCCGTGGACGGATTCCAAACGGTTGTATCCAAACCGTTCAATATGCCCCGAAACTGCTCCGAACGATCCTGCAGAACGCCTTCCAATCCATGCCCGTAGATGGGATCGGATTGAATCTCGGTGGCGTAGGTGGGGCTCACCGTGTTAATGGCGTCCGAATAAACCAATCCCGCCTTAAGAAAGCTGATGTGATCATAGAATTCGATGCCGCCCGGATTGAATTCGCTGAAAGGAAGGCCGGTGGCCGCAAAACTGGAATTGGGAAACACGCCTTGAAAAGCCATGTTATGAATCGTGAAAAGCGACCCTGTGGATTGGAAGAACGGATCGTTCTTATAGAGACATTTCAAATAGGCCGGAATCAACCCTGTTTGCCAATCGTGAGCATGAACAACATCAGGTGAAAATTTATTGGCCTTGGCGAGTTCCAATACGGCGCGCGAAAAAACAACAAACCGCCGGTCATTATCAATATACGCCTCGTCCGGACGGTCTCCATAAAACCCTTTCCGATTGAAATACCGTTCCGACTGAATAAAATAGACCTTTAAATTCTTATGGAGGCTTTTCGTCCAGATCGAGATCGGATCGAAGCCTTCGGGAGAGGGCACGTAAAGGAGTTTATTGGTCTTAACCAGTTTAAATTTGGCCCGGTCGATTTGCGAATAGAGAGGTAAAACCAATTGGACGGAATGCCCCGACCTGGCCAGCGCCAGAGAGACGGCTCCAACGACATCAGCGAGTCCTCCGGTTTTACAAAAGGGGACTCCTTCACTTGCGGCTTGAAGGATCTTCACGCGTTAGGGGGCGTTGGCGTCTCGAAGGAACTTCGCCGCGTCTTCCGGTGGTGTTGGGTTGATATAAAACCCCGTCCCTTGCTCAAAACCAGCCAAACGCGTCAACTTAGGAATGATTTCAATATACCAATGATAATGAGGAAGGCGTGACGTTTTCAGGGGGGCCGTGTGCAAGATCAGGTTAAACGGAGGGTTGTCCAGGACGAAATGGTGTTTGGCCAAAACCAATTTAAGAAGCCCGGCCAAATTGGCCACTTCCGTCTTTTGAATATCCTGAAATTCCGATGAATGGCGGTGAGGCATAATCCAGGTCTCAAACGGGAACCGGCTGGCAAACGGGGTAATGGCGATGAAATCTTTGTTATTGGCCACAATCCGCTGCATCTGGGCCATTTCCTGATGAATGATGTCGCAATAAACGCACCTCTCCTTATATCCATAATAATTCTTGGAGCCGTCCCCTTCCTGTTTGACCCGGATCGGCACCATCGGCATCGCGATGAGTTGAGAATGCGGGTGGCTGATGCTGGCTCCGGCGGCGGACCCATGATTCTTAAAAATCATGATGTACTCCAACCGGTCGTCTTTTTTCAAATCCAAAATGCGGTCTCGCCAGGACCAGATGACGTCTTCCATCTTTTGCTGAGCCAATTCATGCAGGTGTTGCCCGTGTTCCGGGGTTTCAATGATCACTTCATGAGCCCCGAGCCCGTTCATTTTGTCATACATCCCCTCTCCGGTCCGATCCAACTCTCCTTCGATTTCAAGGGCGGGAAATTTATTCGGGATCACGCGAACCCACCATCCGGACTTATTTTTCTCACGACCGGCCGGGTAATACGCCAAGATCTCGGGCGGCGTTTTATCTTCGAAGCCGGGGCAAAAAGGACACGTGCCTCCCTGAGGCATCTCTTGATGAACCTGAAAATCGATCGGTCTCTTCCCTCGATTGGAGGAAATGATCACCCAACGGCCAATGACAGGATCTCTGCGCAATTCAGGCATAATTAGGACTCCACGGATTGATCCGACCCAGACGTCTCGGCGGGACTTGCCATCGCCATGACTTCTTCTGGTTGGGACGTTGATGCAACGGCCTCGGGGTTCTCATCGGACTGCGGCGAATTGTCCGACACCGGCTTCTCCTCCAGAGGAACAAGGTTGTCCAAATCCGGCAATTCGGATAAATGCTTCAACCCGAACTGGCGCAGAAACTCAACCGTTGTTCCATACAACAGCGGGCGTCCGATGGTCTCTTTCCGTCCCACCACTTTAACCAAACGCCTCTCCAGCAGGGTTTCCATCACCCCCGTCGCCTCAACGCCTCGAATTTGTTCAATTTCGGATCGGGCGATGGGTTGCTTGTAAGCGATGATCGAAAGCGTTTCGAGAGCCGAAGCGGAAAGCCGAATGGTCAACCGTTCCTTATAAAGACGGCGGATATACCCCCCCATGTCCGGTTTGGTGGCCATTTGAACTCCCCCCGCCACTTCAACCACATGCAGCGGAGATCCGCTCGTTTCATACGTTCCTTTGATCTCGCTCACAATGTCGGAGATGTCCGTCGTACTCAATTGCTTGGTCTCTAACACCTCAAGAATTTCTTCATTGGTGAGCGGATGATCCGTCATATATAAAAGCGTTTCGATAATTTTCCGTGCTTGATCTCTATCCATAGACACCTCTTACGATGAAGGGACGGTGGCGGCGAACTCGGATGAGGCGGCGCGATTAATATGTATCTCCCCAAAGTTCGCCAATTGAGACACCCGTACCTGTTTAAGCCGAATGAGTTCCAAAAGAGCTAAAAACGTAACGATAAGATACTTTCGAGTGGATGTTTTCGGAAACAATTCGCTAAAGGGAACAAACGGTTGCGTCTCCAGCACATCCAGGATTTCGCGGATGCGGACTTCAACCGGCATTTCCTCAACCATAATTTCGCGGACGCCGACATCAGCGCTTTCCAGAACAACCTGGAACGCCGCAAGGAGTTCCTTCAACTCCACATCGATCACTTCTTCATCCTTATTAAAAATAGGCGCGCCCCGGTAAAACACATCCCGTTGAGACTCAAAATTAATCCCCAACTGGCGCGAAGCCGCTTTAAATTTCTGATACTCAAGAAGTTTTTGAATCAGTTCGGTGCGAGGATCCGGGCCTTCCATCTCTTCCGCCACATCCGCCGGCAAAAGAGTGCGCGCTTTGATTTGCATGAGAGTGGTCGCCATCACGAGGAATTCGCCGGCCACGTTGAGGTTCAATTCTTTCAGAAAATCAACATACGTCAGGTATTCAGCGGTGATATCGGAGATGGAAATATCATAGATATCCAAATCGTTCTTTTGGATCAGGTGAAGGAGAAGGTCGAGCGGCCCTTCAAAAATGTTGATCTTGACTTGATATGACATTGTTGCCGGAAGATTGTATCAGCCCACCTTCTGTATGTCAAACGAACACCGACGGATCAAGGGCACCAAAAGGCGGTGCCGCCGATGTCGGCTTGGGTCACGAAAGCCGGGCCAACACCTCCTGTTTCGTTTCCCTCTCAAATCCCAGAGAAGTCATCATCTCTCTGGCTTTGGCCTGGCCCCAGGGAGAAAACCAGGCCGCCAATCGGGAGACGAACAGAGCCCGATCGACAACCGGCGCTTCAACGCACAGAAGGGAACGCCGATGAGCGTCGCTGAACACCCAATCCGGACAAAGAAACGGAAGTAAGCCCCATTGCCCCAGAAGGGCGAGCGCCGGTGCCGGATTGGATTCTTTGAGAATCAATTCAAATTCATGGCGCAGACGCGTGGCGGACAACCGTTCCGGGAATTTCCCGCGGATCGCGTCAATCGCCTGTTGTTGCGTCGCCGGTTCCAGCGTAAAAGAAAACCGTCCGGCAAAACGGGCCGCTCGAAAAAGCCGGGTTGGATCGTCCTGAAAGCTACGAGAATGGAGCGTTTTTATCTGCTTCGCTGAAATATCGCGGCCGCCCTGAAAGGGGTCCATCACCTCTCCCAAAGAAGAAGGCAGGAGCGAGCAGGCAATGGCGTTGACGCTGAAATCACGCCGTTTGAGATCGGCTGAAATAACGGAAGGCGTGACATTGGGAAGTTGCGCCGGAGCCGCGTACCGTTCTTCCCGGGCGGTCGTGACATCGATTTTTTCACCGCTCGGAAGCCGGAGAGAAAACGTCATAAACCGCTCGTGAGTTGTCACGTCGGCGTTAAACCGCTCTTTAAGACCCGCCACGATGGGACCCGCCGGATGATCCACCATGACATCCACATCCCGGATCGGACGACCCATGAGGAGGTCCCGAACGACGCCCCCCACCAAAACAGCCTCCTGTTTGTGGTGCGACGCCAACCGTCCCACTTCCTGCAAAAAGGGCCGAAACGCAACCGGGATCGCATTCGATAGAGCGTCGGAGATGTTCATGAAACAGGGAGCTCCCAGGTGGCGTCCGCGTCAAGAACTTCACGAGCCTTTTCATAGAGGAAAAGACGGTCGTTAATCGCATGGATCTCCGTCAAACCGGCGAGAACCGATTCCCGGACGGTCGGCTGAGCGTCCTCTTTATACGGTAAAACCATCGGCAAGCTTTTTTGGCGGGCAACGGATTTTTTTAGGTGGTAAACGGACAGTCCGTTCTGCCGGGCCAACGCTTCAACAATATCCGATTGAACCGACGCCTCCTCGTCCCATTCAACCATTTGAATCAACTCATCCAGCCCGAAAAGAGTCACCGGTTGGTAACGAATCACCTCTGCCTCCAACCCTTGCTGCAACATCTGAAAATCACCCCTCGTCTTCTCCTCCCACTCGGACTTCTGATCTCGATAGGAGAAGGGATAGACAAAGGCCATGAGTTCGAAGTCGGGATCGTGATAAATGACAAAATGCTCCGCGTAAAAAATCTCTTTGCAGGCGGAACATTCCGCCATATTCAGCTCCCCGCCGAGCAAGAGATCCCTTAGCTCAGGATCTTCCCGAACGTTAATGATAGACCATACCTCGGCCTCATTCGGGAATTGGCAATGAGAACACGTTATTTCTTCGTTTGAAAGATAGGACATAAATTATTTTTTATTTTTAAATAAAACGTGTGACTTAAGTCACACCAGGGAAATCAAAAGAACACATATTCGCATCTATAAATAGAGTTGAATTTATATTTATTTTAAAAAAATCAATTTAAATTACAAATCCGCTCAGCACCTGAATTAAATTAATTATTGAAAATGAACATTCCCCCCTATATCCTTGCTTGAAGTTGAAACAATACCAAAAAAAAGTTGGACGAGTGAGGAAATGAGCTCAGACGAAATAAGAAAATATCAAGCCGATGAGATAACAGATCTCTCCACCGCCAAATTGGCTCTTCGATGGTCATTGGAAAAAATTCGGCAATTGGACGATGAGATTCAGCGTCTCTCGAATCGTCTCATTTCCAAGGAAGACGAAGCCTCCAAGCTCTCCAAAGAGCTCGCCCATCAATCCACTGTCAGCCTGAACGAGAAAGAAATCACCAGCAAAACCAGCCAACTGCTCGAAGAATATCGAGGGTTGATGGGCTCTTCAATGGAACAGCTTTGGAAAAAATACGCCCCCCAAGAAGCGGCGGTTAAGAAAGAACTTCAGGATCGGGTGAGCTCCCTGGAACACGATCTTCTCCAGCGGGAACGTCAAAAAGGCCTCAACGACGAAAATTTACACAAAGCGGAAGAAAACCTGGCCCGCATCGATCGGGAACGGATTGAACTCGCCGAACAGATTCGGGACAAAGAAGTCGAAATTGTCGGTCTTCGGGAAAAGCTGGTCGGCCTCGAACCGGAAGTTCAGCGCCGCTACAACGAAAAACTCAATCACACTCAACAGTTGTTCACTCAGCAACTGTCTCAGGCGCAAGAAGCCATTATCCAGAAAGAGCGGGAGATTCAAGACCGCCTCAATCAACAAGCGGTTCAATATCAACGTGACCGATCGGCCGCTGAGGCGGACGCGGAACGGCGCTACCAGATCAAGAAAGAAGAGCTGGAAAAGCATCGCTCCCAATGGTTGATTGAACTGGAAGAAAGCCGCCGGGAACTTCAACAGGATTTAGAAAAAGAACGCCGCCAGCTGGGAGAACAGCGGAATCTATGGGAAACCGAATTTGCCGCCAGACGAACCGTTTTGGAAGACAACTTTTCCAGAAAAATTTCTTCCATTGAAACAGAAAAGATCCGCTTTGAAGCGGATCGGACCAACGCCCTTGAACTCCTCAAAGCCGAGAAAGAAAAATTCCAACAAGAAGCCTCCAAGCGGTTCCGGGAACTGGCGGAGAAAGAACAAGCCATTGAGAAACAACTTCTCGACCGCGCCAACCAGCTCATGGCCGAAAATTTAGAGCATCAACGGGAACTCGGCGACGACTATTCGAAGAAAGATTCCCTCCTCAAAGAAGCCTGGCACCAAAAAGAAGTGGAGTTTGAGAAAGCCAAGGCCGAATGGGAAAAGAATTATTATGAGAAAGACGCCGTCCGCGACCGTGAATTCCGCCTTCGGAAAGAAACGCTTGAAAAAATGTTCGCGGAGAAGGAAACGCGGTTTGTCAGCGAGCGTCAGAAATATGAAACGGAAAAAGCGCAGGCCCTTCAGACGCTTGAATATCAAAAACAAGAATTTGAGACTTATCTCTCCCACGAAAAGCAAAAACTGGCCTCCCTCGAGAAACTAATAAAGGAAAGCAACGAAGAGGCCTTCCGGGTTCACGAGACCAAATTGGCCGCCGAATTTGAATCTAAAATTCAAGATCTGGACAATAAACGGCGAGATCTGCTGACGAAAGAGGAACAATTGGAGGCCCAATACAAAGCCACGGGCGAGCTCCTCGCCTCCAAGATGGAACAGGAACGCCAATCCATGCTGTCTGACCTGGAGCACCAACGCGAGCAGTTCCAACAATTTTTAAAATCGGAGACGGATCGGCTGAACAAACTGGACCACGAGCGGCGCATCCAGTGGGAAGCCCAAGTTACGAACGCCAAACACAAACAAGAAACCGAAGAAAAACGAATCCAGGAACTGGAAATCGTCCTGCGCGATCAGCAAATCAAGGAAATTCAATCGTTTGAAGTGCGTCTCGCCGCCGAATACGACAAGCGGACGCATGAACTGGAAAAACAGTCCACGGAAAAGTCCCATCTCCTGGAAGCCAATTTCAAGCAAAATGAAGATCAGCGCGAACGGACCCTGGCTCTCCTCAAAAAAGAGCTCGAGAAAACCTACGCTGACAAAGAATACGCCCTCATGATGGAGAAGCAGGAATGGGATACCATTCGGGCCGACGCGCACCGCCATATTGATAAAGACAAAAAATCCCTCGAAATGGAAATCTCCCAGAAACGGGCCTCTCTCCAAAAAGATCAGGAAGATTTCATGTCCCACATGCGGCAAGAGAAAGAAATGTGGGACGCCCAGATGAAATCGGACCAGAAACGGCTGGAAGAGATGGAACAACAGTTGGTCCAGAAAAACAACGAAGAACAAAAACTCTGGCAAGCCAAAGCCAAAGAGGACCAAATCCGGCTGGAACTCCTCGAAAAAGACCTCATGGTCAAAGTGGAGAATGAAAAAGTTCTTCTTCAGCAACGGGCGGAGGAAGTCTCTCAGCGGCTGGAAATGATGGAAGCCGACATCCAACGGAAAACCGAAGAAGATCGCGTCGCCTCTCAGGCCAAAATCGACACCCAATATCAGAAGTTGGAAAACGACGAACGGACCTTCCGCGAAAAAATGACCCATGAACAAAAAAGGTTAGAAGTCCGGAACGAAGAAATCCTCCGGACGCGCTCCGCCGAATTGGAAAAAGAACATCTTCGCCGAAAAACGGTTCTTGAAACAGAGAGTCAGGAGCAAAAAGAACGGGCGGACCTCTCCTCCCGGTCCATCGAAAAGGAATTGGGCGATAAATACAGAACGTTGGAAGACCAGCTCATCAATGATCGAAACGAATGGAATAACCAGAGAAGTCAGACTCTCCTTGATTTGGACAATCAGCGCCTCCTCCTGAACGAGGAAAAAGCTCAATTTACGGCTCAACGACGCCGCCTGGAACAGGAAATGGCCGACAGGCTGAGTGAAGAGAAGTACCATTTGGCTCAGCACGCCAAAGCTGAGAATGAACGCCTCGCCGGGCTTGAACAGTCCTTAAATGAAAAGCACCTCCAGGCGGATCAAAACACGATTTCCCTCCAAGAAAAATACGTGAAATTGGAGACCGATTTGCGGGCGAGATTGACGGAAGAACAAAATCAATTGATCCACCAACAAGAAGCCCTGCATGCCCAAAAACAAGCCGAGTTGGAACTCAACTGGAAAAACCGCTCTGAACAGTTGGAGAATAATTACGAAGAGCTTCTCTCCAAACGCCAAACAGCGTTCGAAATCAAAATGGGCGACTACGATGTCGCGATGGCGGCCCAAAAAGGTCAATTTAATCTCGAGAAGAAAGAATGGGAAGAAGCGAAAACCACCGCTCTGGAATCACTCGAATTTGAACGCCGCCGCCTCTACGAAGATATTGACCGGCGGAAGGACGAACTGGAGCACAAAGAAATCATCCTCCGTCAACGGATTGACGATGAGCGGCGCGTTCTGGACGCCAAAGCCGCCGCGGAACGCCAACGCCTGGAAGCGCTGGAAGAAGAACTCCGCGCCAAGGCCGAAGGCGAGCTTCGGTCCGCCAAGGCTCACGTTGAGGCCGAAAACCAACGAATTGAACTCACCGAAAAAGAAATGAAGGAGAAGCAACTTCGAGAGCAAGGCATCTTCAACCAATACGTCATTGAAGAGAAAAAACGCCTGGCGGACGTCGAAAATGAACTCCGAAACCGGCTGGCCAACGAGAAAAAGGAACTTGACGCCAAGATGGAAGAGTCCTTTACGCGACGGACGGCTGAAGTGGAAGATCTCTTAAAGAAGAGAACCTCGGAGCTCGAGCAGATTGCCGAAGAAGAACGCAAACAATTGGCCCGTATGTTCGAGGCCCGGCGGGTTGAGCTGGAGAAAACCTATTACGATAAAGAAAGCCTCCTGATTCGCGAGAAAAAAGAATGGGAAGGAGAAAAATCCCTGGCCCATCAAGCCCTTCAGCATGAAAAACAAAAAGCCTTGGAAGAAATCAACGCGATCAAGGAAAAACTGGAACGGGAAAAGGAACGCTTCGCTCTCCATCACAAAGAATTTGAACGTCAAAACGTGGAAGAACAAGAGAAGAGGAACCAGGTCCTGGAGACGGAACGGATTCGCCTGGCGGCCTTGCAGGAGTCAACCTTGGCCAGCGCCAGAGAGAAGGAAGAAGCTCTGATGCTTCGCCAACGTCAAGAGGAAGAGCGGATTGCCACTCTTGAAAAAAGTATGCATGAGCAATTTGCCCAAAATAAGAAGGCATGGGAGGAAACTATGTTAAGAGATACTGAACAGATGGAGAAATTTGAAAAAGACTTAAGATCCCGGATCACGATGGAACATAAGAACTGGGAGATGAAAGCCGAACAATCCCATCGCCAACTGACCCAGGAACTCGAGGGGCTTTGGAAAAATCGGGCAAACCAACTGGAAGAACAGGCGCTCGCCAAGGAATCCGATAGAGAAAAGGACTTCCAAGAACTGAAAAAAGCCCTCTTGGTTGAGGTTCAAGTGAGAGAAGCCGAACTCAGGCAGACCCAACAAGCGCTGACGGAGGAACGGCGACTGGCGTTTGAAAAATTGACTCAAGACCGGAAAGGATTTGAGTCTCAATCCGAAGAGGAACGCAAACGCCTCGAAACCATGTCCAATGAAATGCGCCGCCGAATTGAGGCCGAGCAAACCGCTCTCTATCAGCAAATGGAATCAACGCTCAAAAATCGCGCGGCGGAACTGGACGCCATGTGGCAGGAGCGGGGCGTTCTCACCCAGAAAAAATATGAAGAGGAAGAAGTCCAGCGGCATAAGATGCTGGCCGAAAAACAGACGACGCTCGAAAATCTCGAGAAAAAATACGTCGCCGACATGGACAAACTAGAGAAAGGGTATAACGTGCGCCTGACGCAACTTGAACAACAAAGAGCTCGTTGGGCCAAAGAAAACGAGATGGCGCTGGATCAGTTGGAAGAAGCCAAGATTAAAACCCAACAAGAAGCGGACGCCCTGCGCGAAGCGTATCGGCAAAAGGAAGAACAACTTGTTCAGCAACTGGGGCTCAAAGGGAAAGAGTTCGACGATTACAAACGGACCGTCGAGCAAGAATGGCCGTCCCGGTTTGAAAGCCGCGTATCAGAAATTGCCGATAAAGCCCGCAAGCAATTGGCTGAAAGAGAAGCCGACTTTGCCGTGGCTCGCAAGCAATGGCTGGAAGAAGCCACTGAGATGAAACTCAAACTCTCAGAACGCATGAATGAGCTGCAGGATTCCCTCTCGCAAAAAGAAGAGGAACTCCAGAGAAAATACCTCCAGAAACAACACGAGCTCACGATCCAAACGGAAAAGGCCCTCTCAGACCTTCACTCGAAACAGATCGCCTTTGAAAATCAGAAGGCCGAATACGAGAAGCTGGCCGAGGATGCCAACCAACGGAAAAATGAACTCGAAGAAGCGAAGAAAGACCTTCAGAAGAGACTCGAAACCGTCACGCAGGAATTCATGCGTCAGCAAAGCGTCATGGATGAGCAGATGAGACGGCTCCAAAATGAGAAATTCGAACTCAAGCACGAAGTGGAGAAATTGGTGAATCAAACGCGGCAGCCGCGGGTCGCCTAAGCGTTTTCTTTACTTCATTAGATCGTCGTAAATCGCTCTCTCCCGGAGGCTTCTGGGCAACTCCCCCCTCCGCCTCCACACCTCACTCAACGCCTCGTGCGCTCTTGGATCAAATGGATTGATGGCCATATAGTCCATTAAGAGCGAAACAGCCTCCCTGTCACCCGAAAGCCGGGCCAGTTCATAGTACGGAGTCCCATAATTCGGATTTTTATCGGTCGCTCGTTTCAGATAAGAAACAGCCGTATGGGGGTCTTCTAAAATTAAACATGTCTTGGCCGCCTTGAGCAACACCACCGCATTGTCGGGTTCGTCTTTTAAGGCGCGTTCGTATTCGATGAGAGCCGCCGCCGGCTTATTACGCCGACGCATTTGATCCCCCAATTGAACGCGGCCTTGAACATCCGCTCCAATCAACGCATTTTCCTCTACTCGTGAAAAACGAATTTCATCGGTCAACGCCCCCTTGGTTTTCTCCCATGTTTCTGTTTTTAACGCCTCTCTCCAATCCCATTCGAATTGCTCCAACGACATATTAAAAACCGAGTTGAAGGCCTCTTTAAACGGCAAACGCTGGGCCGCCTTCAGAAAACGGGCAAAGGTCGTTGGTCCCGCTTTCTTGATCAATTGTGATACCGCGTACGAGACTTCCGAAAATGCCAACGACACTTCTTCTTGGTTCTTTAAGTACACCATCGAAGGCGACATCCGCGCAAACGAAATCAATTCATTTTTCTCAAGCGCTTCTTTTAATTTCATTTTTTGCTCCGGCGTGAGAAAAGAAGGGACGTCCATTCGGTACGCGTTTTCAAAATAGCGGGCGGTCCCCTCATGGAACCACAAGTCAACTTTCGAGCCGGACATTTCATTCACGATGAGATGAACGTATTCGTGCGAGAGCGCGTCCAACCATCGGTATCCCAGAGGAAGCGCCCGCGGAGAAAGAATCATGAGACGATGGAACTTGCAGATGCCGATAGCGCCGGAGCGCTCCAATGTTTCCATGCTGAGCGTCGATGCCGCTGAAAACGACTCTTGCGTCGGGTAAATTTCCACCCGGATCCGTTCTTTCGGGCGATGCCCTAGAATTTTTTCCATTGTGGCCGACGATTGCTCTAAAACCGGCAAAGCGTAATCGGACAAAAAGGTTTGGTCAGCAGGAAGGAACAGGGAAAACCGTTCAGAATCCCGTCGGACAAACGAAGTTTGAAGAGGAATGAGCCGAGTCAAATACTCTTTCATCCAAGGAAACTGCCTCTGAGTGGGTTCATCCAAGGATTCCAGCGCCTTGGCGTAATCTCCTTTGGCGAGATAGGCGATCGCCAGCCCCTCTCGCTTCGGCGTCGCCGTTCCGGATTCCAACGCTTCGGAAACACTCGGAGATTGAGAACGATCGATTTCCCCGGGAAAAGATTCCAATTGATGCGCCGACGCCGGCCGCATCAGGAGAAAACCAAACAAGAGAAGGCCCTGCCGTTTCATATTAGTCCGATAGCCGCTTATAATATTTCTGAATAATTTGCTCATACGCCTTGGGGTATTTTTCCTTTAACGCTTCCAATAACTCTTCACGAAATTCCCGAGGAGGACGATAATCCTCTAGACGAGGCAATTTGACGGGACCTTGATCCAACCCCTGGCCATTGCGAGAAGATCCCCTCCAAATCACTTTGGGGCCCCCCAACGCCCCCCCCGCCCCGCCTTTTCGGCGCATCGACATTCCGCCCATTTGGTTCTGAGCCTCTCCCAGCGCATCCTGAGTATTTTGAAGATGCCGCAACGCGTTCTCTTCCGACGATTGCGCCTCATGACTTTCGAAAGAACCCAGATGGCGGCTGGCCTTGTCCATCTCTCCTTTGGCGTTCGAGAGAGATTGTGTCATGGAGATTCCCAAGCTGGCTGTTTTTTGCGACAAGGCCTGAAGGTTCTTCTTTAAGGCGGCGGTCCTTTTGGAGAGATCTGTTTGTTTATTCTCAAGCCCCGGGAACGCGCCGAGATCTCCTGATGAAAAGAGCCCCTTGGGAGGAGGGGACTTGCGCAACAGCTCCAAAATCTCACGTTCGTCTTTCTCCAACGACTCCGCCTCAGGCTGAAGGGACACCGGCGCGCTGGACGCTTTAATGCCATCGGAGGCCAACCCCATCTGCCGCACCACGCCTTCCAACACACCCACGCCCTCCTTGAGTCTGCCCGTCTCCATTTCATGCAAAACACCCTGCAGTGGGGCGATCTGATTGCGCAAAAGAGCGGCCGGCCCCGCGGGCACCGCGGGTTTGTTGGCAAACGAGTGCGTTCGTTCAATTAAACGCGCCTGGCGCTTCGCCAGCTGCCCCAAAAGAGTTTCCTGCTCTTTCATGAGAGCCGATAAGCGGCGCGTCTCCAGTTCCTGCGTCTTCGAAAGAAGCGTCCGTTCCTCGTCGATCACCGCGTTTAATTCCGCCTCTTGCTCCGTTATTTTTTTCGACAATTCGCTGGCGGAGTTTTCCTCAACAAAGGAATCGTACGCTTTGGAAAGCTGGCTCTTCATTTTTTTGGCGGCTTCCAGAAATTTTTGCGCGAGCGAAAGCGCCTTTTTTGTGTCCCCCTGTTTCAGGGCCTCGGCAATCTGAGACAGAACGTCTTGCGACTCCTGAAGATTCAACGTCTTAACTCCCTCCTGATTGATGAAGTCGTCGGGCAACTCTTGAGGCATCTGCTGAACGGCGCGCGCCATGTCGGCCAACGTCCGTTGGGCTTCATTGATGAGATCGTTAATTTTGGCCATCACGTCTTTGTTTTTGAGATCGGGCGCCGCGCTGAATTCCTTTAAGAGCTGTTCTCCAGCCTCTTGAAGCCGATCTCCCGCCTCAACCACATCCCGCGCTTTCTGATCTTTGCTCAACTTATGGGAAAGGGCCACCATTCGTTCAAGTTCAGACGACACGTCGGACAAATGAAACGAAGCCGCGGCCTTGTTGTCGGTCTGAAACGCCGCTTCGGAATATTTCATGGGCCCCGCGTTCATGGCGGACAAATTCCCCTGAATGGACTTATGCTCCAACCAGACGCCGTAATCGGCCATCGGATCTTTTTCCATTTGGTTGACAAGGCGTTGAAGACTTTTTTCGAGGCCAAGGGAGTCGGACATCGCTTTATTGAGCGGCTCCATGAGGGAACGCAAGGAGGCGGAAGACGAATCCACGGACGCTTTGAGCGTGTTCACGTCCGCCAACAGATCCACGGCTTTTCCCCGCCACTCTTCCAGAACGGACTCCAACGCCGCGTGCGTTTTCTCAAAGCTCGCGATCTCGATCAGTCGCCAGGGGGTAAGGCTCTTGCCCGGGCCAGTCACGACATTCGCGTCGACCGCTTCCAAACGAATCTGAATCACATCTCCCGGGCGAAATTTTTCTCCGCCCAAATCCCACTCAACCGTGGAAAGAACGGTTTCCCTGGGCGGATCAAAAAAGGCCACTTGCTTGGAACCAGAGAGCCCCCCGGATTTTTCCCACATAAGACGAACTTCAGAGACCCCGTAATCATCGGAGGCGTCAAACGTCAGCGGAAGCTTTTCTTTGTCCCCCACAATCACATCATCGCTCGGAGACAACAGATGAATCACCGGCGGGCTGTCGGCTTGAACGTGAATCGGAAATTCCCCCACGCCAAGACCCGGGCGCCCGTTCTGCAAGTCCAAGGCGAACCGATACGTCCCGCTTTTCTCCAGCAAGAACGCCACATCCACGCTATTGTTTGATACGGTTCCCAACCGTTCCCGGCCGTCGGAAAATTGAACCAGCGCCTTGGCGACCGGCATTGAAAAATCAAGCGTCATGTGAACCTGTGTTCCCGCCAATCCGGATAATTCGAGCGACGACTGATGAGAAGCCGCCTTTTTCAGATAGGACGGCGGCGTTACAATCAATTCCGCCTTTTTCAATTGAAGGGGCTTCATCGGTCGAAGCACATATCGCGGGCTCCACTCTTTTTTCCATCTCACCTTGTAGCTGACCGGTTCAACGAGATTTCTAAGACGGAAAAAAGAATGATTCGCCGAAACAGACTCGGGCTCAAAAACCGTCCAATCACGATGAGCTTTGATGGCCAGCTGCGGTCTCTCGATGGACGGGCAAAGAAGAGTCACTTGAATGACGGCGTCTTGCCCCCATTCCACGTTGGCGCTCCCGGGATTGACCCTTAAACAGGATTCAAGTGGACTCGTTGAAAACGGAAAATAAATCCGGGGGGTGAGTGGAAACACGTGAGGAAACGCGGCCCACAACGAACCGGCCACAATCACAACGAGACTATTAACAGCCAACGCCCTCCGCCACATCCACCGAGGACAACACGCCCACGGACGTTGCTGTTTAACGGTCGAGGCCGCCTCTCGCAGATACTCTTCGCGCAAACCGGAGGAGAGACCGGGGCGCTCTGTCTGAGAAGACAATTGAACCGCTAAAAACAGCGTATCTCGACGAAGAAGTTCGCCAGACCCCTGTTCTCTGGATCTGTTACGCCAGAGATTTTTCGATTGTTCCTTTATAGAAAACAACGTGAGCGGCAAGAACGCATGGAGAGCGAGGGCCCCGGCCAAAAGAAGCATTGCGATCCAGACGGTTTCCCTCACCCAGGACTCCATCACAAGCCATTGATCGAAACCGCTGAGGAGAAGGCAGGAACTCACCAGAAGAGGTATCGCGCGCGACATCCCCTTGAACAACAAGGACAGGAAAACGCAAAGCCTCGCTTTCCGCAGAAAGAGACGGATTTCAGGAATCGCGTTCACGAACCCCCGGCTTTCCCGGAGGGAGAGCGAGCCGGCGCCCACCTTTTAAGGATCTCGGGATGATCGGAAAAATCATAGACGAAAATACTGTATCCAATCACCTTCCACGGTTTATAGTCCTTTAACCACGCGTACACATCTTTCCGCGTGTAATACGTCGACTGAAGGTGCGTTGCCGAAATGGCGAATTTGGTCGGTTGAAAACGCGGATCAGCCCGATCGTCCTCCCGGCCGCCAATCGGAATCGGGCCTAAATCCATATAGCGAATCCCATAGGCGTGAGGGTCTCCGACGCCAAAATAACACAAGTAAATCCCTTTCTCGATATCCGACGGTTCCAACGCCTGCTTAAGCAATTTAAGTCCCTGCCCCCAATCGAGATTAGAATCCGTTAAATAACGGACTCCGTTTCGAGGACCGCCCACGGCTTCGTTGAAGTAGGCGATGTAATGAGGTTTGACGGAAACACACGCAACGATCGACCAGCCGATAAGAAGTCCGCCCACCCAAATAAACCGGTTTGACAATTTGGAAAGTCCCACCGCGGCCGCCACAAATAGAAAGGGATAGACCGCCAAGATGTGCCGATGCCCAATCTGAACGGTGGACGCGCACGCCAAACAAAAGAAAACGAGGGGCGGAATACAAAGAAACGGGGACAGCACTATCTTTTTTTTGATGAACATCGCCAGTGAAATCCCCAAACCGATAAGGAGTGGAATCGGTGTTTTAATTAAAAAGACCGCCGGGAAATAGCCCAGCCATCCTGTGACCCGGTGATCTCCAAAGAAAAAGCTGCCGCGGCCCCGTTGATTCCGGAACATGGCTTCCTTCAATCCTTCCCAATAGATCGATAAATTTCCAAACCCATAAACAAACCACAACGTCAGAAAAGCGACGGACACAAGACACAGAAAAGAGATTTGCTTCTTTCGTTCCATGAGAAAGGGCTCAGCCAAAAAGCGCTCTCCGTGACGAACCCGGCGGAGCCCCCTCCATAAGAGAAGGGCTAGAACGGAGGGAAGAATGGCCACAGACATATGTTTACTGGCCAGACAAAGCCCCAATGAAATCCCCGCCAAAGCGGCGATCAAAAAGCTTTCTCCCAGAACCGAACACAACATAAAAAACGCCGAGAAGAATAAAGCGAACGCAAAGTCCGTCGTCACAACGGTGCCGTTGGCCAGAATAATCGGCGAAAAGCACCAGAAGACAAGAGCGTAGAGCGCCGCCTTCCCGCCGGCGGATTTCCTTACAAACCAGAAAAGAAAGCCCCCCATCAGCAGAGACAAGAGAAGCTGCATCAAACGTCCAGCGGTCAACAACGTGTCCGCGGACACATGGTTGTGATACAGAAAGCGATCCGCGAACGTATATTGATCCAGAGCGTTCCATTCCTGACGTACCCAAGCCGCGTCATTGATCGGAAGGCTTGAAGGGAGGACCAAGAGGGGAAGAGCCGCCCACATCTCGGCAAACGGCGGATGATGAAATCCGGCGAATCGAAAATCTCCTGTTTTGAGATAAATGGCGCCGGCGGTCAAATGAACCGGTTCATCGTATGTCGGCGAAAAAACCCGGATCGGTTCCAACGCCAAAAGAACATGAATCAGGCACAATCCGCCGGCAACGACAAAAAGAAGTCTTGTTTTTTGTTTTTTAATGTCTCGCATGGCGTTAGGAGGGCCTTCTCATGGATTCCAGGGCTTCCAGAGCGCCCGGTTGATTGGAAAAGTCGTACACAAAAATGCTCTCTCCGACGACGCGTATGGGTTTAAACTCGCTTAACCAACGAAACGCGTCTTTATCCTCAAAGTACGTGCCCTGCAGGTTCGTGATCGAAATGGCCAATGTCGTGGGCTTCACGGAAGGGTTGCCGGTGTCGTCCCGATGTCCGGCGATGACGTCGGACCCCACATCCAAATACGTGATTCCCTCTGCGTGCGGATCGGCCACGCCGAAATAACTCAGATAAATCCCCCGGCTCACGTCCTCGTCGCTCAACTCGCGCCTCAACAACTTAAGTCCTTGCCCCCAATCCACGTTGGAATCGGTTAAATAACGGTATCCGTTCTTGGGACCGCCGACGAATTCATTGAAATAGGCGATAAAATGCGGTCGCACAAGAATTGTTCCGGCGGCATTCCAGAGAAGAAAACAGGGAACAAGCCACTTAAGTCTCCCGGTGATCGCTCCAAACCCGAGACCCGCCAACACAATCACAAAAGGATAGATGGCCAAAATGTGCCGGTGGCCGATTTGAACTTTTGAAATGCACGCCAGAAGAAAATAGACCAGCGGCGGGATCCAAAGAGCGGCTGGAACCGATATCTTCTTCCTCATCATCAAGACAATTCCGACGACACACCCCGTCAAAAGTGGAATGGGCGTTTTGACTAAAAACGTAAATGGAAAATAGAGAAACCATCCGTTCACCCCATGGCGGCCCGCGAAGAAACTCGAACGGCCCGCTTGAGACCGAGTAAAAACGTTTTTGAGACCGTCCCAAAACACATCCATTGAGCCCCATTGAAAAACACTTTTGACCGTCAGAAAGGCAACGAGGCAAACAACAACAGCGTACAGATAATTGATTTTTCGAAACGTTTTCTTTTGAACGACGACGTCCCAAAAAAGGACGGCCGCCAGACAAGGGAAGACTGCCACCGCCAAATATTTACTCGCCACGCAAAGTCCCAAACTAATGCCTGATCCCACAACGGTTCCCCACCCCCGTGTGAGGCCGCTCAAAAAAACAAAAAAGGAAAAGAAAAAGCAGGCAAAGGCGAGGTCGGTTGAAACGATTGTCCCGTGCGTCAAGAATGTCGGAGAAAACCCCCATAACACAAGAGTCACAAGAGCGGGAATCAGACCTCCCATCCGAAACGCCACCCAGACAAGAAAGAACCCCAAAAGGACGGAGAGAAGAAGCTGCATTTTCCGAGCGGCAGCCAACATCGCATCGGCAGGAACGCGGTTGTGATAGAAAAAAAGATCCGCGAACCGGTATTGATCAATAGAACGCCACCGTTGAGCGGTCCACCGCGGATCATTTTTAGGAATAATGGGATTCAAAAAAATCAACGGGATAGCGGCCCACATTTCTCCAAAGGGTGGATGATCATATCCGTTGAATCTTGTCTCACCCGTCTTCCAGGCCACCAATCCCGCGGTCAGATGGACGGGTTCATCATAGGTCGGAGAAAAAGTTCGAATGGGCCCCAACCCCAACATCACATGGATGGCGGAGACTCCCATCGCCGCCAACAACAGGAGAGTTAAATGAACACGATTTTTTTGGAGGACCGGCGGAATTTGAACGGTGGATGAAAGCTTCATCGGGATTTCACTTTTGCGAGCGCCGCGTCCAGGTAATGCCGGGCTTCATTCATATGGGGATTGAGCTGAACGGCCCGGCGCAGATGCTCCACCGCCAAGACCCAATCCCGGCCCCAAAAGGTCACGGCCAAATTGTATTCGGCTTGCGCCGTCGGGATAACCCCAATTGAATTTTGATACGCCGTGCGAGCCGCGTCCAGCGCGCCTGTCTTCTCATAAGAAGCGCCTAAAAATAAATAGGCGTTAGCGAGATCCGACTTGAGTCCGTCGACGACATCCGGCAAACTCTTGAAGTCTTCAGCTAACTCCAGCATTCGCAGCCCCTTACGAATGGCGATCTGCTCCGCCGCCACCCCGTCGTTGTATCGCCCCTCAAGAAAATACATATATCCCCGGTCCGAGGCCGGGCGGAAAAACGTGGGATCCAAACACTCCGCTCGCTTAAAATACCAGTCGGCCGCGTCGAATTTTTTCTCCATCATCAACTCATATCCCATCCGTTGATGGGCCCGGGCGGCGTCGCCGATCAAATCGGTGGAGAAGAAGTCCGACGTTTCTCCGTAATGGCCTCCGCCCCGATACAGGCAAAGGTCCGGCAATATCAACTCGCGTCCCGGCCCGCCGGCGTCATTGGCCGCAATGATCTCGGTCACCATTCCCCGCGTGGAAAATTTGAGACCGGGGAGTAACGCCAATTCGGACTCATGCCCCACCACAAGGGCTCGAGAGCCAACGGCCCGTTTCATCAAAGGCCAGCCTTCCGCTGTTTTCACTTCCTGCTCCGGACAAGCGGCGGTTCCCCACCGTTTTTTCATCTCCCAGTACCAGGGACTGCCGGAGAGGCCGGAGGAAATCAGGGAAATATCAGGGCGGCGCCGCTCCACCAATTGCGCTTCCCATAAGGCAAACAACTGGACATCCTTATGGAAGACCACAACGGCGTTTCGCGGAGCGCTCCGAAACACATTTTCGACATAATCCCGAAGATAAAAATTATCTCGCTTGTCGGCCCGGGAATACCCCCACATGCTGTTTGAGAAAAATAAGAACGCAAGGCACACAGCAGCAATCCGTTTCCAACGGATCCATCCCATAAACCACTGAAGGCCGAAACCGATGGCGATGGCGCACATTAAATCCGGAAGCGGATACGCCGCTTCAACGATGGCCAGCGCGTGAGGGTTGGGAGGCATGTTGGCCAAGAAAAGGAACAGCGGGCCGGTGACGACCAAAATCCCCCCCAGAAAAACCGTCAGCGCTCGATCTCGTTTGTATAAATGCCACGCTCCAATACCCATGGCGAGGCACCCCCACAGGCCAAACGCCTTAAACAGATGAGTGGCGTAAAGACGCATATTCACGGGAAAGTTTTCGCCCCGTTGATACGAAAGAGACAGAAGGTCCAGCGTCCCGCTGTAACTCTTTCGCGTCATGGAATTGATCACCGCCAATAAGGTGTCGGGATTCCCCCAATCAATAACGGGATTTTGGCGCGAACGGATCAGAAGATAAGAAAACACACACAAGCCGATAAAGAAAAAGAGCGTTGAAACCCCGAAACGGATCTCCGATTTGCGTGTCATCCAAAAGGTGAGGAGGAGAATCGGAATCACCAGCATGAGATCCATCCGGATCCCCAGCCCCAACGCCAACAAAAACCCGATGAACGGCACTTTCTGTTTGGATAAGACAGCCCAGAGAACGAAACAAAACCAGAAGATCCCGAAGGTGTACATTTCCGACACCGTCGCGAGTTCCCAGAAGGGATTGGAAAAACCAAACGCGACGGCGGCGATCAAAGAAGGAAGCGGGTCCAAAACTCGAAGAAGCCCATAAAAAAGGAAAACGAGAGCCAACGCCGCGCAGAAGGCGGAAAAAAGATTGGTTCGATAAGCCACATTCCCCAGAGGGATCCAAGTCGCCACGTGCCCCACCAACGTGTACACGGGATAGCCCGGTGGATGAGCGACGCTTAGGGTCGTAAGAAGTGACACCATTTCACCCGAATCCCTGTACGGCGCCACATGAGGCGCGGCCGTGTGCAGATAGAGGGCGAAGAACCCCATGAACAAAAAGAAGCCGAGCCCGCTGTTCAAGAGCGAGGCTCCGCTTGTGGAAACGATGGACTGCTGGTTTTTATTTAATTCCATTCACTTTCAACTTTTGCCCCATGCGCTGCCGGGCTTGTTCCAGATAGACGCCGGCGGAAGGATGCCGTGGATCGCGGCGAAGAACCTCTTCAAGATATGACAGGACCTTGGGCCAATCCTTCTCATGCCAGGATAACACCGCCAAGTTATACACCGGGTCGGCCACATGAGGGAACAGGCGTGCCGATTGCTCATATTGGGCGCGGGCCTCGTTCGGACGTCCCGATTTCTCCAAAACAACCCCCAAATTTCCCTGCGCTTGCGAATTCATCGGATCGAACCGAATCAATTCGCGATACACACGTTCCGCCGCGGCGTATTGCCCCGACTGAAAAAAATTAAAGGCGATCTTGGCGTAGTCAAACCCCAAATTGGTTTTAAGCCAATCCACGCCCTCTCCTATCGATTGAGCTCGCCGGAAAAACAACAATCCCTCATCGATCAAGCCATCGGCCAACAACGATTTCCCATTCATATACGGGAAAAAGGCCGCCAAGGCGCGCGTTCGGTAATCGGTCGGATGAACCGGATAAAGAGACCGCAAAATCATCACCGGCCATGGAATCGGCCTTAAATCCGATGATGGAACCGCCAGCAGAAACCCGGATGGAGCCAACGTCACGCCCGGAAGCGCTTTTTCATCCAACGTCGAGTAATAAAGGGGTTTCACGCCAAGATAGGCCTTCTCGACCTGCTCGCGCCGGTTTGTTTTCTCTTCCTTTGGGATATGACGAAAATCATCTCCGTACACGTTATGAAAAATGAGCCCGCCCCGGTCGTGCAGCTCGACGTCCGGTCTCTTCCCCATGCCGTATTGAAGATACGCCAAGCTATAAAAAGCGTCGTCTCCGCCGTCCATGAACAACACGGAACGCGGCGGGAGCGTCCGGAGCATGGTTTGTCCGTAGTCATACACCAGTTTGGCGTTCCGATGGGACGAGGCCTCCGCCCATCCGCGCGTCACAGGAACCGCCGTCAAGAGAAGCACCAACACCGTTCCAACCCAGGCGTGAAACATCCCCATCTCAACCAAGCCCAATAAAAGCGCCATCACGGGCATGATGAAAAACCGCCCCATGATGCCTTCCGATTGGGCGGTAAAGGGAAGATTGGAGAGGAGATAAAACAAGGGGCCGGTAAAAAAGAACATCGCCAAGAGCGCCGAATAAAAGGGCTTGTTTCGGCGAAGCCCCAACAGAAGTCCCGCCGCCCCCAAAAGAAGAATCGGCCACGGCATCTCCCGATTGAGCTGGCGTCCAAACGTCGCGAGATGCCGCCCCGTATTGGCCAACGACCGTTCCGGCGCGTCTCCGATCGACAGTTTCAATGAACCATAATCTTTTCGAGTGATCGTTCGATATAAATTGCTGACAGTCGTTGGGTGCCCCCAATTGAGAGGCGGCTCCTTTGCCGAGCGGATGGGCAACGCCAAATAAATTGAAAATCCCAACAGAAAAAAGCCGGCGCAAAGAAAAAGGGACTTCGTCCCGACGGACTTCGTCCCGAAACGTGATCGATAAAACCATGCGAAAGCAATGAGCGATGGAATAAGAAAAACCAAAACCTGATGATTCCCGAGCCCGAGCCCCAGCAAGAAGGAAAATAAGAAAAATCGCGAAAGTGAAGACGTATCACCGGCAGAGAGAAGAATAAACAAAAGAAAAGTCACCAAACATGTGTTCAGAGAAAACACTTCCGTGACCAAACTGTTCATCCAAAACGAGGTTGAAAAAGCGATCAGGCAGACCGTCGACACGGACACCCAAAGCCCGGCTTTCAACCGGCGGGCGATCAGGAAAAGGAAGAGAAGGGATAGGCTCGACGTCAGGCTGGAGAAAATATTGAGCCGGACCGAGGCCGCGCCCCACGGCACCAACTCCAGAAACACCCGCCCCAACACCATATAAAGCGGGAATGACGGCGCGTGCGCCAACGACAACGTCGCCACGGACGTCATAAACTCACCGGAATCCCCCGCCGTGACGCAGGAGGCCGCCTGATGGAGGTAAAGGCCAAACGATCCGAGAAAAACGGCCAGTAACACGATCTTGTTCTTCAAGGCAATCCTTTTTTCTTTCGAAGAAATAATTCAACCGTCAGAAAGAGAAGACCCAACAAAAGGAGGACCGGAGAATTCCAAACGAGCACTTTTTTCCCCACGTTTTGAGCCACGTCCGCGTGAAATTCATTGAGCGACGATTCCGTCACGTCTTCCGCGGTTAAAAACCGCCCCCCGGTTGCCTTCGCCATTTCGTTCAACAACGAAAAGTCAGGCCGCAAATCTTCCTCTTCATTATGGCTCTCTTTGACCTGAACGTTGATTTTATCATCCCCGTAGACGTTTCCACCCCGGAACGCCCACGCTTTGATGGTAAACGCCCCCAATTGATCAGGTTTAAAAAGACAGGAATAGACCCCCGTCGTTTCCTGGCGCGCCGGAAGCGGCCCTTTTTTACCGTCGGGAAGCGTCACCTCGACACGCACATCCACGCCGGAGAGAGGCTTGAAATAATCGTCATACACCCAGATCCGGAGCGCCTGTTCTTCGCCTTCTTTAATATTTTTTTCGTCAAAGGCCATCCGAACCGGTTTAAACTCATCCGAATGCGTGAGCCAGAGCACCATGTTTTTCCAAAACTGCTGATAGCTGTCGAACGACAACGCGTTCTCTGATGGAATCATCGACCAACGCCAGGTGGTGCGGGTCGACAGCGCTCCCACCCGCCCTTTTCCCACCCGCCATACCGTTAAGACCGGCGCTTCTTTTCCGTCGATCAACGCGGTTCCCAGCACCGTGGCGCCCGGCTTGACACCGGGCAAAATCGTCAGGCCGTCCAACGGCGGAAGTCCCTCCCACATTTTTTTGTTCCTCTCGGGATTCTCATCCAACCGGAGAATCGGATGAGACAGCGCCTTCGGCACGAATCGAAACGTCTCCTCGGTTGTCTTGACCGGCATCGAACCGAATTGAACCGGGAGAAGTTCATTCGACCCGGGAAGCGCGTAATCGCTTCCGGCGCCGAAGACGACCGGCCCCCCCATCAAAAGAAAACTCCCGCCCCCTTCCACTTTCCGCCGGATGGCCTCCATGATCCCGGGCATGAGGCCGTATTGGCGGTAGGAAAATTCTTCAAACACAACCAGGTCGAACGTGGGCATCTGCTGGACAAGCGCTTCTTGCGTCGGAAACGGAATCAGCGACAGTTCCGAATCCGGAACCGACACGATATTCCCGGCGTTCCGTAAGATCACGAACGTCACCAACTCAACCGCCGGGTCCGCTTTAAATTGATGCCGGAGAAATCCGTATTCGGGGCCCGGCTGGCCGCAGATATACAGAACTCGAAACCGGTCACGGCCGACGTCCAACGTGATATCCCTTTTATTATTCAAAAACGTCGCTTCACCGGCGTATTGCCCCACCTCGACGGTCAAATTCTTTGTTCCGATGCGGGGTGGCGTCCATGAGAAGTTGACCGTTGTTTCGGCTTCATGATCGGTCACGTGAATTTGTTGCAGTGAAAGAACGTCATCTCCGTCCCGAAGCTTCACGGAAATATCTTTCCCTTCAAATCCGGTGGCCGCGATCGTCGCGGCGAGCGAGGTTTGAATATTCTTGAAGGCGAAAGGCGGCGCTTGAATATGACGAACGGCAATGTCTTTGAACATCTGTTTATTCCCAAGCCCGATCAACAGCAACGGGCGTCCGGCCGCCGCGGCGGCCGACACCGGGTCGCCTGATCCCACCTGGCGGCCATCCGTTAATAGAACGGCGCCCCGAAACCGGTCTTCCCCAAGAACGGTTTTAAGAGCCGACGCCATGTCCGTTTTTGAACCTGTTGCTTCCAGTTTTTTCACGTCCGCCTCGGTTTTCAATTCCGTCACTCGATCGGAGAAGGAAAAAAGTTGCGTTCGAGGGAAGGACTTGCGCACCATCGGCAGGAGGCGTTGGGCGGCGGCCAGCCGCATCTCCTGATCCTGAACGCGCATGCTGCGAGACGTATCCACAAGAACGGCCCAAGCGGACGGAAGGCTCGGATCGGGACGCGTGACCACCGGTTTCATCATGAGAACGGCGGCCACGATGAAAAAGAGACCGCGAAGAACCCAAAGAAGTTTATTTGTCATAACGATTCACGCTAATATCCCAATTTACGTTCGATAAACGGTTGATGGATCGCGTCCCGTTTGTAGGTTCCAGTCAAACTAAAGTAAATGACGTTGACCGTGAGTTTGAACGAATCCCACCGCTGGGGTTCCCCCCCGGGTTCGCACACAAAAGTGTATTGGCCCAATTGATCGCGCATCCAGGCCCCCAGTAAATCGTTGGGGCAATAAATGACCGCGGTCCGGGCTTCGCCGCCCCGCCCGCCGATGTCCAACCCCTCCAGCGTGTTTTCCGAAATCCGCCGGCCGCCGACATTTCTCAACAAAAAGAAGGAACGAAAGATCGGATGATCGAGCGGAAGTTTTTGAAATGTTTTATCAGGAAAAAGCTCCGACATCAGTTTCCGAACCGATTGGCCGAAGGGCCCGTTTTTATCGGCCAAGGTATCGTCGAAAAAGACAAAACCGCCGCGTTCAATGAATTGCTTAAGTCTGTTTTTCTCTTCTCCGGAAAAGGGCAACACCGCGTTCCCCTTCACGATCAGGAACGGAGATTCGAAGAGAGCGGAGTCCCGGAGCGTCACGACTTTCCGATCGGCGACGAGAGGGATATTGGTCATCGACTGAAGCATCTCAAAGATTTTCTCGTGAACCGATGGATACGGATCCCATGCCCCATCGTATTTGAGCTGCGTATAGACAAACGCGTTCGCGGTGCCTCCCACACTCGGCGAAGGAAAAAGGGGACAGAGGAGGAGTAATACCGCCGCTCCTCGCACGGCGCGCCAGCGTTCAAACGTCCAGGAGAGAGCCGTCTCAACCAGGAAGAAGAGGATCAGAAGAACAAGAAGAACCTTCGTCAAATCCCATCCTTGAAGAGCGGAGAGGATGCGTTCCGGCGTGTTGCGCTGAACCGACATGACCGTCACGGAGGACCGGGGAAAAATAGTTTTCAGTTCTCCCTCCGTGACACGCGTTAAATCTCCCTCCCGGCCAGCGTCTTTGATATGTACCGCCACAAATAAATCGGATTCTTTTCGCTCCGTTCGAATCCGGTAGAGCCCGGGAACCGATGGGGTGGGCCCTTCCATGAGGCCATCCTCATCAACCCGACCCCCGCTCACAGAGCCGTCCGGAGAAACGACGGACAGGCGCTGCACCCCAGGGGCCAGCCGAACCCGAATGGGTTCCCCGACAAATCCGTTTAAGGAGGATTCCTCTCGTGACGGATCCGCCAAGCGGGACAGGAGCTCCCGCATGAGCGGAGCAAACAAGGGTTTGGTGGGAAAATTGGACCAATCCCGGTCCACCGTCGTCGACAAACAGAGAACCGTTCCCTTTCCATATCGTTTCAGGAAAAGAAGCGGCGACCCGTTTTTTAATTTCAACAAAACCTCAGTGGAAGAATCCGGTTCGAGCGGCGCGTATTGGCTCACTCGCGCCTCAGACCACTCAAACTCGTCCAGACCCGTCACGTCTGAGAGGAAAGATTTTTTAGAATCCGGAGATCCCAGCCCCGGCGCTTCCAGGGATTGGGAAGAAACAACGCTTTTTTTAAAATGGAACAACCCGAAGGGCGACGAGGGCGCCCCCGCCCATTTCCCCCCGGCTGTAAGAAACAGTCCGCCTCCTCCCTCAATCCACTTAAGCAGTTTTTCTTGCGTCTCAATGGGACCCAACGTATTCGCCAACACAATGACATCGAATTGATCCAGGGACACCATCGGCAGGGATTCCGGGCGAATGACTTGAATCGATTGAAGCCGCGGATCGCGCCGCGACTCCAGCGCCGACTTGAGGTAATACGTCTCAGAATCAGACGGCGCCAAGCCGCCTTCACCGTCGACGATCAAAAGGCGAAACCCTTTGGACATCCGGCCGGCCACATACATCACATCGTCAAACGGAAGGGCGTCCGCCGTGAGGCTCACCTTGCCGGAATACACGCCGCCTTCCGGCAAACGCGCCTCCAGCGGAACCGTTTCCGTCTCATTCCCCGTGGAGGAAAGCTGGCCTTGTTCGATCACGCGCCCGTTCATTTCAAGGCGCCACACGTTGGCGGCGCCGGCGGAGGAATGGCGTCGGACAACGAACTGCCCTTTGAGCGTGCCTTCTTCTCCCGGCTGAAGGGACGCCTCGGCGATGCCGACGTTAGGGACTTTTTCCACCACCTCCGACACAAGAACATCGACATCCGGGTCATACCCGTCCCAACGGCCGCCCGCCTCAAGCCCTTTCAACCATCCGTGCCGCGCGTTGTCCGATAAAATAAGAAGCGACCGCCGGCCGCGCGGTGCGTTGGCCAACAAGCTCATCCCTGATTTAAGAGCCGGCAAAATATCCGTTCCGCGAGGAAGGACCGTCAACTCATCGACGGCGGATATCAGTTTGGCCCGGTCCGTGGTGGGCGCCCATTCTTTGTCGATCTGATTGGACGTGGAGACCAACCCAACGCGGGTGGAAGGCGGGAGCGCCCGCAACACGGCTTTGAATTCGTCTTGGGCCATTTCCAACGCGGACCGCCCCGCTGACACCGCCCCCATCGACGCCGAGACGTCCATGAGAACCACCAGCGTGGATTCGTCCGATTTGGATTTAAACGGGCTTCCCCCATGAAAAACAGGACGCGTAAAAAACAGGATCAGGAAGAAGAAGAGGAGAGACCTGAGAACCAACAAAAGTATTTCCCTCAACCGTTTCCTCGGCATGAACGATTGGTGGGCTTGTTTGAGCCATTCAATATGGCTGAACACCATTTTTTTAGGTTTTTTCTTAAACAGGAAATGAAGAACCAAGGGAATGAACCCCAGAGGAAGCGCCCAGAGGAAAAGAGGACTGAGGAACGTCACAGGCGCGCCGACCTCCACGACAAATACGCTCCCAATCCTTTATCGAACGGAGTATCCGTGGTGAGAAAATGATAATCCAATCCGGCGCTTCGAAAAACGTGAGCCAACGTCGCCAATTTTTCTTGAACAAGGCGCTGATACGCCGCTCGAATCACATCCGGATCGGATTGAAGCGTTTCACCCGTCTCCACATCTTCAAACACAATCGGCCCCGAGAAAGGCAAGTCTCGTTCGGCGGGGTCGAACACGTTCAAAACAATGACCTCGTGTTTCCGGGCGTGAAGGGCCAAGAGCGTCGACACGGTTTTCTCGGAGTCGGCCATGAGATCGGAGATCACAATCAACATCGATCGTTTCCGAGAAAGAGGCCCCACTGAATCCGCCAAGGCCGACACGTTCCAAATTCCCTGCGGCTGAACAGACTCCAACGAGGCGAAAAAAGGGTCCAGATGAGACCGGGAGCTGTTGGCCTGCAAAACAGTTCCTCGAGATAAAAGACCCACCCCATCCCGCTGAGAAATGAGGAGATACCCCAACGCCGCCGCCAGCGTCTTGGCGTAATCCAGTTTGCTGAGACGCCCCCCCCACGAACATCCCATGGACGCCGAATCATCCAACAAAATCATCGAGGCCATGTTGGTCTCTTCTTCGTATTTTTTGATCACGAGCCGGTCGGTGCGGCCAAACGCTTTCCAGTCGATTCCCTTTAAATCGTCTCCGGGATGATACGCCCGGTGTTCGGAAAAATCCTGGGAGTTTCCGTGGATGGGATTTTCATGATGGCCGGAATAAAGGCCGTCCAAAATGCGACGGGCCCGGAGTTGGAGGTTCCCCAACTGAGCGATGACAACGGGGTCGAGGGGTGATGGGTGTTGAGAATTCATGATGAGCAACTCGTTCAACTTTTGTTAAGTCGGGGGCGTCGGGCGGGTCTGGTGAAGCGACTCAACAACGTATGGAGCGAAACCAGATCCGCCCGACGCCCCCGCTGGTTATTCTGGGATCGTGGTTAAAAGCTCGGCCAACACCTGATCGGCGGTGACGTTTTCGGCTTCCGCGCGGAACGATAGAACCAAACGATGCCGGAGCGCAGGCAACACCAGCGACTGAATGTCTTCCACCGATGGGCTCATTTGACCTTTCAGGAGCGCCCGCGCCTTCGATCCCAAGATAAGAGCTTGGGACGCCCGAGGTCCGGCTCCCCACGCCACCCATTTCTTGATGAACTCGGGAGCGTTGGGTTCCTGAGGCCGCGTGGCGCGCGCCAAACGGACAGCGTAGTCGATAACAGAATCGGCGATGGGAACCCGGCGGACAATATCTTGAAGAGCCCGGATCTCCTCTGCCGACAGGATTGGTTTAAGTTCCGGAGCCGCGCCCTTGGTCGTCTGCTCCACGATGAGTTTCTCCTCATCAAACGTGGGATAGCCGATGTTGATCTGGAATAAAAATCGGTCCAGTTGGGCCTCAGGAAGAGGATAGGTTCCTTCCTGCTCAATGGGGTTTTGCGTGGCCAGCACGAAAAAAGGCTCCGGTAGCGAATAGGTTTGCCCCCCCACCGTCACTTTTTTTTCCTGCATGGCCTGAAGAAGGGCCGCCTGCGTTTTGGGAGGCGTCCGGTTGATTTCGTCCGCCAAAACAACGTTCGCGAAAATAGGACCCGGCAAAAATTTAAAAAGGCGTTCGCGGGTGGTTTTGTCTTCCTGAATGACTTCGGTCCCGGTGATGTCGGAGGGCATGAGGTCGGGCGTGAATTGGACCCGGTTGAACTTCAGATCCAACGTTTGGGCCAACGTCGAGACAAGGAGCGTTTTGGCCAGGCCCGGAACTCCGACGATCAAACAATGGCCCTGGGCAAAAATCGACAGCAGCAATTCTTCCACCACCTGGCTTTGACCGACGATGACCTTGGAAATTTGCCCCTTGATGAGTTTGTCGGCTTCGGTAACCTTGCGGGCCAACTCGATATCGGAACTTTTTAATGAAGTCACGCGAAACTCCTCTTATTTAGGATGTAAATCGGATGTTAGACTTATTTGGGTTGGATGTCGCTAAAGAAAAGCTGAATACAATCGCCCGGCGGACATTCTCTCCCCTCGGTCCAAACCACCGATGGATAAGAGGGCGAGCGGGGATTGATGGCGAGATTGGGGCAAGAAGCGGTTCCTCCTGTTAATTTTACCGGTGAAGAGAAACGAACATCTGCCAACGATTTATGAGATAAATACAAAGTCCCTTCGACGGCGCCGTCGTCTTCAGGGAATCTGTTGTTTTCCTGATTATTCGAGTTGAGAAAACCCGGTTCCCATCCGATCCATGAAACAAAGACTCTTGTGTTTGTCACAACGAGAGAAGGGGTGGATGCGTATTCTTCCTTGTTCCCAATCTGAAGAGGTTCCGTCCATGTCCCGTCTTTCTTCCGCATGACAGTGGCGATGAAGGAATATTGCTCCGGACCCTCTTCTCTCCATGCCACATATATATCCCCATTTCCCCCAACCACGGCTGTAACACGTTTTTGATCCCTCGCCGATGGAGCTAGGACCTTCCATCCCGAAAACTTTTTGTTTTGAATTCGTCCGTAAAGTATTTGGGCCTTCCCTCGGATGCCACCATAACAAAAGACATCAATCGTATTGTCAGCCTCGGCGACAATGACCGGACGGCTTTGATATTCCGATAGTCCCTTATTATCGAGATAAGGAGGGGTGTCGATGTTTCCATGAATCGACCATTTTCCGGAGGAACTTCGTGTCGCATAGGCGATAAAGGGAAGTGGAAATCCATCTTCCGATTGATGAAATCGATCCCGCCCCTCCCATACAACATGAAGCGTGCCCCCCTTTGTTATCACTGCTGATGGATAATCTTGCCAAAGGTATTTAATAATGCGGGAAGGTGATTCCGCATAAGCTTCTAAGTACCCTTGGACAGTGAACGGTTCGGTTGCTTCTTTCAGGTTCAATTTTTCGTTGGTCGAGATTCGCGCGTATTGAATTTGATGAGTGGCATTCTTCAAGGGATCATTGGAAGGATGGCTGCCCGACCAAACGAGATGAAGGGAACGCCCCTTCCCCAAGGCGATGGTTTGGGCGAGGCGCGGCACGGCGAAGTTGATAACGGAATCTGCTTTTTGAATGATTATTTTCTCGAAATCGAATTTTTGTTTCTTTACCGTGGCCCGATAAACGGTAATGGCGGGAGTGTTGTTCAGCCCTTGAGAGGACACAGAAAAATAGGCTCCCCCTTTGGCGTCGAATAAGAAATCGGGACCATTCATAAAACCCAGGGCGGTGGTCCCAGTCACATTTCCGACGAATACGGGATTAACCTTTAATTTTGGTTCTTCATTTGCCCCCAGGTTGGATGCAAACGCCGAAAACAAGAAGAATGTGAAACAGGCCCAATTGTGAATCCTCATATACACATTTAACAACTAAAACCGATAAACTTCCCGGTTTTTATGGCGCCAAAGGGGTTAAGGCTTAAATATTTCGTCGAAAAAATCCTTCATGGCTTGCCAAGCGCGACGGGCCGCGACGGGGTTATAGGCAGCTCCTTTCGAGTTGTCGTTGCCGGCATCGGGAATGGTGAAGGCATGGACGGCACCGCTGTATTTGACGAGCTGCCAATCCACTCCGCCTTCCCGCATTTCTTTCTCGAAGGCGGCCACCTGATCGGGCGGGACATAGGGGTCATCCGCTCCGTGAAGCGCGAGGACTTTCCCCTTTATATTTTTGGCATCTTGAGGCGTGGGGGTGTCGAGCCCTCCATGGAAGGTCACAACACCGACAAGAGGCGCCCCGGATCGCGCCAGTTCAAGCGCCGCTGTTCCGCCAAAGCAAAAACCAATGGCCGCCAATTGGGCGGGATCAACCAGGGGCTGACGTTTAAGGGCCTCCAGAGCGGCCTGCGCTCGTCTGCGAAGAAGAGTTCGGTCCTTCTTAAAAGAACTTGAAAGAGAAGAAGCTTCCTCTGTGTTTTTGGGGCGCACGCCTTTCCCAAAGATATCGGCGGCGAACCCGATATATCCCAAACGGGCCAAATCGTCCGCTTTCTTACGCGTGAAGGGAGAGGGCCCCATCCAATCGTGAATCACGAGGACCCCCGGCCGTTTGCCAGGAAAAGCGTCATCGTAGGCCAGATATCCCTCCAATACCGTATCGCCGTCCCGATACTCGATCGGCTTTTGAACCACCGCGGCCGAAACCGCCCCGCTTAAAAAAACAGCTGTCATGGACATAAGAACACCCTTCATGGAGACCTCCTGGTTAACTGCTTCCCAATAGAACGAAGAAGCCGCGCTAAAATTCCAGGACAATAAAAATACCTAAGGATATTTCCATCTTCGTTCGCATTGAATAAGATTCGTCCTGGTAAAAAAACAGGAGAATCATTGAAAGCATCGTCTAAAAAAATCGTGATTTGCGCCGGAGCCCGAACGCCGTTCGGACATCTGGCCAAGACCCTCGCAAACGTCCCCCCTGAAGAGTTGATCGGCTCTGTTATTCGCGACCTGATTAAAAAAACAAATTTGGACCCCGCCCACGTGGACGGCGTTATGGTGGGATGGGTGGGGCAAGGCTCCCACGCGCCCAACATCGCCCGAATCGCCACGCTCAAAGCCGGGCGTCTCCCGGAAAAAGCGCACGCCGTGACCGTCCAGGCCAACTGCGTCTCTGGCCTTGAAGCCATCGCCTCGGCCGCTCGGCACATTCTGCTTGGCGAAGGAGACCTCTATATCGCCGGTGGAACCGAATCCATGTCCACCTTTCCGTATGCGATCCGGGGCCCCCGCTCCGCCAAATCCCTGCGTTCGCTTCAAAACGTCAAGGAAAACTGGACAGACTTATTGAACAACCCGGAGGTCTGCATCACCGACACCATGGAAGAAGGCCTGACCGACCCCATCAAAGACATCAACATGGCGGCCACGGCGGAGGTGTGCGCGCAAATGTTTGGCATTTCCCGCGAGGAGCAGGATCGCTACGCCGCGGAAAGCTTCAAACGCTGCCTGGACGCGCAGGAGAGCGGATTTTACTCCTCTCACGTCACACCTTTTAAGCTCAAAGGAGAATTGGTCCTCGAAAAAGATGAATATATTTCTCTCCGGAAAAACCTCGTCGCGAAACCCGAGATGATCTCGAAAGCCCCCACGTTGTTTGACACCGAACGGTTCACCATCAAAGATTTCTACGAAAAATTCGGGAAACACATCGAAGGAAAGGCGTATTCTCCCGCCGCCAAAGGAACCGTCACGCTTTTTAATTCCTGCGCGCGGTCGGATGGCGCGGCGGCGGTCATCGTTACCTCGGAAGAAATGGCCAAAGACTGTGGGCTGACTATTTTAGGAGAGATTAAATCGTGGTCTTTTTACGGCATCAACCCGGCGCACATGGGAATCGCCCCGGTGTTCGCCGCTCAAAACGCCTTAGAACGGGCGGATTTAAAATTTGATGATCTGGATCAAATAGAACTCCACGAAGCCTTCGCCGCCACGTGCCTCTCCATCTTTCACCTGGGCCGGGAAAAATTCGGTCAAAGCTGGCGGGAGCTGTGGGAGAAAAAGCGCCTTAATCCGCACGGCGGGTCCATACCGCTGGGGCACCCCTTGGCCGCCACGGGTACCCGGATTGTTCTTAATCTCTTATACGCCTTGAAGGAAAACCCGGAAGCGAAATTCGGGATGGCCACCGCTTGCGCCGCCGGAGGGCTGGGCGGCGCCATGATCATCGAAAAACCCGCCAAATAACATCCGTCCAGGATGACGGTACTATCCGCGTGGATGGAACTGTTCGTGAGATTTTTTGAGGGCCGTACTGTCGACGTGGGTATAAATCTGCGTCGTTGAAATATCCGCGTGGCCCAACATTTCTTGTACCACGCGAAGGTCCGCCCCCCCTGCCAACAAATGGGTCGCGAACGAATGCCGGAGCGTGTGAGGACTCACGTTTTTCCGGATGCCGGCCTCATGACTCATTTTCCTCAACACCGCGAAGAACGTGGACCGGCTGACCCGGCCTCCTCTTGAGCTTGTGAACAGGAAATCTTTCCCCTCTCCCAGCAAAACCTTCTTTCTTATTTGATTCCGCTCCTTGAGATAGGTCTCGATGGCCACCTGGGCTCGTCTTCCAAGGGGGATAATCCGTTCCTTGTCCCCTTTTCCTCGCACGCGAACAAAACTGGATTCAAGATCAATTTGATTGTCTTTAATATTGGAAAGCTCCGACACCCGCATTCCAGTGGCGTACATAAGCTCAAAGGCGGCGATATAGCGGAGCGTGCGCTCAGCGCTCAATTTTTTCTTCTGGGATCCGCCGTCTTTGCCTGTGGAGGAAGGGTGATGCGTTCCAAAAAGGCGGGTTATCTCCGCCACGTTGAGGACTTTGGGAAGCCGCTCTTGTCTTTTGGGCAACGCCAGAGAAACGGTGGGATCTTTTTGGAGCCGCCCCTCCCCCGTGAGATACTTATAAAGCTGACGGATGGACTCAATATAGCGTGCCAACGTCGCCGGGGATTTCCCCAGCTTCTTTTGCTCCCAGAGAAAATCCGTGATCACCGGATGATCAATTGCCTTAAATGAAATCTTGTGATCATCAATGTATTTAAAATAAAGGCTAAGGTCTCTTCTATAGGCATCCAACGTGTTAATGGACAACCCTTTTTCCACTCTTAAATAGTTGAGGAGTTCATCAATTTCATTCATAGCGCTTTAAAAAAACATGGGTCGTCCTACGCGTTTCGCGGCGTAGGGCGACCCATGATCAAAACAACGGATCTCTAAGAGGGAACCTTATTTTCCCTTAGCCGCAACCGCCCCCTGCTTCACTGAAGCTGACTTCGCCAGTTCTGGCTTCGTCGGCACTGGCTTCGCCAATTCTGGCTTCATCGGTAACGACTTTTCGGCTTCCTTATCGGCGGCCTGCTTCTCCGATGCCGCGTACTGGGCGCGGATGGCGTCCTCAATTTCATCGGCCAATTTATGATTGGACCGGAGGTAATCCTTGGCGTTGTCGCGTCCCTGGCCGAGTTTTTCCCCTTTATAGAGATACCAGGCGCCGGATTTTTCGACGAGGCCTGACTGCGCCCCCATGTCGACCAACGCTCCCTCCCGGGAAATGCCGGAACCGAAGAGAATATCGAACTCGGCCTGGCGGAACGGCGGCGAAACCTTATTTTTCACGACTTTGACGCGCACATGGTTGCCGATCACGACGTCGCCGTCTTTGATGGCTTCAATCCGGCGGATATCCAGCCGGACGCTCGCGTAGAATTTAAGAGCCAACCCGCCCGGCGTCGTTTCAGGGTTTCCGTACATGACCCCGATCTTCTGCCGAAGCTGATTGATAAAGATGACGCAAGTTCTGGACTTCCCCAGAACAGAGGTGAGCTTTCGAAGCGCCTGCGACATGAGCCGCGCCTGAACCCCCACGCTCGCCTGCCCCACTTCCCCTTCAATTTCGGACCTGGGAACAAGAGCCGCCGTGGAGTCGATGACGATCAAGTCAACCGCCCCGGAACGCACCAACTGTTCGGTGATTTCCAACGCCTGCTCTCCTGAATCCGGCTGAGAGATGAGGAGGTTGTCGATATCGACGCCGAGTTTTTTCGCGTAGACAGGGTCCATCGCGTGTTCGGCGTCGATGTAAGCGGCGGTGCCGCCGTTTTTCTGCGCTTGAGCGGCGATGCTCAAACACAACGTGGATTTTCCGGAGGATTCCGGCCCGTAAATTTCCACGACCCGCCCTCGCGGGACGCCCCCCACGCCGATGGCAATGTCGAGCGGCAGGGCACCGGTCGGAATGACTTGAATCCCTTCGGATTTCTTGTCACCCAAACGCATAAGCGCTTCTTTGCCGTAATTCTTTTCGATTTGATCCAGGGCCAACTGCAGGGATTTCGCTTTCTCTTCTTTGGTGGTCGGATATGAACACTTTTTCTTTTCAACTAACGACATACGTCCTCCTCATGGGGGGATGCTAGATTTTCGAGGGAAAATAGCGAACGTATTGTACTAGCTCTCGTCGGAGGTGTCCAGGGGATTATGAATTGGCGAAAAATTAATGGGAAATATGCGGATGGGCGTGGCGGAGGATGTGGGGTTTTTCGAGGCCGTGGGCCAGCATAAGAGGCTCGTTCGATAAAAGATCGACGGTGGAGCCTTGGGCGACCACCGTTCCTTTGTCCAATAAAATCACCCGGGAGCAAAGCTCCACCACGAGTTCAAGATCATGCGTGGCGATGACTTGAGTGAGCGGCAGCCTTCGTAGAAGCGTCAAGAGTTCACGCCGCCCGCGCGGATCCAAATCGCTGGTCGGCTCGTCCAACACCAACATTTTGGATCGGCAAGCCAAGACCCCCGCCAAACACACGCGCCGTTTTTCCCCCCGGCTTAAATGATGCGGCGTCCGGTCTTCAAACCCCACCAAACCCACCTGTGTGAGCGCCTGTGAAACGATGGCGGGCAACGCCTCTCGAGGCTCCCCCCATTGTGAGGGCCCAAACGCCACGTCTTCAAACACCGTCGGACAAAAGAGCTGATCGTCCGGATCTTGAAACAAAAGGCCCACCTCGGACCTAATTTGAGGAAGGTGAGGTTTTGTGACCGGCGTCCCAAACACAGAAATAACGGAGGTCATGGATTCTTCCGGGAGAAGCCCGTTCAGATGAAGGAGCAATGTCGATTTCCCCGCCCCATTCGGCCCAATAAGCCCCACGCGTTCCCCTTCGGAGATGGACACGCTGATGTTTTTAAGCGCCTCCGTCCCGTCGGAATACCGGTATGACAGGTTTTTAATCTCCAACGCGTTCATGCCTTCCACCCTCTCGCGCACATGGCCGAGTACACGCGCTCGGCGCGTTCAGACGAACGAACAAAGAGTTGTGCGGCGACCGTGGCCGTCGTCCGCCAAAAGTGGCCGCGCGTGCTGAGAAAACTCCGACTAAGCCTCGCCCGCCGCATCCGTTCCATTTCATTAAAGATGACGACAAGATACCGCACAAGAAGCGCCAACGTCGTCAGAAGAAGCGAAGGCACATAACAACGTTTCAATACGTTGAGAATGTCCGTGAAGCGGGTGGTGCTGGATAAAAGAACCATCACCCAAAGAGAAAGCGTGCTTTTCGTCAAAAGCCACAGAAAGAGAAGAACCCCGTTGGGTTGAAATAGAGACAGGAGCGCCATTCCAACCGCCACCGGTTCCAGCCAAAGCACTTTCTTCATCAACGAAACGCCCGGCAAGCGGCTGACCATCGTCAAAAGAAATAAAAGAAAGCCCATCATGAGAGTGCCGATCCAGGTCATTTGTGGAAGAAGAACAAGGGTTGTGACGAATCCCCCCGCCACAACCAATTTAACCCACGCCGGCCACCGATGAAGCGCCGTGTGACCATGAACATAGGGATTCAATAAATGGTGAGACATGAATGACTCCTAAATTTTTTTCAGGCGAAGCGAGCGCGCCAGAATCGTCGCGACAATAAAAACAACCAGAAGACCGGCCGCGCCGGCGATGACCGTCGACGCCACAGGTGAATGAAGCCCCGGAACCGCGTAATCCGGGAGCGGCGCGAGGAGAACCGCTTTCCCCGCCGCCCGGTGTTCAAAACCGAGAAGAGCGGCGACACGCTCAAGCCCATCCGGCCACGAGCTCGCCCACGGCGCGATAAATAGAACAAGCCCCACTGAGATCAAAATTCCATAAAGAACGAACTCGACCAAACCCGATTTCAGAGATTCGTGGCTTTGATCCGGGATGAGTTCCGGACGCGATGCCCACACCGCCGCGACGACGAGTGTCGTGATAACCGCTTCGCCCAACCCAATCAACATATGAACCCCCGCCATCGCCGGAAAAACAGCTTTCCACTGAACCGTTCCTGAAAAAGCCAGTTCCCCCGCGCAAAACACCGACGCCATGACCGTCGATGTCCACGCCGCGACGGCCGTCGCGAAAAGGCGGCCTTGAGTTGAATCTCGATGAAACCGCCGGAGAAGCTGATAGATTAAGAATCCAACGCCGGGCGCTACAATGGCCATATTAAAAATATTGGCGCCAAGCGCCGTAAGCCCCCCGTCGGCAAACATAAAACATTGGATGATGAGAACGGTGCTGAGCGCCACAACCGCCGCGCTGGGCCCCAACAAAACGGCGATCAACACGGCACCGATCAAATGGCCGGAGGTTCCCCCCGCCACGGGAAAGTTGAGCATCTGCGCCGAGAAAACAAAAGCCGCTGCCAAGCCGACAAGCGGCGTCCGCCGGGTTGGAAACCTTTTCTTTAAACTCCGAAGAGCCGCTCCCAACCCGACGGCCGACAACGCTCCCGTCAGAAGCGCCGTCTTCGCGTCAATAAACCCGTCTGGAATATGCATGGATGTTTTCTCTTACTTAATTATACCGCGATTGGAACGAACTACCGGATCAGATGGATGAAGCCGCGGGTGAAGAGGTTGGCGATCACGCCGGCCACGACGTCGTCCATCGTGACGCCGAAGCCGCCGGGCAATTTCGCGGCGGCCCGGCCCCACGGCCCTTTGAACACGTCGAAGACGCGAAAGAGGATGAAAGCCACGACGAAAGGCAGCGTGACCTTCTGTTCAAGCCCCCAGAAAGCGATCCACACGCCGATCCACTCGTCGATCACAATCCGGGAGTCGTCGTGGGAATTGAGAACCAGCTCCGCCACATGGGAAACGCCGACGGCAAAAAGAACGCCCAACACGATCACCCCGATCGATTGCGCTATTTCTGAGGGCAGGAGAAGATAGGTGACCACGCCCCATAACGAACCGATGAAACCGGCGCCGGTCCATCGTTGGCTGATTAAGTAGTCGCCTGTCTTGGGTTTAAGGCGTTGAATGATTTTGGAAGGAAGGGTGCTCGCGAAGAAACCGCTGGCCAGCATCACAGCGATAAAATCGAGAACGCGCGCGGCGGGATTATCTCTTTTCAAACTGTTCATCGAATAAGTCGGCGTTTTGTTTCAGGTAGATATATCCCGAAAAAATCGTCAGAAGAGTGGTAAAGAAGGTCAGCCAGTACGGGCTCCATCGAAGAACCCACCCCAACAGTTTCCAGGCGCCCACGTGACGAACCAAACTCCCCTTCGGGAATCCGCCCAAATCCTCCAAAAGAGAATTGGCGATGAGGATGAGCAGAATCGTGATAATGGCCACAATTTGTGAGGTCGTTTTAAATTTCCCCGCCGGCTGGGCCCCCAACACGCGGCCGCGTGAGACCGCCAACGTTCGCAGACCCGTGATCAGAAATTCACGACCGATGATAAGAACCACCATCCAGGCCGGGACAAAAATCTCTCCGACCTGAACAAAAGCGATAAAAGCGGACGAGATGAGGAGTTTATCGGCCAGGGGATCCAAAAAGGTGCCCAGCGTCGTCACAAGCCCTCGCCGGCGAGCCAGTTTGCCATCGTACAAGTCGGTGAGACTGGCGCCGATAAAAATCAGGAGGGCGGCGACCCGCGTGTACACGTTGTCCTTAACGGTAAATACAAGGAAAAACGGAATCAGGAAGAAGCGGAGAAGCGTCAACCGATTGGGAAGGCTAATTTTCATGCGGCAAGCTAACTGTTTTTTGATTTTCTTGAAGTGGAACGACGCTGTTATCAAACTTCAGGATAACTTGTTTTGTGTACCCCAGTTTAATAAGAAAGGTTCCCTCCCCTTTCCACGTCCAGGTGGATCCTTCCGCGATGAATCCTTCAAACGTTTTCTTTTCCGTTTTCACTCGCAGCCAGAGTGGAGAAGGTGAAAAAACCTCTAACCTGTGTTCTTGAGCCGCTATTTTCTTCTCGACGGGAGTCGGGCTGGCCAACGACGTCACTGGCGCCACCGTTTGCGAATAATTTTCCTTGGGGACGGGCGGCGGCGCTTTTTCCGGCTTTAAAAACTTAATCAACCCGATAAAAAGAAGAACGGCCAATCCAGCCCAAATCCAACCAGACTTGGTTGAGTCCCCTTCTTTCATCGCGATATCGTCAGCGTTCTCCGGCTTGTCCGGGTGGCCCTTGGAATTCAGATACGGAGCGATCAGCTTCGCCCCATCCAACCCCAAATACTGAGCATAACGGATCAAAAAGCCGCGAATATAGACATCCCCGGGAAGCTGGTCCCAATTCCCTTTTTCCAGCGCATCGAGATAAAACACTCGAATCTTAAGAGAGCGACTCACCGTTTCGAGCGTGAGTTTTCTCAACGCCCGCCGCTCCGAAAGCGTGTGGGCCACGCTTTTGACGATGTCCGCGCGGGTTAAGGGAGTGGGTGTTGGAATGTCAGATTCGCTCATAGAAATTCACTATAGAACTTTTGCAGCGCATTACGATTAATTCATCGAAATAATCTCAGCCCCTTTGGGCGGAGAAAAATTAAAGGAACTCTCCGGAATATCAACGTTTGTCTCCAAGCCGACCAACGCCGTGACGATTTTGGCCGTTTCAGAATCAAACACGGTTTCAACCGGAAACCAGGACTCCGTCGAAATGGTGAACTCGAGACGGATTTTACTGGACGGATCCCTGGAGTCCGCCAAAAGACGGACCTCTTTGTCATTCTTGCCTGATTCCAACCGCAGATTAAAATTTTCCTTCAAGTCCGCCACGAACTCGTTCACCGGCAAAAGACCGGAGGGAAGCATGGAGGCATGCACCCAATCCTGCCATCGGCCTTCCCAGACCTGGTTGTACGCCGGCGTATAGATCCACATCTTATCCCCGTTCGAAATGGTCACCTGTTCCTCCGGCGAAATTTTCCGGATCATCAACTTACGGGGTTTTGAAAAAAGGGCTTCCCCTTTCACCTGGCTTTTCATGTCCGTGCCGGTAAAACTCACTTCCTGCGTAAATTCAAACTTCACCGTTTTGGCCGCCTTCTCGTTTTTATCAATTTGAAAAAGCACTTGATCCAACTCATACGAAAATCCGATCGTTGAAAAAAGAAGGGGCAGCGCCACGAGAACAACGTGTTTTTTCATAACGTGATCTCGCTCTCGGGAATGTTATTCACTTTGGAGAGATAGTCTTCGATCATGTCAAAATTGATTTCCCAGCGGTTGGTCCCTTCCGGCTTCGAGATAAATTGTTTCACTTCCAGGAGAGAGAGGATATTGGTGGCGCGGGCGGAACTTCCGAAATGCGCCTTCAACAGGTCTTGCGACACGCGGCGCCGCTCCAACACCAACTTCAGCGCTTCGATCAAATCTTTCAGCTCTTTCTTATCCTCGACGGCAAATTCAAGAACGCTCCCCGACCCGAACAAATCGTCATACTCCGGCATTCCGAATTGCTTCACGTGTTGAACCAAATTCTCGACATCTTTCTCCGACACGTACGCCCCTTGAACGCGACTCGGCTCCGCCGAGGCCGGCGGGAGATAGAGCATGTCCCCTCTCCCCAGCAAACATTCGGCGCCGCCCGTATCGATGATGACGCGCGAATCCGTGGAAGAAGCCACGCGAAGAGCGATGCGCGCCGGGAGGTTGGCTTTAATAACACCCGTGATCACATCAACCGAGGGCCGCTGAGTGGCCAACACCAGGTGAATGCCAACAGCGCGGGCCATTTGGGCCAGACGTTGAATGGAGTCTTCCACTTCTTTGGGCGAGGTAATCATCAAATCAGCCAATTCGTCGATAATCACAACGATGTAATGGATCGGAGGTTTCCCCGCCGTCTTCTGTTTCTGATTGAAGGAATCGATATTCCTGACGTTCGCCTTGGCGAAGAGGTCGTAGCGAAATTCCATGACGCTCACCAGACGCAGCAGCGCCTTGGCGGCTTGTTTTGAATTCGTGATGATCTCGGCGTTCACCGGCGTGTTCCGAGGGTCGTACAGATGCGGAATGCCAAAATAAGACGGCAGTTCAAGGCGCTTGGGATCAATCAACACAAATTTGACGAGCGTGGGCGGCATGCGGTACAAAATGGAACAGATCATCGCGTGGATGCAAACGCTTTTTCCCGATCCGGTCGCACCTGCCACTAAAATGTGCGGCAGGGTGGCCAAGTCGACAATATAGGGCTCTCCGGACACCGTCTTGCCTAAGATAAAGGCCAGCGGCGAGGGGTGGTTATAAAACTCCGGCTTCCCGAGGAGCTCTCTCAGCATCACGGATTCCGGATTTGAGTTCGGGATTTCAATACCGACAGCGCCCTTCCCCGGGATGGGCGCTAACACGCGGATTCCGATGGAACGCATCGCGAGCGCCAAATCATCGGAGCGACTGGAAATAGACGAAACCTTGACTCCCGGCGCCGGCTCCAAATCATACCGGGTGATCACGGGCCCCGGGTGAATCTCAACCACTTGAGCGGCGATATTAAAATTGGCCAGCGTCTGTTCCAACAATTTGGCTCGAGCCGTCAACTCTTCGCGAGGCACCGGCTGAGAGCCGCCTTTCATCTCAAAAATTTCAATGGCTGGTGATTGATAAGGGATGGGCGGCGCTTTGGGCGGCTTGCCGGATCCGTCCGCGGATTCAGGCAGTTCGTCTTTCTTAAATGGTTTCGGCGCTTTTTCCGACGGTAACTTGACCGCCGTGGCGATCAATCCTTTTTTGGCTGGTTCTTCACTGGAAGCGATAATCTTGGGAGAGGAGGGCTTCTGCGGGGGCGCGGACAACTCTGCTTTGGGGGCAATCACCGGAGTTCGATTTGTTTTACGAGGCGCGATTTTCTCCTCTTTCCATGCCTTCCAGTCATCGGCAATCATCTCTCGCACGCGATGGATGGCTTCCCCAGGAGATATACCCAAAAAGAGAACCGCCAGAACGGCCATGATCCCGCTCACCACAATCCAACTCCCGACCGTTCCGAACAACCGGGCGAAGAACTGTTGCCCCAAGAGTCCAATCACGCCGCCTGTCNNCGCCGCCGAAATTCTCGTTCCACACGGCCTCTCCCATGAGCGCCATCAAAACAAGAAAGAGCCAGAAAAAGCCGCCGACGAAAAGGAGTTTTAAGAGCGGCGGTCTCTTTCCTCGATTAAACAGAATGAGCCCGCCAACGTAACCGATAATGAGAGGCAACCCAAAACGCCCCACTCCCACCAGCCAACCCATGAAGGTTGATCCATTACGGCCCCACGTGCCGGCGTAATCGGGGAACAAAACACAGTAAAAAGAAAAAAGACCGACGAACAAGAGGCTGACCGCCGACCAATCGGCTGTGCGGGCTCCGCCACTTTTCCCTTTTTTCTTTGTTTTGAGATAGAAGCTTGGGTTTACGACCATGATTTGAAGGAATTAATCAGACTGGATAATGAACAACGTTTGATTGGCTTCAACAGGCTTGCCATTTTCAACCAAAATCTTTTCCACGCGCCCGGCGACCTTCGCGGTGATCTCGTTCATGACCTTCATGGCTTCGATAATGCACATGGGCTGATCCAATCGAACCATGTCGCCCACGCTCACGAAAGGCGGCGACTGAGGAGAGCGGGCGCGGTAAAAAATGCCGGCGATGGGAGATTTGACAGGAAGTCCGGATTGAACCTCCTCTTCCTCCTCCAATACCGGCGGCGCGTCCATGACAGGAGCCTGATGAAGGACGTGAGTGGACGAATGCCCCGGATGCGGAGAATGACGGACCAGTTTAATCTGAAAGGTCCCCTCGCAAATTTCCAACTCATGGAGGCTTTCCTTCTCCATGAGCTGAAAATATTCGCTCAAGCGGTCGGCCGGCGCCGCGGCGGCCTTGGTTCGCTTCTTATTCTTACTTCGAGATTTACCCATGGCGTCCGCGATTACGATCCCCTCCTCCTCTAAAAGGAGGCCTGGAAGAATGGTGGGGACGTTCCGAATGGCGCTGGCTTTCCTCAAGCGTCATCCCTTCCGGAAGCGGCAGGAGCGCCTTTCTGGACAAATTGACGCGGCCCTGGCTGTCGACTTCGAGCACTTTCACATCGAACTCGTCTCCTTCGTGAACAACGTCTTCCACCCGCTCAACCCGTTTGTGGTCAAGTTGGGAAATATGAACAAGCCCGTCTTTGCCCGGCATGAACTGAACGAACGCGCCCAAATTCGGCATGATGCGAACCACGCGCGCGTGATACGTCTTTCCCACTTCGGGAACGGCGGAGATGGCTTCCACCATGACTTTGGCGGCGTCGACGGATTCCGAATTCGTGCTCGAAATAAAGACCTTCCCGTCGTCATCCACTTCGATGGTGGCTCCGGTTTCCTCTTGAAGCGCGCGAATGTTTTTACCGCCGGGACCGATCAACGCGCCGATCTTGTCGACGGGGATGTCCACCGTTATCATGCGAGGCGCATAGACGGACAATTCCGTTCGGTTTGTTTTAAGCACCGTGTCCATGTGATCCAAAATATGAAGACGCGCTTCTCTCGCCTGGGCGAGCGCCGTTTTCATGATGTCGATTGTCACGCCGGATATTTTAATGTCCATCTGGATGGCGGTGATGCCCTCGCGGGTTCCCGCCACTTTAAAGTCCATATCGCCCATGAAATCTTCCAGACCGATGATATCGGTCAAGACGGCGACGTCCGATCCTTCTTTCACAAGACCCATCGCGATTCCCGCGCAGGGGGCCTTCATCGGAACACCGGCGTCCAAGAGCGACAAGCATCCGCCGCACACCGAGGCCATCGAGGA
>PLLH01000056.1 GCA_003140895.1 Elusimicrobiota bacterium
CCAAAACCATCGACAACGACGTCATGCTCACCGACCAAACGTTCGGCTTTGATTCCGCCGCGTGGGTCGCGACCGACGCCGTGGACCGCCTTCACTCCACCGCCGCCAGCCACGAACGCGTGATGATTGTGGAAGTGATGGGCCGCAGCGCCGGATGGATCGCCCTGCACGCCGGAATCGCCGGGGGCGGCGACATCATTCTCATCCCGGAAATTCCCTTTTCCCTTAAGGCCGTCGTCTCCGTCATTCAAAAGCGGTTCAAGCGAGGCCGCCGTTACGCCCTCGTGGTTGTGGCGGAAGGCGCCTATCAAAAAGGAAGCCAGCCGATCTGGAAGAAGAAAGCCCACAGCTTAAGCGGCATCTCCATTCAACTGGCGGAACATATTCAACGCGACTCCGGTATTGAATGCCGCGCCACCATTTTGGGTCATCTTCAGCGGGGCGGTTCACCCACGCCATTTGACCGCATGCTGGCCACCCGGTACGGGAATTTCGCCGCCCATCTGGCGGCCCAAGGCCGGTACGGCGAGATGGTTTGCCTTCGAAACAATAAAATTGAATCGGTTTCCCTGGCGGAGGTGGCTGGAACGCCCCGCCGTATTCTCCTCGATTCTCCTCTGCTTCAAACCGCCCGCGACGTGGGCACCTCCTTCGGCGACGAAACTTAGTCTCAAACCGGGAACTCCTCTTTCCACCGCATCGTTCTATAAAGGGTGTCGCGTTTAACTCTTATGGACGATGAAACAAACAAAACTCCATCGGCTGGTTCTGAGTCTTGTGATCCTGGCGTTTGGATTTTCACCTGCCGGCGGATTGAACGCAGGGGGGCTGTTCATGCGTCATCAACGAATTGAAGGGACCGTGAAAGCCCCCGATTTCCCGGCGGATCTGGAATGGCTTAACACCGACAGAAAATATTCGATCAAGGATTTTAACGGGAAACTGGTCCTCCTCGATTTTTGGACGTATTGCTGCATCAACTGCATGCACGTGATCCCCGACCTCAAAAAACTGGAAGCCAAATATCCAACCGAGCTGGTTGTGATCGGGGTTCATTCCGGAAAATTCACGACGGAAAAAGGAACGGACGCCATCCGCCAGGCCCTTCTCCGCTATGAGATCAAACATCCTGTCGTGAACGACAAGAATTTCGACATCTGGCGTGAGTACGGCGTGAGCGCGTGGCCCACGCTCGTGCTGATTGATCCCCTGGGGCGTATTATCGGCTCCCACCCCGGAGAGGGGGCCTTCAACGCGTTTGATAACTCCATCCAGGAGGCGACTCGATTTTATGAAGCCAAAGGAGAACTAAAGAAAGGCCCGATGCCGTTGAAGCTTGAAGAAGAAAAAGAAACGCCCGCGTTGTTATCCTTCCCCGGGAAAATTTCCGCCGACCCCATTAAACATCGCCTCTTCATTTCCGATTCAAACCATAACCGCGTTCTCATCACGGACGCCTCGGGCGCTCTAATAGACGTGATCGGGAGCGGCGCCGAAGGAACATTTGACGGAACGTTTGAGGCCGCCGCCTTTCATCATCCGCAAGGGACCGTTCTCAAAGGCGACACCTTGTTCATCGCCGATACGGAAAATCATTTGATCCGAGCGGCCCATTTGAAAAAAAGAACCGTGGAAACGGTCCTCGGCACCGGCAGGCAAGCGATGAGTTTTAATCGCGATGGGAAAGGAACCGGCGTGGCCCTGAATTCTCCCTGGGACCTCGCCATCGAGGGAAACCGGCTTTTCATCGCGATGGCCGGCTCCCACCAGATTTGGGTGGCGGATTTGAACACCTATTACACCACGCCCTATGCCGGCACGGGACAGGAGGCGCGGGTGGACGGGCCTCTCAGACGGGCCGCCCTGGCCCAACCCAGCGGACTTTCCATTGAAGGGAACACGTTGTATGTCGCCGACAGCGAAGTGAGCTCGGTTCGTTCGTTGGATTTGGACCCGCGAGGAGACGTCCGCACTCTTATCGGCGAAGATCTTTTTGATTACGGGGACGTGGACGGCCATAGTGAAACCGCCCGGTTGCAGCACCCTCTCGGGGTGGCCGCCAAAAACGGACTCATCTATGTGGCGGATACCTACAATTCAAAAATCAAAGTGGTCGATCCCGAAAAGAGAACCAGCGTGACGCTCGTGGGGCTTGGTGAAGCGGGGTTGGCAAATGGACCCTTTGAAAGAGTCCGATTTAATGAACCGGGGGGGTTGGCCTTCCTGGGAGAAAAACTCTACGTGGCCGACACAAACAACCATGAGATACGAGTTGTGGATCTGAAAACGAAAACAGTTGATAATCTGGTTTTATCGCGCCTGGAAAAATTAAAGCCGTCAAAAAAAGCTGTATTTTTCAGCCTCGGCCATTAACAACAACCGGGACTATTCTTCGATCAGTTCTTCTTCGCGTTGTTGTCCCAGGTGTTGGACCGGGCAAAATTCCTTTGGGACGGTCCCTTCGCGGAACGCTTCGAGAAAGACATGGGGGCACGTGGGCAACGCCAGAAAACCGGTGTCCGAATCGATCTTGGCGAATTCGATTTTGGGCGGCGTTTGAAATTCCGTGACCGGGTAACCCCGAAGCGCTTCCTTCATAAACTCCGTCCACAGGGGAACGGCGAGTGTCGAGGCGGTGATCCCTTTCTTAAGCGGACGGAAATCGTCATAGCCCATCCAAACGCCGCACACGAGATCGGGAGAGAACCCGATGAAGAGAAGATCCCGCTGATCCTGAGTTGTTCCTGTTTTTCCTCCAAGCGGCCGCCCCAGGCGTTTGGCGTAATAGCCCGTTCCATAACTCACCACGCCCCGAAGGAGATTGGTGATGAGGTACGCCGTCTGAGGATTGACGCGCGCTTCGATTTTCGGAGACGCCTCTTGCATGATCTTTCCCCGCCGATCCGATACTTTCTCGATGAAATACGGCTGCGCCCAAAGCCCGCCGGTGGCAAAGGTGCCGTAGGCGTTCGTCATCTCAAGAAGGCTCACGACGGAGGTTCCGAGGCCCAGAGACAGCACCGGGTTCAACCAGCTCTGGATTCCCGCCTGACGCGCCATGCGCGCCACCGCCCGAGGCCCCACGGAATCAGTCAACCGAATTGAAATCAGGTTCCGCGATTTCTGAAGCCCTTTGCGGACGGACAGGGGGCCCAGATATTTTCCGTCGTAATTCTGGGGCCGCCAGAATTTTTTCATGAGCTCTTTCTGCTCGTCCGGCTTAAGCAGTTGAAATTCGTCCTTCGTCATCTGAAGGTTGTCCCAAACGGCCAAATCCGCCTCCGCGTAGGTGGTGGTTTCCGCCAGAAGCGTCGGGTCGGATTCCATGTCGATGTAGACCAGCGGATAATCATCAACCATGGTGGCCGCCGTGAACGTTCCCTCAAGCGCCGCCGCCCACACGAACGATTTAAAGGAGGAGCCGGGTTGGCGTTTGGCTTGAATCGCCCGGTTAAATTGAGACCGGCCGAAATCCCGGCCGCCCACCATGGCGCGGACGGCGCCCGTGTGAGTATCAAGGACCACCAGCGCCCCTTGGAGCGTCGGGGGAGTCGTGGAAATCTGAACCTGCTCGGTCGTGTTTTTTAGAAGGTCCTGATTGTATTCGTTCAGCGTGATCGTTCCGAACTTCACGTCGTACGACGACAAATGTTTCTCGAGAATGGACTCGGCGGCGCGCTGCATTTTCAAATCCAGGGTCGTTTGAATCATAAGGCCTTCTTGTTCCAAACGGTCGGCCCCGTACACCGGTTCCAGCACTTTACGGACCTCTTCCAGGAAATAGGGCGCTTCCCGTCCCCGGAGGCCGGAGGGCGTGGAAGAAATCGGATAGGCCTCGGCTTCTTTTTCTTCGGGCTCGGTGATCAGGTTCAATAGTTTCATTCGACCCAACACCGTCGACCGGCGGTCTTGGGCCCGCTCCGGGTGATTGAGCGGCGAATAGCGGTTGGGCGACCGGATGAGGCCCGCCAGAAGCGCGCACTCCGGAAGGTTCAGGTCCTTGGTGTGCTTGTCGAAATAAAGGCGCGCCGCCGCCTCAACGCCATAGGCCCCGCCGCCGAAATAAATTTGATTGAGATAAAGCTCGAGAATTTCATCCTTGGAATACCGCTTCTCCATTTGGAGGGTGAGGAGCAGTTCTTTGAATTTCCGAGTGAACGTTTTCTTTCGGGTGAGGAAAATTGTTTTGGCGAGCTGCTGGGACAGCGTGGAACCGCCTTGCACCACGCGCCCCGCGCGCAAATTGGCCGCGGACGCCCGGAGGATGGCCTGGAGGTCAATGCCCCAATGTTTGTAGAAGTCGGTGTCTTCAATGGCCATCACGGCGCGCCGCAGATCCACGGGGATTTGCGTCAACGGAATGGAGGTGCGCCGCTCGGTGAAAAACTCGCCGATCGGCTGGCCGGTCAAATCCGCGATGTTGGTGACGAGGGGGGGAACGTATTGCTCAAGACTTTCGACGTCCGGCAAATCGTCGACAATTTGGCGCAGGACGTACGTCCCCAGAGCGCCGGCGCCCGCCAGAAACAGGAGGGCGGCCAGGACCATCCATATTTTGACGGATTTAACCAAGGGGGTTCCGCGGCGCCGCCATAAACGGCCGGCCATGAGACCAATAGAAATCCAAATAGAAGTGCCAGCTTTTCATGGTGAGTTTTTCCTCTTTGGCGTGAGAGAGGATTTTTTGAACAACGCCGTCGGCCAGATCCCGATAGGGAGACGCCGCCCACGTCTTGTACCGCACCGCCAGCGGCCCCACGAAAGAAATGTCTAAGTTGAGATGGTTGAGCTCAGGTCCCCACGGAGGCCGGAGAGCGCCCAGCTCCAAATAAGAAAGAAGCTGATCCGTCGGGATATCGGCGGCGTTCGCCAGCTCTTCACGCGACATGCCTTGCTCGCAGAAGAAGTGAAGGAAGCACGCTTTTTCATAGAGGCTGTAGGCGTTGTCACCCAGCATGTTGCCTGTCTTTAATATCTTGAACCGGTCGGCCGCGCTCATGTTGTCCGACGGAATCACCTCGGCGGGCACGTCATTCCACCCGGCCTCCACTCCTCGCAACGCGTGGATGGCGTCAAGGCGGCGGAACCCATCCAGAACGATGTATTGCTGGGGCGACGCTTCTTCGAGAATCAACGGATTTAGAAGGCCCAATAACGACAGTTGCCCTTTCAACGCCTCGTCCTTATTTTGGTCGGGAGCTCTAAAACGGTAGGCGCGGTTCTCCAATAAAATCTGATCGAATGGAACGCGTGTGACGACCTTTTCTAACGTGGTCTGCATGGGTTTCTCCTCCCTTTCCTTCGTTTCGCCAGCAGGGTGGAATCTACCAAAATGCGCGGGCGGTGGCGACGGCCAGATGGTTCGGTGGACCGGAGTCCCGGGGAAATAAGCTTTCAGGGTTCGTCATTTTTTCTTTCCCCGTTAGACCTGTTTTTCGAAATATTGAATAAGCCTCGAAAGCTTTTCCTCATGTAATCGTCCGCCCGTCATTTTCAGTTGCCACAAGGAAACGTCCCTATAGTTAAGAAATATGTTGAGTAGTTTGATGAGGTTTTTGTCTTTTGTTTTCCCTGATTCGAATCGGATAATCGATTCCCGGCTCACATCAAACGCCTGTGCCAAATCATTAATTGACAGATCGAGCTCCTGACGAAAAGTTTTTAATTCCCGAAGAATATCGTCTTCAGAAATAAATACGGACTCAAAAACAAAGCTCGATGGCCCCCGCCTTCCAATGGTTCCCAGCAGAATGATGGGGTTACGTTCATCAACGGATATGCCTTGGGAAGCGCAGTATTCCGCATAGGCTGGGTTTGATCGATCTGGTATGCGATCAGCCAACGAAGGAAATAAGCGTTCTTTATTTGAAAGGTGAACCTTTTGAGCAAGGTTGAGTTCTGGACCCAACGGAATCGCTCTCTTTGATCTGAAATATTTTTCGTCGTATTCAAATCGATAGAGCTGTTCCGCCGGGACAAAGGTCAAGGCGCCAACAAACGCTCGCCGTTTGCGGCCTTCTAGATAAACGTTTAATTTATTGGGATCTCTTTTTAATTGCACTTGCCATCTCCTGATATCTCTTGGAAACCAATCTATCCATCGCTTGTTTCATCAATTCTCCGCAAAAGCTTTTCGTAATCAGCCCCTTTATTTTCGGGAGGGAGACGGAAGCAAACCATTTTGCAACCACGTCTCCATAGCCCAAGCGGAAAAAGTCCTCGACATATTCGATGCATCCCGGCTCCGTCGAATCTTTGGTTGCGATTTTTCCCGTTGGGTTCCAATCCGATTTTAATATCTCGCCTTGTTCGAGCCCGAGATTGGAGGCATTGTCATAAATAGGCGACAATTCGATTCCGCGGGGCGTTACCAAGAACCCCAAGTTCCTGGAGTGCCGGTCCCCATTGCCAACGAGGACATCGAATAAACATGTTTTTATAAATGTTTCAGCGTTCGTCAGACGTTTGGTGTGCTCCAAAATGACTTTAATAATGCTTTCGCAGTTGTATTCACTGGCGCCTCCCGGGAGATAGTGATGAATGTGCGTTAGATCAACATTGGCTCCCTTGCGAACGAAATTTTTCGTCACAAATGTACCGACATTGGAAAAATGCAAGAAATAAAAATCCGGGTTCGGAATGTCCGTTTCTTTAGCGATCTGATTGCATAGGTATTCGAGCTCAGGCAATTCCGGAGCCTCATCATCCTTAACTTTTAAAATATATGACTCGCTGGCCAACATGGCTGAATACTTTTTGAATTTCCCGATAAAAAAACTGGCCCCCCAACTTTCTTTCGGCAAAGCTGCGCCAGTTTTTTTGTTGGAGTTGGACCGTCTAGCAATGCTGCTGAACTCTTCCAATTCCTTCAAAGAAAACCACTTTAAATAGCATTCCTTGTGCAATCCATAGCCAAAAGCCTCATCACTTTGAGCTTGAATTGCAGATAAGCAGTAGAAACAGGCTGTTTTATAAGGCATTTTTATCCCTCTTGATTATGGTGTATATAGTCACCAATATAATACTGGTGTATTTATACACCAATATATTAATGGTGTCAATAGCGAGTAGGGACTTTCTCGACCAGCTTGTTCGCGCGTTTTTGGCCATGGTAGGTGACGGTCCGCGGCTTCATGTCCACGCGGTAATAGGGCACGCCGGCGGCGGCAATCTCGCCTAAGAATTGCGCGTAGGTTGTTTCTCCGCGCTGAACGCGGCCCAACGCTTTTTTAAGGGCTGGCTCATCAAATGCCGGGCCCACCGACAAGGGTTGAAATCCGTCCGGCGCGGGTTGGGTAAACGAGGTTCCTCCTCCCACATATTTAATTTCATGGGTGAGCACATTCGTTTCATAGCGCTCCACGCCACTATTCTTGAGCGCGTCAAAAATTCGCGGATACGGCCACTTTTCTTCCGCAGCCTGTCGGTCAATTTCTTTCACGGCTTCTTCGTTCATCATGGGGACTCCTCAATTATTTTTGGACTTTCAGGAAATAACGCGGCTTCCGCATCGGGGGTTCCCGTTGAACGGGGCAATTCCAACTTGACCCCCTTGTTTCTCAACCCATTCAGGTTCCGGAAAAACTCCCGGTTTCAACCTAATTCTGATTCAAGTCTTTCCAATTTCATTTGATCGAGATCGATCACAACGTAACTGACCGCGTCTTCCTTTGACTGGCCGGGCTGAACGCTGACTGTTTTACCAATCTTCGCCTGCCAAACGCCCGTGCGGGCATATGATTCGTGGATATGCCCATGCAATGTCAGCCGAGGTTGGTTTTTCTCAATGAAATTATAGATTGCCTCAGACCCAACCTTTTCTCCCGACCAACACACGTCCAGGCTCACAAATGCCGGAGGCATGTGGATGACATACACCGTTTTCCGCACGTCATCTGGCTTCGGAAGTGTTTCTAATTCATCTTCAAGAGTCGGCTTAGACATGGCCACGGCAAACCAATCTTTAAGTGTTTGGAAACCTTGTTCAGTTGATAGAAGCCCCTGCCCCAGTTGGCGTTGGAAAACATAATTCTTCCGATCCATCCGGCAGCGATCTTTAAGCCGAAACGGATAATCAGCCACCAAGTTGAACCCAATGAATTCATAGTCGCCCAGCTTGATATTTCTCTGAGCCAGATTTACGGCATGCTTGTACTTTGTGCAGGTCTGATCAAAGCATTCATCGTGAATTCGCAGATCATCGTTTCCCAGAAGTCCCAGGTGATAGATGCCCGCTTTGTCGAACTCTGAAAAGTAGTTGTCAAGAAATCCAAGGATGAATTCCCTTTGCGTCCGGTGAAGATCGTCCTCCATAGACAGCATATCTCCGCCGTTCACGACTGCGTCAACGCTATTAATTTTAGCGAGCTCAAACACCTTGCGGTATTTGGCTTCATTCCCATGAATATCTGTCACAAAAAGAATTTTCATATTGG
>PLLH01000077.1 GCA_003140895.1 Elusimicrobiota bacterium
AATCCGACAATCGATAGGGCAACGTCATAAGAAAAGGCTTCTTAAATGAAACGGATGCCGGGGTCGGGACAAGTTCGGCTCCAATTCCGGTCGCGGCGTACGGATCTTTGGTCGTATCGACGGCGGCGAGGAGCGGGGACGCATCCAAATCCAAATCGATGGCCTGAGCCAGCGTGCCTTCGGGCCATTCGAACGATTGCACTCCTTGAGGACCGACAACCGAAAGGGAATACGGCCGCGACGGGTCGAGCGAGGCCACTTTAAATCCATCCGACGTGATAACAAACCCCCGCGTCACTCTGTATTCGGCCGTCCCCTTCGTGAGGACAATGTCCCACCGACCGCCGTGAACGCCGGCCAAATTAAATGAAACTGTCGCGATCGTCACGGAATTGACGGAGAGATTCTGACCCAAAATGTCCGTTTGGCCGGTCTTGGATAGTTTGACCGACATGCCGGCGGCAAAGTGATTTCCCGTCAACGTCAGATCTCCGGTGGTCCCCGTGTTGGGAGCGCTGGAGAGGCTGATGGACGAGAGAGAAATGGCTTCGACGGTAAAGCTGTCCGGGAGCGTTTGAGTTGTTTCTCCGGTTGTGACCAAAACGCTCCATGATCCCGTCGAAACGCCGGTCAAATCAAACTGGCATCGGATGGAAGAACGAGACAGATAGGTGAAACTCGAACCCAGAACGGCGGTCTCTCCCGATTTTGTTAATTGGACCAACATGGAATTCTGGAAAGAAACGCCCGTGATGGTGGCCACCACCACCTGATCCCGAACCCCGCTGGTGGGAAGGATGGAGGAAACCGACAAAATCGCTCGGGCCGCGTTCAGGCGTCCGGCGCCGATCTGGCCGACGCGATTTGGGTTCAACGCGTCAATATTCTCACACGACGCTTTAAGACGGGTGATCACTTCTACTCCCGTCAACGTCGGATAGCGGGACAAGACAAGCGCCGCCACACCCGCCGTGATGGGAGAGGCCATGGAGGTCCCTGATTTATATCCGTAGCTCCCGCCCGCTGTCAGATACGTGGAATAAATGGCCACGCCGGGAGCGGCCAGCCCCACCCAGGAACCGAAATTCGAAAAACTGGCGACGGTGTCATTGCGATCGGTGGCGGCCACGGCGAGAACGCCCGGATAAGCGGCCGGATAACTCTTAACGCTCGCGCTTTCATTGCCAGCCGCTGAGATAACCGCCACATGGGCGCTCACCGCCGCGGCAACGGCATTCCGGATGGTTACGTCGTCGGTGTCGTTCCCAAGGGAAATATTAATGACGCGGGCCCCGTGGTCCACCGCGTAATTGATGGCGCTGGCGACGGCCGACTCCGGAAAGAAACATTGGTACGTGGCCGCTTTGAGCGGCATGACTTTGACGCCCCATCCCACCCCGGTCACGCCGGACCCGTTATTGCCGATGGCGGCGATGCTTCCGGCCACATGAGTTCCGTGACCGTCCGTATAATACTCGTCGATCGAATTAAAACAATCGTCATTGGGGTTGCTGTCGTTGTCTCCGAAATCCCATCCCGTCGTCAGATTGGCCGACAAATCGGGATGCGCCAGCTCAACGCCGGAATCAACCACCGCCACAACAATGGTGGCGCTCCCCGTCACCGTGTCCCATGCGGCTTCGGCGTCGATGTCTCGCCCCGCCACGCCGGAGGACGGGTCGTACGTTGTCTTATTCCCCGTCTGGCCCGTGTTTTGAAGAGCCCACAGGTTGGCGTACGCCGTATCGTTCGGCGCGCGGGACGGCTTTAAATAATGGTTGGGTTCGCAATAGTCCACGTCGGAACGCGCCTTCAGTTGCGCCACAACCTCTTCAACGCTCATATCGGAATCCAAAGAAACGACAAAGGTTCGCTCAAGCTGGGATTTGTATTCATTCAAAGCGCTNNGTGGCATGAACCGACTGAAGCAGTGAACCAAGATCGGCGCTGGCAATTCCAGCCTCGCTCGCGGTCATCTCCGCTTTGGGAAGAGCGGGCGTCGACCTTAAGCGAACGATCACCTGGTGAGGAACGTATTTTGGATAAGAAACCGCCCAAAGAAGTGGCGCGTTCAAGACGAGAAAAAGGGCTAAAAATAAAGGGGTTTTAAAAAGTCGCATGTATAGGAAAGCTTGCCTGATCCCGCGTTGATTTTCAAGATATGAAAATTTCAAAAAGAAGCGCCACCATATCCTCTATGGTGGCCTTCGCCGCTTCACGCACAGACCGAATGCCGTTGGCACGCAATGCGCGCGTTGTTTCAGGCCCCACGGACACGGCCACGGCCGAGTTAAATATTTTCCTTCGCTGATTCGCGTTGAAAAATCGACAGAAATATCGAACGGTGGATCCGGATGTAAAGAACACCGCCTCCGCCCCTTTTGTCACCTGAGCCTTGAGACGAGCGGAGGGAAACGCCGCCGACACGGTCTTATACGGGTGGATTTCCTTCACGAAAGCGCCTCGCTTGCGAAGGGCTCCCGCCATATCAAAGGATCCCCCCTCTCCTCGAACCAGGAGAACGCGTTTCTCTTTCACCGGCCCCATCGATCGAAGAAGTCCCGCCGCCCGATAAACGTCGGCCACCCGATGGACAGGCCATCGATTTTTATCGAGAACACGCGCCGTTTTTGGGCCCACCGCGCCGATCTGGATATTGGATGAAAACGGCCGCCAACGGCCCACCATCCGGCTGAATGATTGAACGCCGGGTCCACTTAAAAAAAGAATCCAATCAAACCCAGGGGGGTTTTGTTGAAGAAGGCGAATTGCTTTTTTGATGGAACGAGAAGGAGGAAGAAACTGAATTTGAATCGTGGGGCAGGAAATGACATGAGCGCCTTTGGAGCGAAGGGAGCTGGCGGTGTCACGATTGGCCTCTCGGGACCGGGTGATGACAATTTTTCTGCCCAAAAGAGGCATCGCGGCGTTTCGTGAATTATTCCGCATGCCGTTTAATCGAATGTCTTCCCTTCGTGAGATCCGCTGGCCGGTCGTTTCGGAGGAAGAGGAGGCCCGCCTTTGTTCCCGGGCGTCTCATGGCGGAACATCATCATCAAATCCGCCCCGCCTTCATTGAGAAGCCGCTTGGCCGTAGTGGATCCAACCAGATCGGGATTCGTAACGGGGCCTGATCCCTGAGCCTTAATAAGAGTGCGCCCTTCCGGATCAAGAATAACGCTCTCCAGGTAAATCGTTTGACCCGATACTTTCGCCAACGCTCCGACGGGGATAAAGCAATCTCCTCCCAACGCTGTAAGGAAAGCCCGTTCCGCGCGAGCGGTCTTGTCCGACGCGTCGTCCCGGATCAAATCCAGCATCTCCACCACGGCTGTATCCTTGGTCCTGACTTCAAGACCCAAGCAACCTTGGCCGGGAGCCGGCATCATTTGAGACGGCTCAAGAACTTCTGTAACGCGGGATTCCAGCCCCAGCCGCTTGATTCCAGCGTACGCGAGAACAATGGCTCCATAAAGCCCGTTGTCCATTTTTTTGAGGCGCGTATCGACATTGCCTCGCAACGATTGGATGCGAACCCGGTCTCGAAATTGGCGCTTCAGAAACGCAATTCGCCGAGGCGAACTGGTTCCGATGACGGTGCCGGCGGCCACGTCACGGAGCCCGACGCCCGTCGAGGAGATCAAGGCTTCTCGCGGATCCTCACGAAGGGGAACCGGCCCCAGGGACAATTCATCCGGAAGTCTCTGCGGCATATCTTTCATGGAATGGACGGCCACGTCGATCCGGTCGCCCAGGAGCGCCTCCTCAAGTTCCTTAACGAAAATTCCTTTGACGGCGATATCTCTCTGATACGGGTGGCTGTCCCGGTCTCCTTGGGTCGTAATGGGGATGATCTGAATGGCGAGATCCGGCTTTTTTTTCCAAAGCTCCTTGGCGACCCACTCCGTCTGAGTGAGCGCCAGCGCGGACCCGCGAGATCCGAGTCGAAGCGTGTTCTCATTTCTCATAAGCCACCGCCGCGTGACGAAGAACCGTTTTCCGTTTGCCGGACAAATTTTTCCCAGGCGGAGAGAACCGTCTTGTCCCACCATCCTTTCTTGGCTTCTTCCCATAAGACTTCGAAGGATGTATCAAGAGAAAAAGCTTCCTTGTAGGACCGCCGGGACCTGAGCGCGTCGTAAATATCAACAATCGTGATGATGCGAACCAACGTGGGAATTTGTCCGCCGGCCAGTCCGTCGGGATAGCCGCTTCCATCCAATTTTTCATGATGATGTTTGATGAGAGGAAGCGCGTCGCGAACCGACCGTAATTTTTTACATATCTCGCATCCCAATCCGGGATGCTGTTTCATGATGTCAAATTCTTCAGGCGTGTATTTACCGGGCTTGGTCAGGATAGGGTCCGGAATGGCGATTTTTCCAATATCATGCAACATCCCTCCCTTTCGAAGGGATTCGATGTCGTCTCCGCTGACTCCCAGCGCCTTCCCTAATTCTATCGCGTAGCGGGCCACGCGGTCCGCGTGCCCCATCGTGTAACTATCCTTGGCTTCAATAATCCGCGTCAGCGTATAAAGGACGCTCTCGGTATCGTCCAGATCCTCCACAAGAAATTTAATGCGAAGGAGAGACTGAATCCGGGCGGAGAGCACATGGGGATTGACCGGCTGTACCAACAAGTCGTCACACCCGGCCTCAAGAGCCGCTTGATTATCCGGCGCGCTGTCCGCCGGCACCAACATGACGACGGGAATCGACCTAAGCAGGGGATTGGACTTAACCATCCGGCACAACTCGAGGGCGGTCGGGCTTTTGAGGCTGTTGTCGACCACCACCAAATCCGGAAGAACGGGCTGTTTCAAATGCTCAAGGATCCGTTCGCCCGTTGTGACCAGATGAACGTTGAACCCGTCGTTGCGAAGAACGTCCGCACCGAGTTCCATGGCGGCGAGATCGCTTTGTCCGATGATGATGTGAGCGCTTTTCATAAGAATTTCATCGAGTCTAACAGAGGCGCTGAGGAGCGTCAACGAAGAGAATCGTCATTCCGGAATTTTACCGTCACGAATTGATAGAATGAATCCTTGTTGAATTTTCCGTCAAAAGGAACTCGCTATGCCCAAAAAAACACAAGCCGAAGACATTGATGAACTTCAAATCATTTCGGATCTCTCCACTCTTTTTTCATCGACTCTGGAACTGAAACAAACACTGCAGGAAACGATTAATTTGGTGAGCCGCGTCACCAAAGCGGACGCTTGTTTTATCTATCTCTTCGATTCGGCCTCCAACGAATTGGTTCTCTCCGCCTCAAAAACGCCCCATCCGAGCGAAATTGGGCATATTCGCCTCAAACTGGGCGAAGGCATTACGGGGTGGGTCGCCAAACACCAAAAAACCGTCGCGATCCCTCGGGAAGCGTATCGGGATCCTCGTTTCGTCGGAGCCTTGGCGGAAGACCGGTATGATGCGTTCTTGTCGGTCCCCATCCTCATCAAGAGCAATGTGGTCGGCGTGATCAATGTCCAACACCGGAAACCCCATGTTCATTCTCCCCGGCTCATCAGTCTCATGAACACGATCGGTAAACAAGTCGGCGGCGCCATTGAGACAGCTCGCCTCTATGAAGAGACCAAAAGGCGGGCCAAAGCGCTCCAAACTCTCACCGCCGTTTCCAACACGCTGGCCCAGGATCGGTATCCGGAAGAAATCATGCAACTGATCGTGAACATGACCGCGCAAATGATGGGATCCAACATTTGCGCCATCATGTTGCTCGACGATAAAAAGAAAGAATTAAAGATCGTGGCGACCCAATCTTTGGATCCGGCCTATCGCGACAAACCCCCCGTCAAAGTCCAGGGAAGCCTGACGGGGCGGGCCGTTCTCACCAAACAACCCGTCATCGTGAAAGATGTTTGTAAAGAATCGTCGTATCAATTCAGGGACGTCGCCATCACCCAAGGGCTTGTCTCTCTCTTGTCGGTTCCCATGATGTACAAAGATCAAATCTTGGGCGTGCTCAACTCCTACACGCCAGTCGAGCACGATTTTTCGCCGGATGAAATCGCCTTCGCGCAATCCGTGGCCAACCAGTGCGCCGCGGCGATTGAAAACACGCGGCTTCTCTCCGACAAATTGGCCGCCCAGGAAGCGCTGGAAACGCGGAAAGTGGTGGAGAAAGCGAAAGGACTCCTGATGAAACATAAAAATTTATCCGAACAAGACGCCTTCCGTGAAATTCAACGCCAAAGCATGGATCGACGGAAAAGCATGAAAGAAATCAGCGAAGCCGTCATTCTGGCCTTTGAGATAGGAGGATAGCGCCTCCATGCGGATCGGCCTGGCACAAATAAATCCAACCGTCGGAGATATCGCCGGCAACGCCAAATTGATTTTGGATCAGATCAACGCGGCGAAAGGCCAGTGCGATCTCATCATTTTCCCCGAGCTCAGCCTGACCGGCTACCCGCCGGAAGATCTTTTGTTAAAACCGGCGTTTATTCAGGATAATCTCACGGCACTCAAACACCTGGCGGCCTCCGTCCATGGAATCGACGCCCTCCTTGGGTTCGTCGATCATAAACAAGGGCGCCTGTATAACGCGGCGGCTTGGATTTCGAACCGGCGGATCCGCGGAATTTATCACAAACAGAAACTTCCCAACTACGGCGTTTTTGACGAAGAACGTTACTTTGCGCCGGGACCTCGCTTCGCTCTCTGGAAAATCAAAGGCATCTCGGTCGGGATAACCATTTGCGAAGACCTGTGGTCGGATTCAGACTTCCTCACGCCGCTTAAGCGGATGAAACCAGACCTCGTCGTGAACCTCTCCGCCAGTCCTTTTCACGCCGGGAAATGGAAGGAGCGGGAGACGGTCGCCAAAGCGGCCGCGCGCGCGCTCGGCGCGCCCGTCGCCTACTGCAATTTGGTCGGAGGACAAGATGAACTCGTGTTTGACGGGGGAAGTTTTGTGATACGTCCCGATGGGCGGAAAATTCATCAAGCGCCTCTTTTCAAAACGGGGCTCACCCAATTTACTTTTTCCAACGAAAAGAAGACCCTCGGGTCGTCGGAAAAACAAAAGAAACGGACCATCACGCTGATTGAAGAAATTCACGGCGCTCTTCTCCTTGGCTTGTCGGATTACGTGTCCAAAAATCGCTTTCAAAAAGTGGCTCTCGGCCTCTCCGGCGGGATTGATTCGGCGCTGGTGGCCGCGCTGGCCGCGAAAGCCCTCGGCTCAAGCAACGTGATCGGAGTCACCATGCCCTCACGGTTTAATTCTCCGGAGACCGTGAAAGACGCCCGCGACCTGGCGCGCAATCTCGGCATTCGCTTGATCGAGATCCCCATTGAAAACCTATTTGATTCTTTTAAGACAGCGTTGGCTCCTTCATTCAAAGGAACGACTCCCAACATCGCGGAGGAAAATCTCCAGGCGCGAATTCGCGGCAGTCTTCTCATGGCTCTTTCCAATAAATTCGGTTGGCTGGTTTTAACGACGGGGAACAAATCGGAAATGTCGACGGGATACTGCACTCTCTATGGAGATACGGCCGGCGGGTTTGCCGTGATCAAAGATGTCCTCAAAACAACGGTTTACGCTCTCGCGCGCTTTATGAATGACAAAGCGGGGTCGGCTGTGATCCCGGCTTCCACGCTCTCCCGGCCTCCGACGGCGGAACTGAGGGAGAACCAGCGGGATGAAGATTCATTGGGCGCCTACGCCGATCTTGACCCACTCCTCATTGGATACGTGGAGAAAAACAGGCCTTTGGCGGATCTTGAAAAATCCGTTAGCATCAAACAGATCTCCGACAAAGCGGACTACATCCGAAAAATCGTTTCGCTCGTCGACAAGAGTGAGTACAAACGGCGCCAGGCGCCGCCCGGGATCAAGATCACGCCGCGCTCCTTCGGCCGCGACCACCGGATGCCCATCACGAACCGATACACGCCGTCGTAGGCCTACTCGCTCATCTCCTTCTTCAGCTCCGCTAATTGCTCGTCAATTTCCGTGGACCGGGAATCAGCTGTTCCCAATTCCATTTGTTTCGCCGATTCAAATAAACGGCGGGAAAACTCGAATTGACCGTCTTTCCTGGCCTTTTTGGCCCGCCGAATGATTTGGGCCACGTCGACCCGGGGAGATGATGGCTGGCTTGAACGGGTCTTCTTTCGCCGAGGCGCTTTGGCGGATATGAACGGCCTGGTCCCACCTTTCTCATCTTCCGGCCCTTCAATAGTTCCGCCCATCACGACACGATGTTCCGGCCCGACCTCTTTGTTGATTTGTTGAAAATATTTTTCAACTTCAGCGATGCGCCCATTCCCCACGCCGCCTTTATAGCGCCCCACAAGCTCCAAAAACTTAAACCAGGAATTACGAGCCGCTGATTTATCTCCCTTCCGCCACGCCACCACTCCATCGTAATAAGTGCGATCGGCGGCGCTCAAGGCCTCCGATTGATGGATGCGGTCAATGTCGGCATCAAACGCTTCCAGGCGGCGCGAGGAGGCCCTCTCCTGTGGCCGTAAGCGACATTCCTCAAGCAAGGCCTCTCTCTGTATCAATAAACAAGAGGAAGAATCGGGAGGAAACACGCGAGCCGAGAGGGAGAATGGGGGCAGAACCAGCAACGAGAAAACAACAAACGACACAATCCGCTTCCACATAAGAATCTCCTTTGGAGGAGAAAACCGAGGGAAGAAATACGAGAGGGAAAAAAGAGGAATTTAAATAATGAGGGGAAAACTAAAACGCGAGATGGACGCCAAAGCGATGCGTGGCGTCAAAATCGCCATAATCAACGAAGGCATAATCGATACGAACTTCAAGTGAATCGTTCTCATAAACCCGATCTTGTTTACCGAAGAAATCGGAACTGCCTTCAGCCATGGGCCGCCAAATGAAACCAACGCCGGCGCTCCATCCGCCTTTCCCACCCAGGGGATCGCGGTATCCAGCCCGGCCAATAAACCGATTTTGATAAATATATTCACCGCCCACGTGCATAACGGCGTCCGTGTCACGCTCTTTCTCAGCATCCGCCGTCAGGAGCAATTTCTTCGGAATCGGGTGATAGGCCACGCCACCTCGAAACGTCAAAGGCAAACTCTCGTTCGTCGTCCCGATCTTCACTTTAGGGCCGATGTTGAGCGCGGACACGCCAATCATAAGACGATTGGGAATAATGGAGAAAAGGCCTCCCGCATCCATCGCATATCCGGACAGCGCTTCTTCAACCAAATTCTCTTTAAACATCTTTCCAGAAGCTCCGATAGCCAACCGGTCTCCTACCGCTTGTCCCCACGCCAAAGTAGCCGCATACGCGTTCGAATCTGTTTTTCCGGACACTTTATCGCCGGTGGCGTCACGACGTTCGATGCTTCCCATGTCAACATAAGAAACGTCAACCCCCATGCTCCCGCCCAAGACATTCACGGGAAGAACGAAAGCCGCGTATTGACTATTGATCTTCTCGATAAATTCCACGTGGTCGAGCGCCACCTGCCGCCGTGTGATCTGCGCTAGCCCTGCCGGATTAAAATGAATGGTGTGCGCGTCATCTCCAACGGCCGTAAACGCTCCCCCCATGCCTTCAACACGCGCCCCTTGACCCAACCGGAGGAAAGCCGCCGTGGACGTCCCGCCTTGATCAGCAGCCCTCAAACTCATTGGCAACACCGAAAAACCAAAAATCAGAGAAAGAGAAACAACCGGGATGGCGACATTTATTTTTTTCATTGTATCACCACCAACTTCTTGACGACGTCCACTTTACTACCGCCGCCGTTGGCTTTCACTCGAACCAAATAAACTCCAGAACCAACTTTTTTGCCGGATGAATTTCGTAAATCCCACGGATGCATTTGGATCCCGGCGCCATCACTATAATTGGCTGTCCAAACGCGGTTCCCTAAAACGTCATATATTTCCACGTCCACCGTCGCGGCCACACTGAGGCCGTATTCAATCAAAATCGGCGTGTTCTTCGCTGGATTGGGATAAAGTTTATAGGATCCTTCAAACGCGCCCGCTTCCAGGCGAATATTGATGCTGAAATTGCTTATGAACGTGGCCGAGTTCC